>NZ_JBGGKS010000033.1:0-44069 GCF_041287095.1 Mycobacterium sp. pUA109 | reverse complement strand
GCCTTGCCATGCTGACATCCTTCCAGCCCACCCCACGGGGCAAGCCAACTCAGATGTCACCTGTTCATGCAGCAGACCCGTGGACGCGCGTGTGCAGGCCGGTGTGTTCGACGACGGCGCATATCGATGTTGTGGGAGAAGGCTGCTTGCACTCGCTGGTGCTTAAGCACGCCTTTGTGGACGGCAACAAGCGGCCAGCGTGGGCGGCGCTTGGGCGTTGTGCGCGTCAATGGTATTGACCTGCCCGACGCCTACGACGTGGATTTCGCTGAGCAGTTGGTGCTGGAAGTAGCCACTGGTGAAACCGAGGGGAAAAGGATTGCCAGCGGGTTGCACAGATTGGCGGTGTCCTGATCGCGGGTCATGCGCCGTGCAATGTGCTGCGGTAGCCAGATGAGTAGATCGGCCATGTCGGACAGTGGGTCTGCGGGCGGGGGCGGCGATGCCTTCTGCGCCATTCGGTTGAGTATGTCGGTCATTGAGTCTGGGGGCGCGGTTGGGTTGATCTGGCCGGGCAGCAACCCCTGCTGGGTGGCCATATCGTCGGAGCCGGGCAGCACCCCAGATTCGTGTATCTGTGCAGAGGCGTGGTCGTCAAGCGTTTGAAGCGCCAGCGCGACCGTACAGGCTAGGGCGATGGCGGCGGTGGACGCGATCAGGAGTTGCGCCCATCGGGGCTGCTTTTGCATCACTTGGTCGCCCCCGCTATCAGGGCGTTACCGGCGGGGTGGCGCTGCACTGCAGCGTCCCCGTCGAGCCGTTCGACAACGTCAACCACGGCGTGTACATCCTCGGCGTGGCCACCGCCCCCGCCGCAGCACTTGCGGGAGGGAATCGACAGGGTAGGAGTTGACGGTGAAGGTCATGATCTTTTGGTGTTATCTCCTCGCGAGAACTGTTGGGTTTAGCCGGGCATTTGGGCTGTGCTGGTGGCCCCGGTGTCGCGGGTCATGCATAGGGTTAACCTCGGTCTATGGCGGTGTTGTCGCTGATCGTTGGCGGTGTGTTGGGCCACCAGCTTGCTTCGCGGAGCAGGGTGGCGATAGCGGGGACGGTCAGGGTCCGTACGAGGAAGGTGTCCAGCAGCAGACCGCAGCCGATGATGAGTCCGACTTGGATCATGATCGCGACCGAGCCGATCATGAGGCCGAACATGCTGGCGGCGAAGATGATGCCCGCGGAGGTGATGACCGATCCGGTGTTGGCGACGGTGCGTAGCACCCCGACGCGGATATTGCGGCCGGATTCCTCGCGTAGCCGCGAGACCAGCAGCATGTTGTAGTCGGCACCCACGGCGACCAGGATGATGAACGCCAGCAGCGGCACCGGCCAGGCGATTTCGTAGCCGAGCATTCCTTGGAATATCAGCACGCCGATACCGAGCGAGGCCAGGTAGTTCAGTATCACGGTGCCCAGCAGGTAGAGCGGGGCCAGCAAGGCCCGTAACAGCAGCACCAGGATCAGCCCGACGATGAGCAAGGTGGCGGCGGCGAGCTGGGCGAAGTCGGCCCGCAGCAGTTGCTGGATATCGGAGTTGACGGCGGGGAACCCGGCCACCGAGATCGAGGCCTCGGCCAGGGCGGTGTTCGGGCGGGCGGTTTGGGCGGCGGCGGTGATCTGGTGGGCCAGTTTCATCGCCTCGATGCTGTAGGGATCGAACGCGGTTTCGATCGCGAAACGCGCGGTCTTGCCGTCCGGAGACAGGAATTGTTTGGCGACCGCGGCGAATTGGCGGTTATCGAAGACGTCGGGGGGCAGGTAGAAGCCGCTGGCGGCGTCCGAGCCGGTGCTGGCGTGTGCCGCGTTCTGCAGTTGGGCAGCGACCTGACCCATCTTCGACAGCATCTCGATGTTGCTGTCGGCCAGCGCGTGCACCCCGCCCGCCAGTGCGTGGGCGCCGGCTGAGAGTTGGCCGATACCGTCTTGGAGGCGGCCGATATTGGCGCTCAGATCCGCGGGGTTCCCGAGGGCCCCGAACGCCTTATCCAGTGCGGTGACAGCGGATTGGACCTCGTCCAGCGTGGCGGTGACGGTGGCGTTGGTGGCCGGGTTGTAGTGATCGCCCAGGTCAGCGACCTGATCGAAGAAGCCGTTGTCACGCAGGCTGACCAGAACCTGGATCTGATCGCGGATCTGGGCGCACTGCGGTGTGGTGGCACACCACGGCGACTCGGCCAGACCCGCGGCCAGGGGATCCACGATCGCGATAGCGTTTTGGGCTTGCTCCGCCGAGGACCGCAGGCCGGGTCCTGATTGGATGGCCTCATCGATGGTTGGGGCGCTCGCCGATAGTTGGTGCAGCAGCGGTAGGAATCGTTGGGCCTGGGTGCCGGACTGCGCGTTCGTCAATAACCCGGCCAGCGGGGTTAGGGCGGTGCGCACGGTGGCGTCGAGTTGAGCCAGTCCACCGGCGAGCGCATCGGCGCCGTCGGTCAGTTTGACGAGGTCGGTTTTTCGTGTGTCACCGTCGGCGACCGCGCCGGCCATTTTGTCGCCGATCTGACCGTTTTGCCAGGACAGCTGTGCTTGTTCGAGACGTTCTCCGGTGGGGCGGGTGATACCGGAGACTTTGGTGACCCCGGGCACCTGGGCCACCCGGGAGGCCATCTCGTCGAGGTCGGCCAGCCCTTTGGCGGTGCGCATATCGGTGGGGTTGGCCACGACCAGGAATTCGCTGATGACGACATCTTTGCGGAAGTGGCGATCCAGCAACTGATAACCCTGGTTGCTGGCGGTCGTGGCGGGCTGTCCTTTGCGATCGTCATAGCTGATCTTCATCATCCCCGCGGCCGCGGCCAGGGCCAGCAGGAGGACCAGGCTGGTGATCAACAGTGTGACGGGGCGACGCACCACCGCGACCGCGACACTGTTCCAATAGCGGCGGGTGCGATCGGATTTGGGTTCACCGATCCCGCGTTGGGCGGCCAACGCCAGCACCGGCGGCAACAAAGTCACCGTCGCCAAGAACCCGACGAACACCGCCACCGCGCACGCTGGACCTAGCCCGGCGAACACACTCAGACGGGCGAACACCATCGCCAAAAACGCCAGCGCCACGGTCGCCGCGGACGCCGCGATCACCCGCCCGATACTGGCGGTGGCCGCGATGACCGCCGCGTCGGCGGGCACGTGGGCGCGGCGCTGCTCGTGATAGCGGCTGATCAAAAACACCGTGTAATCGGTGCCGGCCCCGAGCAGGATCGCGGTCATGAACGCCACGGTGAACTGCGAGACCGGCATACCGATCTCACCGAGCGCCGAAAGCACGCCCCTCCCCACCGCCAGGCTCACCCCGATCACCAGCAGCGGTAATACCGCGGTGAACACCGACCGGTACACGATCAGCAAGATCAGTGCGATCAGCCCGGCAGTGGCGATCGACACCAGCAACAGATCATGTTCAGCCGAGGCGATCTGGTCGCTGAACGTGGCCGCCGGGCCCGTCACATACACCGTTGTCGACGAGCCGGCGAATACCGCATCGGCGATCGCGCGCACGGCCTGCACCGATTCGGCCGCCGCCGGATCACCCAATGTGCCGGCCACCCCCACCGGCAAAAACCAGGCCTGGTGATCCTCGCTGAGCGTATGGGCCTTGGTCACCGGATCGGCCAGCAAGTCTTGAACCAGCAACACGTGATCGGTGTCGGCGCGTAGCCGCGCAACTAGCTGCTCGTAGTGCTGGCGCACCGGCGGGGTCAATCCGGCTGGGTCTTCCATCGCGACGAATAACATCGTCTGCGAGCCCTGCTCACCGAACGCGGCGCTCATCTGATCCACGGTCTGAAACGACGCCACATCACGCGGAATGAGGTTGACGGACTGCTGGCGGACCACCGTCTCCAACTGCGGAAACAGCAACGCCAGCACCACCGCGACCCCCAGCCAGCCCGCGATCACCCACGCCTTATGACGCACCGTGAACCGGGCCAGTGCTGCCAGCCGCGCACTGTACTCACCAGAGGAGGATCTGTGCAGCACGCGGCCGCCGCGGCGAAACGCCACCGATGTCGCGGTGCCCGATGGCCCCCAATCGCCCTCAGCCACCACAACCGCACCCCCCAACAAACACTGTTGGTAGCGCTACGCCATCACACGGGCCAGGGTGCCCAACCTCGACACGCGCGTACGCACCGTCAGGCGCCGCCCCCCGCATCACCGGAGCGCGGTATCGACGCCGGCGTCCTCGGGCAGATCGTGGCGAACCACCCGAACCCGCCCACTAGGCAAACACGCCATATAGCCGTGATGTTTGCCGTACAACTCCCAGGCTGTGGCATCCGCCTCGGCGTCGACGTCGATCCGGTGCCCTGCAGAAAACCCCAGGTGCAGCGCACCGTCGTCGCCGTACCAGGCGCTGGTGCACACCGTGCCCGCCAAATCGAACAACGGACGCTCATAAACAGCGACCCGATCGGGATCAATGAGCACCATTTCGACCGGGAATTCGCCGACGGCAGGCAACGTCAGACGCAGCGGCCGAGAGATCACCACCTCGTTGTAATCGGCGAACCCCAATACCACCCCGTCATGCAACGACACTCGCTGCACAACACAATCTTCGATCCACGCGGCATACATGGCGCCTCCCTCGACGCATCGGCGAGCGGTGCCCGAATAGTACACCTAGTAGCGCTGCGCTACTAGGTGTATCTTTTTAGTGATGATCGGGTGGCGGCGGCCCCGCCGGGCCCCGTCGAGTCGTGCAGATAACCCGCGGCACCTGCTACCCAACAACCCTTACGCAGCTCGCCGAAACCCCTGACTACCAGCCGTTTCGGTGCGCTACTGGTGGTACCATAATGGGCCGGGTAGCGGCGTCCGCGCGCCAGAAGAATTCAGAACGAGGTGAGGTGAGTCGGTGTGAGCGGCGAGCAGGCACCAGTCCACAGCGAAGATGATGACGACATCGACCCCCGCCGCATCCGCTCCCGCAACCGCCTACTCGACGCCGCGGCCGCGCTGCTCACCAGCGGCGGCATCGAAGCCGTCACCATCGACGCAGTCACCAAAGCATCCAAGGTCGCCCGAACCACCCTGTACCGCCACTTCAGCAGCTCATCGCAACTGCTTGCGGCCACTTTCGAACGGCTCCTGCCGCAAGTCACGTCACCGGCCCCGGCAAGTGGCACGCTGCGAGAACGGCTCATCGAGCTACTCACTCGCCAAGCTAACTTGTTCGCCGACGCGCCGGCGCACATCACCCTGCTGGCCTGGCTCGCTCTAGGCCCCACGACCATCGACCACCCCAGCGATGAGCACCCTCCGCGCGCACTGCGAGCACGCGTGATCGAGCAATACCGGCAACCCTTCGACGCCATCCTGCAAGGCGGCGAAGCCGGCACCGAACTCGACGACCTCGACCACGACCTCGCTATATGCCAACTCGTCGGACCACTCGCCTTCGCCCGAATGACCGGACTGCGATCCACCACCGCCGACGACTGCACAAAAATCGTCGATGACTTCCTAGCCGCACACCAGCGCAAACAGGCCCAGCCCGAACGGCACCAACGAGCAACCGTGACCGTCACTTCCAACGATGACCACGGGGCCACCCGCAAATGAAAACGCCCATCGGGCAGCAAATCCGACCGAGAGCTCACCAGGCGTCAAGAGCTGATCACGCACCACACAACGTCGACCTGTCAGAGCTACAACCGTCTCGCTACACACCCCAAAAGCCGATTTACCCCAAATGAAATCGCAAGCCACCATCAACGCATTGTCACTCAGTGGACATCTACCAGCCCTGCGCCGCCGAGCATGCCGCGGCCGCGGCGCCCGAAATGGCAGTCGGCCGGTAGCCGGAAAAGGCCATCACATCATCACGAAGGCTCGAACGAGCTGAATTATATTGACGGACCCAAATGCCTCAGATCATGTGAAAAACCACCCATTCAAACGCGCAGGGGATTTTCACATGACCTGAGGCACCGCAGCTCACAGGCCATCCAATGCCTCACCTCGAATGAAAACGGACAATCAAGCTCGTCGGCACCTCCCCGGCGCGGTCGTTGAGATCTGTCTTGTTGAGTGTGACAAGCGCCGTGACGTTGACGACTGAATCGCGTGGGAGTCCTGTTGCGACGGCAGGCAGGAACACATTGCCGGGCATCGCCGCCAAGGCCGTATTTGTGGTGATCACTGCGGCCAGCACCGTGGCGAGGCGGCTGGCGTTGTACGGATCCGACTGGATTACTAGCATCGGACGGCGCTTGGCTGGACGGCTGCCGGTCGGCGGTGCAAGGTCCGTCCAGTAGATAGCAGCGCGGCTGATCACCACTCATCGCCTACGGCGTCCAGCACGCGGTGTCCGACTGCTACGGCGGCGGCATCCGCCTCGTCGGTACGATCGAGGCGCTCGAGGGCACTGTTGATCTGTCCAGTGAGCGACTGGGCGTGCAGGTCGTCCAAGTAGCGTTGCGCCGCCCGTGCGAAGAACTCCGAGCGACTCATGCCGAGGTCACTCGCGGTCTGGGTGACCCGATCGAAAGTTTCGTCCGGGAGCGAGATGGCGGTCTTCACGGACGTGAGTATAACCCGGTATAACCGGAGGTTGCTGCCTCGCAGCCACAGTTCACCCGGCAGCGGCGATCCTGTCTCGCTACTGCGGCGGCGGCGGCACTACCGGTTGACACGCAGCGGGTCCCGGATTCCACCAGTTGCCCGGACCGCAATCAGGCGGTGGCGGTGGCACCACGGGCTGGCAGGCGTCGGCTGCCGGATTCCACCAGTTGCCCGCACCGCAATCAGGAGGTTGGGCCGAGGCCACGCTTGGGAACACCGCTGCCGTGTACGTCATGGGTGCTAATGCCACCGCCACGGCGCACGCCGTGCGACGAATGAACATATTCATCAAGCCCTCCCTTCAAACGCGTCCAGTCCTCAGGCTGGACGTGAGTCTAAAGAGGACTACCCACTGCGGCGGCCCCACAATCATTACTCCTCCTACCCGGGTGCCGCACGGCTCATCCGTCATAATCGGTCAGTGATAATGCCCGCGGCGGCCGCGATAGAACCATGAGCACGTTCATCTGGATGGCGGTCGCCATCGCCGAACTTGCCGGGATCATCGCGCTGGGAGTGTTGCTCATCGTGTCGCGCCGGCAGTTGACGGGAACACGACGCGAACTCCAACGCCTCCGACAAAGCAATCCGCGTCGCAGGCGGCGCCCGGGCGTCGCACCTTTCGCGATTAGGACGGTTTGGCACACCGCTGATTCGCTGATGCGCAAAGGCATTGGCGCCACCGTTCGCAACTCGATCGAGGACCTTGCCGGCTGGGCGCAGGTCGAACGCCCTGACCTGGCGAGGCTGACAGCCGACGGACAGGTCGTGATCGCCTTCTCCGACATCGAGGGTTCCACCGAACTCAATGAGGCCTTAGGCGACAAGGGATGGGTCAAGGTGCTCGAGCGCCACAACAAGCTCATCCACAACCGCGTCGACGACCACGGTGGTCACGTGGTGAAAAGCCAGGGCGACGGATTCATGATCGCCTTTGCCGATCCTGGGCAAGCCGTGCTCTGCGGAATCGCGGTGCAACGGGCTTTGTCTGACAACCCTGATCGCTTCGAATCCATCCGGGTGCGAATCGGCATCCACATGGGCACGTCGCTCAGGCGCGGAGACGACCTCTTCGGGCGCAATGTGGCGATGGCGGCGCGCGTCGCGGGCCAGGCCGGCGGCGGTGAGATCCTCGTCAGCGATCCGGTCCGCGACGCGCTCGAAGGGCGCTCCGATATTCAGCTTGGACCGCCGCGCGAGGTCGAACTCAAAGGTCTCCGCGACAGCCACCGTCTGTATCCGGTCGAGCTGCCTGACCACCCGACGATTGCGGAGGCGGGGTCTTCGCCGGGAGGCGGAGCCCCCTGACGCGCACGGGCGCTGTCGGCCCCACCGGCTCGCCCGCGCCGCGATCGATCATGAGGACCCCGTCACGGTTGGGCGCTGTGGTCGTGGCTGGGCAGGATGGTGACTTGGCGCCGTATGGCGTAGAGGCGGTGCAGCGTCTCCCAGGCCGCATTCCGGTCGGCGTCGGCGAGTAAACCGGGGTAGGACGCCTTTTGCCGAAACCGATCGATTTGGACACGGCTCCACACGGCGTCGCCAGCAAGCAGGGTTGGGCCGGTTAGCGTTTGGGCCAAAATCCCGATGCTTGCGGGGGTGTGCCCGGGCAGGTCGACCAGGATGACAGATCCGTCGCCGAACAGGTCGAGGCTGCGCGGGAAGCTCAGGATGGGCGGGCCGTCGAGTTCGTAGAGGGTCACGGGCCTGTTGCGCACCGCAGGACGCACGCCGCCTTGCGGCGCGAGCCGACCGCTCATCATCCAGCTGTGTTCGGGCCGATGAAGATACACGGGGAGCCCGGGCAGGTCCAGCAGTCCGGCGACGTGATCCCAATGCAGATGGGTGGGCAAGGCGAAGTCGATGCTGCTGTAGTCGATGCCGGCGAGTGCGAGCGCTTGGCGGATATCGATGACGTCGCGCCGGGGTTTTACTGCTACCCGGAGGGTCCACGGTATTTCGGCCACCGCGCGATCGATGACGTCGACACAGACACCTGGGTCGACCAGGACGGTTGCCTTGGGGTGGCGGATGACGAAAGCGTTGATCAGGTTGGCGGTCCGTCCCGGTCGCCACACTCCTTCGGCGATCGCCGGGGTCGGAACCATCCTTTCTCGCTGCGGCAACGTGATCAGCTCGACTGTCGTTGCGGCCGTGGGTAACCCGTGGTCCGTCAGGGACGCCAGGAACTGTTGGTCGGGGCGCCGCGGACGGATGACGCCGAGGGGTAAGCCGGCGACTGCCTGGCAACAGGTCACCAGGCCGGGTTTGGCGACCTCAACGGTGTCAGTCATTCAGCCTGTGCTGGTCACGTCGCGTACGAACGCGTCGATCGCGTTCTGCATCTGCGTCAAGCCGGGCTCCTCGAGTGGGTAGTGGCCGGCGTTGTCGAGCATCACGGTGTTGACGGCGACTTTGGTGATTGGGTCGAGGACCGGATTACTCAATTCCAGTGGAGTCCAGCGGTCTTCGGCCGGCTGGGTCAGCAGGACCGGGCAGATGTCGAAGTCGGCCGGTTCGATATCGGGGATGTAGCTGGCGTATTCGTCGAGGAACTTCAGCGACACTGTGTTACCCGCGGAGGTCTTGTCGGCCAGACACACCTGCAATGCCGCGTCGTTGTTGCACAGTGCGCTCATCTTGGACGCCAACGTCATCGGGTACTTGAGTCTGCGCAGCGGCGTCTTGGCGACGATCGCCACGCTCTTGGCGCCGACGGTCGCGGTGAACTTGTCATGGGCGGTCGCCCGGACGACGTGGTCGTGTCGCTGGTCGAGGAACGTCATGCCAACGATGCCGGACAGCGTGCCCCGAGGTGCGTGGGCGGCGACGTGGTAGGCGACCATGCCGCCGGCCGACAGTCCGTAGAGGACGATGGGCCGGTCGTCGAGCGAGCGTTCATAAGCGAGGTAGTCGGTGACCATCTCAATCCAGTCGGCGTAGCCGGGGGTGGTGCCCTTGGCGACCTGGGTCATTCCGTAGCCGAGGTTGTCGACCGCGGTGACTTCCCAGCCCTTGTCGGCGAGCCATTTGCCGAGGATGAGGTTCATCTGCCGGCCGTTGGTGCCGACGCCGTGGTGCAGGATGACTTTGGCGGGTGCGTCCGCGTTGGGGTAGCGGTCAAGATGGATCTGATGGCCGCGCCACTCCCAGAACTCTTCGATGGGCATGTCGGCGTCAGTCTTGAGGCGCAGACGCTCGGGAAGGAATTCCTGCAGTTGACGCCAGGCGTTCTGGTCCCGGTACAAGGTTGGGTGCGCCCGCTTGGCCATGGGGTTTCCCTTCTTCGTTTGCCGCTCCGGCGGTGGCGCCGGCGGTTTACCGATCATCCCCCATTTCGTACCGCGCGGATGGCGACCCCGGCCTGGGTGCCCGACCAACCGGCTGGATGGCTCGTCGACAACCAAGTAGTTGGTGGTCAGCCGCCCGTCAGCCGAGCGAATTGCGTTGCCGTATACACACACGCCAGCCTGAAACCTCACAGTGGGATCGACCCGCGTTGTGCGATCTGGCGCTCGCTACCATCGAGGCGCCGCTCACTGTGAGCGGGCCACGTAACCCGTAGGACGTATGGATTTGAACACGCCTGAACTCGCCCGTTGGAACGCTCAGGAAGCCCTCGCGGAGGCGATGATTCCGATCATCGGCGCTCTGCACCGGACCAAGGGCGTGACGGTGTTGCTGCACAGCCGGTCGCTGGTGAATAAATCGGTCATCAGCATCCTGAAGACCCACCGCTTCGCGCGACAGCTCAGCGGTGACGAACTGACGGTCGAGGAGACCTTCCCGTTCCTGCAGGCGCTTGCCGACCTCGACCTGGGACCTTCGAAGATCGACCTCGGGCTGCTGGTGATGGCCTACCGAGCCGACGATCGGGGTCTGCCCATTCCGGTGTTCACCGCAGCGCAACTTGACGAGGTGACCGGCGAAAACAAGAGCGAGCCGCAGGGCCCGCGGGACGTGGTGCTCTACGGTTTTGGCCGCATCGGGCGGCTGGTGGCCCGGCTGCTCATCGAAAAGGCCGGCTCCGGTAACGGGCTGAACTTGCGCGCTGTCGTCGTGCGCAACAACGGGGGCTGCGACCTGGCCAAGCGCGCGTCGCTGCTGCGCCGCGACTCGATTCACGGACAGTTCAACGGCACCATCAAGGTCGACCAGGACAACAACTGTCTCGTCGCGAACGGCAATGTCATCAAGTTCATCTACAGCGACGACCCGGCGAGTGTCGACTACACCCAGTACGGCATCGACAACGCGATCCTGATTGACAACACCGGCAAATGGCGCGACCGCGAAGGTTTGTCCAGGCACCTGCGGCCCGGTATCGGGAAGGTCGTGCTGACCGCACCGGGCAAAGGGGACGTGCCCAACATCGTGCACGGAGTCAACCACCGCACACTGGATCTTGAGCAGCAGATCTTCTCGTGTGCGTCGTGCACGACCAACGCGATCGTTCCCCCGCTCAAGGCATTGGACGACGAGTACGGCATCGTGCGGGCGCACGTGGAGACCGTGCACTCGTTCACCAACGACCAGAATCTGCTGGACAATTACCACAAGGCCGATCGTCGCGGCCGGTCCGCGCCGTTCAACCTAGTCCTCACCGAGACCGGTGCGGCCTCCGCGGTGGCCAAGGCGCTGCCGGATCTGAAAGCCAAGATCACCGGTAACTCGATTCGTGTGCCGACGCCGGATGTTTCCGTTGCGATCCTCAATCTGCAACTGAAGCGCAGTACCACCAAACAGGAGGCGTTGGAGTACCTGCGCCAGGCATCGCTGTCCGGACCGCTGAGCCGCAGCCTGGACTACACCGCGGCAACCGACGTGGTATCGAGCGATTTCATCGGTTCGCGTGCGGCGTGCGTCATCGACGAGAACGCGGCGATCGTCGACGGTGACAGCGCGATCCTCTATGTCTGGTACGACAACGAATTCGGCTACTCGTGTCAGGTCGTGCGCACCGTGCAGTATTTGTCCGGTATCGAGTATCCGACGTATCCGCGCATGTGAAGCGCGGATGGTCACCGCGAGATCGGCGATAGGAGTTCGTAGTTGACGCCGAGCGTGCGGTATGTCGGTTCTGCCCGCCGGTCGCAGGTGATGAGCGGCAGCTTGTGGTTGCGGGCAGCCGCGCCGACAAGTCCGTCGTAGAGCGCGCCGCCGGCCAAGCCCGCTTCGGCAAGCTCTCGCAATAGACCTTCCGTCTCCGGCGCGGACAGGAAGCGGGACTCCGGAAAATTCGTCTGCTCTAGGCGAAGCGCCGCAATTGGACTAAGGCGGTGTGGCGGCGGCAGCCGCGTAAGGACCGACAGCAGCTCCACCGCGGCATGCCCCGACATCCCACGGCGGCATGCGAGGAGCCTCGTTCTGGCGGCGGGGTGGAATGGGTTCTCGCGCTGCGCCAGCGCAAGGGCCGCGCTGGTGTCGACCAGCACGTGTTCAGCGTTGGTCGGCAAGCCGCAACTCCCTCACCGCGTCGGCGTCAAGCTCTGGCCCGCCACTGGGCAGCAGCAGAAGTCCGTCCTCTTCAACGAGGTTGTCAGCTGCCACGCCTTCGATGCGGATGGCGGCCCCGTCGAGGGTTATCTCCACCTCACCTGGGGTAATGCCCGACTGCTCGCGGAGTGACTTGGGGATTACCAAGCGGCCAGCCTTGTCGATGGTAGTGCGCATACCAATATTTTGCCATAACTGTGGTAGCGGTACTCCTGACCGGCGCGCCCGCTCTGTACGCGCTTAGCGCTGCCGCCACCAATGCACGGCAACCGCGATCACCGCCAGCGTTGGCCTAACCGGATGCTCAGTCACCGTGTTGCGCCCAATGCTGTTGCAGGAGCGGAACGAATTCGCCGAAACGCTCGTCCGGGAAGTGCATCCGCGCACCCTCAAGGGTGGCGACTTGGGTGGTGCCGGGGATCAGGTCGGCAAGGCGTCGTGCCCATTTGAGCGGGAAGAACCGATCGGCGGTCCCCCACACGATGAGGGTGGGCACCGTGAGCTGGGCTAGCTGGGGTCGTACCGCGGCCAGGTCGGCGGACGAGATCGCCGCGGTCAGGCGGGCAAAAGCGCGGGCGGCGTCCGCCGTTCCGCAGACAGGACGGCAGCATTCAGGCCGGTCTCTACCCGGAGACCTTCCTACCGATGCGATGACCCAAGTCATCTCGGGGATGATCACCCATGCCGGCATCGCGCTCGCCGAGGCGCCCTCCCGGCACCGCAAACGCATCCGGCAAGATCTTCAGGCCGCGATACAGCGCATGCTGAGCGGGCTCAGGTGCGGTTGATCGCTGCCAGCACCGCCATCCGTTCCATGCCACCGTGATATCGCATGCGATATCCGTTTGGAGAAGGTGGTCATCCTCCGGACAGGGACAGAAGATGCTCCTGGGGCGCCTGGGCTCAATCCCGACGGGCGAAACCACAGGTCAGGCGGCGGGGCCGATCTGGACCCAGCCGTCGGAGGTCAGCCGGGTCGGGTGGACCGGCACCGTCACCTCCGGGTGATCCAGGCAGCTCCCGTCGTCGAACGCAAACGCCTGCTTCTTGATGGGCGACTGCACGGCGGCCCGACCGGCGCGGTCGCCGACAATTCCCCGCGACAACACCGCCGCGCCGGAAAACGGGTCGATGTTACCGAGGGCGTGCAGCGAGCCGTCGGCGAGACGGAACAGCGCGGCCTGGGAGCCATCTGCGAGCAGCACCGCGACGCCGCGGCCCGGGATCAGATAGTCGTAGGGGCAGGCCACGGTCCACGCCTGATCGGTGGAAACCTGCAACTCGGCGCGGTCGTCCAGCAGCGTCATGGCATCTCCTCGGTGGTCTGTCACGGGGCCGCGGCATCCCGTGGCTATCCGGGACGGCATCGCAACGGTGATCGTTGGAAGCTATGCAACGAGGCTAGGAATTCAAAGTTGCCGCCATGTAACGCGAACTTGGTGATCACCTGTGAGGCGGTTCCAAATACGTTGTGAGAGCTGAACTATCGCAGGACCGTTTTTGTGATCTTGATCTCACCTTGGCGCCCGACGCGGCCAAGGTGAGACCGGAACCAAGGCTCAGTCCAGCGGGTCGCCGTAGGTTTGCCGGCCCATCAGGAAGGTCGCTTCGACGGCCAACTCCCGCAGCTGGTCGGGCGGCGTGCTGCGCGGGCTGGCCGAGAGCACGACGAGGTCGGCGTACTTGCCGGTTTCCAGGCTGCCGATCTCGGTGTCGAGGTGCAGTTGCCAGGCCGCGTCCAAGGTCTGCGCCCGGATCGCGGTGTCGATGTCGAGACGTTCCTCGGGGGCCAGCACCCGGCCGCTGCCTTTGGCGGTGCGGGTGACCGCGGTGGCGATGTTGCCGATCGGGTCGGGCGGGGTGACGGTGCCGTCGTTATGGAACGAGATGCGCAGACCCGCGTCCACGGCCGACCTCGCCGACATCCAGTGCGCCCCATGGTCGGGTCCGAACAACTCGTCGATCAGCACGTCGCCCCAGTAGTAGACGTGCGCGATGAACAGGCTGGGTGTGACCCCGAGCTGGGCCGCCCGGGCGAACTGGTCGGGCCGCATGGCGCCGACGTGCTCGAGCCGCAACCGCAGGTCAGGGGGCGCCCCGGTGTGTTCGAAGGCGTCCAGGACGATGTCGATGGCGGCATCACCGTGCACGTGGCAGGCCAGTTGCCAGCCCTGGTCGACGAACGCCGCCGCCAACGCGCTGACCTGCTCGGGGGTGTAGTTCATCGCGCCGTGGTGGTGTGGCCCCAAGCCCATCCGGGCCGTCGCTTCGGTGGTCAGGTACGGGAAGGTGGTGAAGATATTGCCCTGCCAGGGCGACCCGTCGGCCCACAGTTTCATCCCGATCTTGGCGAACAGTTCGTCAGCGCCCGGGCGCTGGCCGGCGATGTTGGCCGGGTCGCGCGCCAGCGCCGGTGTGCCCATCTCGTAAGCGCGAATCCGCAACGCACACTCCGGTTCCCGTGCGAGCTGCGCCATCAGCGCGGATTGGGCCGCCGCCTGATAGGAATGGTCGCTGCAGGTGGCGATCCCGGCCCGCGCCAGCTGGTGGTAGGCCCAACGCACATTGGTGGGCAGGTCGGCTCCGGCAAGTTGGAAAAGTGGTGCAGCCAGCCGCAGCAACGCGGCCGCCTCCCGCACCTCGCCGGTCAGCTCACCGTCGGATCCGTGCACAAACTCCGCGCCGGTCGGGTTGGGAGTGTCTTTGGTGACGCCCGCCAGGGCGAACGTTGCGGTGTTGGCGTACGCGGCATGACCGCTGTTCGCGATCACGATGACCGGGTTGTCCGGTGCCAGTATGTCCAACTGCGTTCGCGTCGGCAGCTGCAGATCCGGTTGCAGCAGCACATCCACGCCGTTCATCAGGATCGGAGTGTCTTTCGGCGCCGCCTTCGTCGCCGCGGCGAGTTTCTGCAACACCTGGGCACCGGTCGCGACGGTGAACGGCCGCACGTCGATGGCCGGCGGCGCCAGCGCCATCCCCATCGCGAACGGGTGGCCGTGTGGTTCCACGAACGCCGGCAGCACCGCCAGCCCCCGCAGATCGACCACCTTCGTGCCGGATCGCCGCAGCCCCATCACCTCCGAGTGCGATCCGACGGCGCTGATCCGCCCGCCGGTGACGGCCAGCGCTTCGGCCTCGGGCGCACCCGGGGCCACCGTCACCACTGCCCCACCGGTGAAGATGACATCCGCGCCGTGGGCCGCGCCGTGGGCCGCGCCGCCAAAATCCATCTCTTCCCCCTGGTTGCGGAGTCCCGGTTGGTCAGCCGAAATTCCGGCCTTCGCCGCGGTAGGACGGCACCGATTCGACGATGCGGCCCCCGTCGACGACGTGCACGGTGTCGAAGCGTTCGAGCAACTCGCCGGCCTTGGCGTGGCGCAGCCACACCCGGTCCCCGATACGCCATCCGGCGGCCCCGACGACGGGGGTTTGCACCTCGCCGGCGGCCTCGGTACCGATCAGCTTCAATCCGGGGCTGGCCAGCTTGGGCAGCCGGGAACGACCCGGCGGCCCCGACGCGATGTAGCCGCCGCCGAACAACGTGGCAATCTTCGGCGTCGGCTTACGGACGACCGGCAGCGCGAAGTACAGCGCCGGCCGCGACCGGAACGCGTCGTAGCGGTCGAAGATGCCGGACATGTACAGGCCCGACCCGGCCGTCACCTCGGTGACGCACGGATCGGCGGAACTGATTTCGAGGCTGCCGGTGCCGCCGGAGTTGACGATCTGCAACGCGCCGACGGCCTTCTCCACGGCCTCCACGACCACCGAACGCCGCCGCGCGAGTTCGGCCGCCGAAGCCTTCTTCATCAACCGTATTGCCACCGAGGTGTCCTGCAGGCCGGCGATTTGGGCTTCGTAGAACATCACGCCGACGACGCGGAAGCCTTGCGCCAGCGCGGTTTCGGCGACGGCACGGGCGGCCGCCGGGGTACGGATCGGTGAGCGTCGCACCCCCAGGTGCAGCGGCCCGATGCGCAGCGACGCGTCGACGTCGAGGCAGACCCGCAGCGGCGCGGGCCCGGCGGCGGACCGGATCAGCGCCAGCTGGTCGGCGTCGTCGACCATCACCGTGATCGCATCCCGCAGCGCCGCGTCGGCGCCGAGGTCGGCCAGCGCGCCGCGGTCGGTGCTCGGATAGCCGAGAAGCACGTCGGAGACGCCATTTTCGGCGAGCCAGATCGCCTCGCGCACCGAGTAGGCCATCACGCCGGAAAACCCCGGGGTGGCAAGCGCCTGCGCGAGCGCCCAGCGGCAGCGCACCGATTTGCTGGCCACCCGCACCGGCTTACCGCCGGCCCGGCGCACCAGGTCGGCGGCGTTGCGCCGGAATGCGCCCAGGTCGAGCGCGACCAGCGGCGGGTCCAGCGCAGCGGTGGCCGCGGTGAGCGCATCCAGATCGGTCATGCCGAGGCCTTTCGCCGCCGGCGGGTGGTCTTGGCGTAACCGCGCAGGTAGTCGGTGAATCGGGCGAGCCGGTCGCGCGCGGCCGTACTGTCGCCGTCCACCAGCCAGCGCAGCGTGACGCCGTCGAGCATCGCCAGCATTTCGTCAGCGAGCTCGTCGACCGGGTGCAGCCAGGTCGAGTTGGTGCTCGTCGCCGCCAGGGACAGCAGCGAGCCGACCGCGGCGCGCGACACCTCGTACTGGCGTACCGCTACGTGGTTCAGCGCGGGATTGCGCAGCGCCGCAGTGGTGATCTCATACGTCAGCAGCTGCGCGTCGCGGGTGGCCTCAATGCCTTCCCACAGCCCGTCGAGCGCGCATTGCAGGGCGGCGGCGAGGTCTTCGGCGTCGTCGAAGCCCCGCGCGCCGGACGCGGCGGCAAGCAGATCGGTCACGATGCGCTCGGCCAACGCGACGAACAGGTCGTCTTTGTCCTCGAAGCAGTAGTGCACGACGCCCAGCGCGACCCCGGCCCGCTCCGCGACGCGCCGGATCGTGGTGGCCGCAACGCCTTCGCCGACCGCGATGTCGAGGGCCGCCGCGACCAGCTGGGCGCGGCGCTCGGCCTGCGGGAGTCGCGATCTCACGCCCTCCATCAAACATCTGGACGCACGTCCAAGTCAAGCTTGACTTGGACGACTGTCCAATTCATAGTGGAGGCCGTGACCACCTGGACGAACTGGGCCGCCACCGCCACCGCGCGGCTTGCCGGCGTCGCATCGCCGCGTACCGTCGCCGAACTGCAGGACGCGGTGCACAGCGCCACCGAACGCGGGCTGCGCGTCAAACCGATCGGTGCGGGTCACTCGTTCACGGCGATCGGGGCCACCGACGGCATTCAGCTACGGCTGGACCGCCTCACCGGCATTGTGGACGCCGACCGCGACAGCGGGCTGGTCACCGTGCGCGCCGGCACCCGGCTGCGTGCGCTCAACGAGGCGCTGTGGCAGCGGGGTTTGGCGATGACCAACCTGGGTGACGTTGATGTGCAGACCATCTCGGGCGCGGTGTCCACCGGCACGCACGGCACCGGCGCACGGCTCGGCGGGATCGCCACCCAGATACGCGCCTTGGACCTCGTCCTCGCCGACGGGACGCTGTTGCACTGCAGCGCGCAGCAGAACCCCGACGTGTTCGCCGCCGCTCGCGTCGGGCTGGGTGCGCTCGGGGTGATCGCCGCGGTCACGCTGCAGTGCGAACCGGCGTACACGCTGTCGGCCGTCGAGGCGCCGGAATCTTTCGACGCGGTGCTGGCCGACCTCGACGCGAACATCGATAACAACGACCACTTCGAGTTCTACTGGTTCCCGCATACCCGCCGGGTGCTCACCAAACGCAACAACCGGGTGCCGCCGGGCACCGGGCTGCGCCCGGTTGGTCGGCTGCGTCACTACGTTGACGACGAGCTGTTGTCCAACAAGGTCTTCGACGGTATCCAGCGTGTCACGACACGCTGGCCGGGCCTCATCCCGCGCGCCAACGCGCTCTCCGCGCACGCGTTGTCCGCCCGCGACTACATCGACCGCTCCTATCGGGTCTTCGCCTCGGTGCGTTCGGTGCGGTTTCGGGAGATGGAGTACGCGGTGCCGCGGGCAGCCGTTGCGCAGGTGCTCTCCGAAATCGAGGCATATCTGCGGCGCAGCGGCGAACTCATCGCCTTCCCGGTCGAGGTGCGCTTCGCCGCGGCCGACGACATCTGGCTGTCGACGGCCAATGAGCGCGACAGCGCCTACATCGCGGTGCACCAATACCACCGCCGCGACCACCGCAGCTACTTCGACGCGGTGGAGGCGATCGCCCGGTCGGTGGACGGAAGACCACACTGGGGCAAAATGCACCACCGCAGCGCCGAGGACCTGCGCCCGGCCTACCCGCACTTCGACCAGTTCGTCGCGGTGCGCGACCAACTCGATCCCGCACGCGTATTCGGCAACGAGTACCTGACCCGCGTGCTGGGAGACTGACCGGTGAGCACCGAGTACCGGGTCGGGCGCGGCATCGCCGACATCACCGGCGAACCCGCCGAGTGCGGGATGCTCGGCTACGGCGTGCGCACCCAGCGGACCAGCGGGTTGCATACCCGTTTGCGGGCACGGGCTTTCGTGTTCATGTCCGGTCCTGCCCGCGTGCTGCTGGTCGTATGCGAGATCCCGCTGCTACTGGAAAGCGTGCACCGCGAGGTCTTGCGGCGCCTGACCGCCGACTACGGCAGCTGCTACACGCTCGACAACGTGATGCTCACCGCGACCCACACCCACTGCGGCCCCGGCGGATACGGCGACCACTGGCTGTACAACTCCAACACCCACGGCTTTCGGCCGCAGACCTTCGGGGCCATCGTGGACGGCATCCTCGAGGCGGTCACCCGCGCCCATGCCGACCTGGCACCGGCCACCCTGCGCATCGCCAGCGGGGAGCTGCACGACGCCAGCATCAACCGGTCGCCGTCGGCGTTTGCGCGCAACCCGGCGGCCGAGCGTGCCCAGTTCCCGGACGCGATCGACCCGCAAACCACGCTCTTGCGCATCGAACGCGGCGGCCGACTGGTCGGCGCGGTCAATTGGTTTGCCACCCACGGCACCAGCATGACCAACCGCAACACCCTGATCAGCAGCGACAACAAGGGTTATGCCGCCTACCACTGGGAACGGCTCGACCACGCTGTTGACTACCTGGCCGACAACCCGCCCGACTTCGTGGCAGCCTTCGCCCAGACCAACGCCGGGGACATGTCGCCGAACCTGCACCGGCGGCCCGGCAGCGGGCCCACCGAGGACGAGTTCGCGAACACCCAGATCATCGGTACCCGGCAGACCGCGGCCGCAGCCCAGTTGGCCGCCGACCCCGGAGTCGACGTCGTCGGCGGTCTCGACGCCCGCGCCACCTACATCGATCTGTCCGACTTCGCGGTCGACCCTCGGTTCAGCGGCGATGGGCGCCAGCACCGCACCGGACCGGCCCTGGCCGGCGCCGCCGCCCTGGCGGGCACCGAGGAGGGCCCCGGGCCGCTGTATCCGCTGCTGCGGCAGGGCCGCAACCCCGTCGTCGACGGCCTGGTCCGGCAACTGGTGTACCGACTGTCGCCGCGACTGCGGGATGCTCACGCCCCCAAAGGCGCGGTGGTGGGCGGCAGCCGACTGAACAAGATCCTGCCGCTGATGGCCGAACGCGCTCCGGTGCAGTTGCTGCGGATCGGGCAGCTGTACCTGATCGGCATTCCCGCCGAGGTGACCATCGTGGCCGGGCTGCGGCTGCGCCGCACCGTGGCCGGCATCGTCGGCGCCGAACTGCGTGACGTGCTGGTCGCCGGCTACAGCAACGGCTACTTGCACTACGTGACCACCCCGGAGGAGTACGACGCGCAGCGCTATGAGGGCGGCAGCACCATGTTCGGCCGTTGGGAACTGCCGGCGCTGCAGCAGGTGGTGTCCGGCCTTGCCGCCGCGATGCGCGACGGGCGTCCGGTGCCCGGCGGCGCACCGCCGGTCGACCTGTCCCATCGACGACGGCCCCGTCCGCGCACCGCGGCGGACGCATCGGTGGGCGGGCGCCGATACGGTGACATCCTCGAAGCCCCGCACGCCCGCTACCACCCGGGCGCGACGGTGCGGGCGGTATTCGCCGGCGCCCACCCGAACAACGACCTACGCCGCGGCGACTCCTACTTGCGGGTGCAGCGCGAAACCGACCGCGGCTGGATCACCGTCGCCGACGACGGCGACTGGTCGACCACCTTCCGGTGGCACCGCGCGCGACGTCGGGCATCGGTGATCACGGTGACCTGGACGGTGCCGGCGGACACCCCGCCCGGCCGGTATCGGCTGCGCTACGATGGCGACACCCGCGAATCCGACGGCGCGACACAGACGTTCAGCGGGACGACCGCGCCGTTTGAGATCTCCACATGATCTCCGCGTTATTGAACGGGCCGCAGCACGACCACGCCGGGCACGGTGTGCAGGTAGTCGTGCAGCGGGGTGTCGACGACCTTGTTGTTTGCCTGCAGTGAGGACGCGTTGCGGAACACCGGCCCGCCCGGTGTGTCGATGAAGATGCCGACATGGGTAACGTCGAGGCCGCCATCTTCGGCGTACGCCCCGAGGTAATCACCGGTGCGCAGCCGGCCCACCGCGCCGCCGTCGACCTGCTGGCTGGGGATGTAGGAGAGGGTGCGCGAAACCACCGGCAGGCCGGCCAGGTACACCCCGCCGGCACCCTTCTGGTTGAGGTTCTTGGTCACCTGAATCGCGTGCGGGCTAACGCTGGCGGTGACGTCGGTGGCGACCGCCGGCGCGACCGCGGACCAGTCGGTAAAGAAGTGCTTGCGGTGCGAGAATTCGACGACCCCGCCCTGATACCGAACCCCGGCAAGGCTGTTGATGAACTGGTCGCGGTTGCGGGATCTTTTCAAGGCTTCGACGTAGTCGGCGTAGGTGAAACAGTCCACCTTCTGCAGCTCCACGACAAGCACCTCGGGCTCCGTCGCCGAACCGATGAGCGTGTTGGCGCCGTAGGGGGTGCCCAGGAACTGCCGCGACAGTATGTCCGAGCGTTCGGTTGGGCCCGCGGCGGCCGCCTTGGTGCTGGCGGCCAACAGGTTTTGCAGGATCTGCTCGCTTTGCTGGGAGATGCGGACCGGCGGCGTCGCCGCGGCGTTGGGCGCAGGCAGCGCGGTCACCAGCAGACCGGTCACGACGGCTAAACAGAGCAGCCACCCGGCGCGGCCCGAGCTGCGTCGCCGGGTGCGCGTTCGGTGTGCGCGGACCGGCATATGCTGCTCCTTACCGCGTGCGCCGGCTTTCGCGATACTCTACGTCGTCGGGCCGAGAACCCGCCGGCGAACGCTGCGGCGGGTACGTTCAGGCAATCGCCGGGAAGTGAACACAGTGAGCGACGATCGTGTCCACATAGCTGAACCGGGGTCCGCCGCCGCGAGGAACCGTACCCGGCGGCGCGCCACCCTGGTTGTCCTGGTCACGGCCATGATGAGCGTCGTTGGCTGCTCGCACTCGGCCCGCCCCGCCACGCCGACGGCCACGACCACCACGGCCACGCTCGCCGCCGCGCCGCCGCGCCCGGCACCCGACACCGCGCAACCGGGGTTGGCCTCCGACCCGGCGCGGCTGGCCGACGCCCTGGTTGCCGACGAGCAGGCGCTGCGTAACCCGTCGTCGTCGGAACAGGTGCTGACGGCGGCGGCGCGTCGTCAACAGGCCGCGTACCGCGCCATCGGCGCGCACCCCGAGTGGGATCCGATCACCCGGCCGCGCATTCCGGCGTCGCTGCTGGACAGCTACGACCACAACGTCGACGCCCGCCGCGAGCTGCTGGTGATGAGCCGTCCCAAAGACACGCTGCCCGCCTGGCGCATCGTGTCCCCGACGCCCGCCGAGGAGCTGCTGGGCTACTACCGGCACGCGGAATCGGCGACCGGTGTCGGCTGGGCCTATCTGGCGGCGGTCAACCTGGTCGAGACCGGCTTCGGCCGGGTCGCCGGGGTGAGCACCGCCGGTGCACAGGGGCCGATGCAGTTCCTGCCGTCAACATTTGCCGTCTACGGCGACGGCGGCGACATCTACTCACCGCAGGACAGCATCATGGCGGCCGGTCGCTACCTGGCCGCCAACGGCTTCGCCGACAACCCCGATTACGCCCTGTTCCGGTACAACAACTCCGACCAATATGTGCGGGCGGTCGACGACTACGCCGCGGTGCTCGCCGCCGACCCCGCGGGGTTTGCTGGCTACTACCGGTGGGACGTCTACTACAACACCACCGCCGGTGACGTGGTGCTGCCCGTCGGTTACTCGGCGACCGCACCGATCCCGGTCGCGGATTATCTGGCCACCCACCCGCAATAGCTGGCAGTCGACATATCTTCAGCAAACTCTCAGCGTCCAGAAAACCGGATACTGCCGCACCGTGGCGAACGCGGCGGTTAAGGTCTGCTCGTGGGTAGAGGCTTGTTAGCCAGGGGCCGGGGGCGCTGGCTGGCCGCCGCGGTTTCCGTCGGCGTGTCTGCCGCCATGCTCTACGCCCAAGACCGCGAGGCGCCGTGCTGTGCCGCGCCGCCGGTCGCACCCGCGGCGGCAGCCCAGGAAGCCGGGCCGGCGAAGGCGCCGCACGTCGCGACTCCCGCGGCGAATTTGTTGGCGGCCAGCGCGCCCGTCATGGCCCGGGATTTTCAGTTCGAGTTGCCCCGCGGTGTCGCGCCGGAACAGGGTCTGCAAGTCAAGACCATCTGGGTGGCGCGTGCCATCAGCGTGATGTTCCCCGAGATCACCACGATCGGCGGCGCCCGGCAGGATGCGCTGAAGTGGCATCCCAACGGGCTGGCGATCGATGTGATGATCCCGAACTACCACAGCGACGAGGGCATCGAACTCGGCAACCAAATCGCCGGGTTTGCCCTGGCGAATGCGAAACGCTGGGGCGTGCTACATGTGATCTGGCGGCAAGGGTTCTACCCCGGCATCGGCGCACCCAGTTGGACCGCGAACTACGGCTCGGAAACCGCCAACCATTACGACCACGTCCATATCGCCACCGAGGGCGGCGGATACCCGACCGGCACCGAAACCTACTACCTGACATCGATGAGCCCGGCGCCGCCCGGCTGACTATGTTGTCGCCTGCACGGTCGGCGGGTGCCACGATCCGTCGAGAATGCCTTGTTGGCCCCAGTAGGCGCGGATATACAACGAGAAGTGCTCGTTGGGGGCGGGTAGCCAATTCGACTCATGTTCTGCTCCAGGCGACTTCGCTCCTACGTACATAGTCAGCGCACCGTCGCCGGACCGTTTGAGGTTCTTGTTCTTCGTGCCCACCGAATATCGGTTTAAGGCGTTGGGGTGGAACAGGTGCTTGTCGTTGTAGAGGGTCAGCGACCAGAACCCGCGCACCGGTGGCTCCTGCCCGGCGGGAAAGGTCACCGTGTAGCTGCGGTCGCCGTGCAGGGCTGCGCCGGTGGAATCGTTGTCGGTGTAGAAGTATTGGGTTTCGGTGGGCCGATTGTCGAACATATTTGATTTGGCGGTGCCGGCCCGATTGAAGTAGTCGAGCCCGAACTGGGCGTTGTTGGTCGAGCGGTTCCAGCCGTTGCCCGCGGGGCGCCCGTTATGTACCCAGTCGAAGAACGGTGAGATGACGTCGCGCTCGGCGGCTACCGCGGTATCGACAAGGACCTTCTCGATATCGGGATTGTGCATGGCGGTGTCGAGCAGAACCCGGAACTGACCGTAGAGGGCTTCCTCACCGGGCAGCGGTGGCACCGCGTCGAGCACACCGCCGATCTGCTCGAAGAACTTCTCGGGCACCACCCATTTCGTCTCGCCGCCACCGGTGTCCGACGGCGGACCGGCAAGGACAGGAAGTCTGGACCAGTCGGTGGTTTTCACGTTGCCGTCGAAGTCGGACAGCGGGTAGAAGTCGATCTGGTTGATCACCGATTGAATGGCGCTGTGGTCCTCGGGGGTGTCGTCCATAAATACCCGCGGGATCCCGCAGGCCAGCGTGGTTGGGCAGCGGATAACACTCTCCACGCCGCCGGGGGTGTCGCCCCGCCAGTTCGGTCCGGCCAGCAGGTAGAAGCCCGGCTTGGTCCCGTACGGTTTGCCAAGCTCCCCGAACTGATCGGTGCGCGCGTCATAGAGCGCATATACCCAGAACCGGTCGCCGAAATCGGGTACCTGCGCGATCACCGGTTGCTCATCGAGGGACATATACGCCAGCCCGTAGACGACGTCCTGGTTGGGGCAGGTGACAAACGTCTCGCCGGGGTCGATGTAGTTCGACAGCATCGCCAGCCTGCCCTGGGGCGCCACCGGGAGCACGCCGTTGAGCAGGCTCGGTCGTGGGGCCTGCGTTATCACGTGGTTTCGGTTGATCATGTTGACCAACGGCCAGCCCCACACATAGGCCAGCTGGGCGACTGTCCGGGCGTAACCGGGTGTCATCGAGATCCCGGTCGCCGGTGAACTGGGCTGTGCTGCCATGGCCCAACTCATGATCCCGCACCTCCTGCTGCTCGCGAGCACACTAGGCGCCCACCGTATCGGCCTTCACTAGCGACCACGTCCATTTGTCATAGCGCGTCGGCCGCGGCGCGTCCGGCGGCGCGTCCGGAGAAGATGCAACCGCCCAAAAAGGTGCCTTCCAGTGCGTTGTAGCCGTGCACGCCGCCGCCGCCAAACCCGGCCACCTCACCGGCCGCATACAGGGCTTCGATGGCTTGGCCGTCGTGGCCCAGGGCGCGCGACGCCAGATCGGTTTGGATGCCGCCCAACGTCTTGCGGGTCAGCACGTGCAGTTTCACGCCGATCAGCGGGCCGGCGTCGGGGTCGAGGATGCGGTGCGGGGCGGCGGTACGCCCGACCCGGTCACCGAGGTAGCGCCGCGAGTTGCGGATTCCTTGCACCTGGGCGTCCTTGCTGAATGGGTTGGCCATCTGCAGATCCCGGGCCGCGATCTGCGCGCGGATGCCCGCTGGGTCCAGCAGCGGCTCACTGGTCAGCGCGTTCATCCGGGCGACGAGGTCTTCTAAACTGCTGGCTACCACAAAGTCGGCGCCGCGCTGTTTGAACGCTTCCACCGGCGCCGGGGCGCCCTTGTTCAGCAATCGCTCACGCAGGAAGGCTTTGCGGTTCTTCGAGGTGATGTCCGGGTTTTGTTCGGACCCCGACAGCGCGAACTCCTTCTCGATGATCTTCTGGGTCAAGATGAACCAGGAGTGGTCGTACGGCGCGATGTCGGGGGTGGTGCGCAGGTAGCGCAGCGTGCCCAGCGTGTCGTAGCCGGGCAGGAACGGCTCGGGCAACCGGCGGCCCAGCGCGTCGAACCACATGGACGACGGCCCGGGCAGAATCCGGATGGCGTGGTTGGGCCAGATCGGATCCCAGTTCTGAATGCCTTCGGTGTAGTGCCACATCCGGTCCCGGTTCACCAGCCGTATCCCGGAGTCGGCGGCGATGTCGAGCATCCGGCCGTCGACGTAGGCCGGCACCCCGGTGATCATCGACGCCGGCGGGGTGCCCATCCGCTCGGGCCAAAAGCGGCGCACGATCTCGTGGTTGCCACCGATGCCACCGGTGGTGATGACCACGGCTTGTGCCGACAACTCGAACTCCCCGACCGCGTCGCGGTTGGACGCGACACCGCGCGCGCCGTCGTCCGGCGCCAAGACCGTGCCCTTGACTCCGGTCGCCGCGCCGGCGGTGAAGACCAGTTCATCGACGCGGTGCCGGTGGTGAAAGCTCACCAGCCCGCGGGCGGCGGCGTTCTGTGCGGAGTCGACGAAGGGGGCCACGATGCCAGTGCCGGTCCCCCAGGCGACGTGAAAGCGCGGGACGGAGTTGCCGTGTCCGGTGGCGGTGAGGTCCCCGCGTTCGGCCCACCCGACCGTGGGCAAAAACCTGATCCCCAGGTCGTGGAGATAGCCGCGCTTGTCGCCGGCGGCGAACTCCACATAGGCCCGCGCCCACCGGGCGGCCCACAGGTCCTCGTCGTTGAGGCGATCGAACGCCGCGCTGCCCGACCAGTCATTCCAGGCCAGCTCGAAGGAGTCGTCGACCCCCAGGTGTCGCTGCTCGGGCGAGTCGACCAGGAAGATCCCGCCGAACGACCAGTACGCCTGGCCTCCCAGGTTGGCGGCGTTCTCCTGGTCGACCAGGGCGACCTTCTTGCCCCGGCGGGTCAGCTCGTGGGTGGCGACCAGCCCGGCCAATCCGGCACCGATCACGATCACGTCAGCGTCCATCTGACAACCTCTCCTCCGCTACCAGCACCGGGTACACCTCACCCGCGCCTATCCGATACACTAATGTATCGAATTTGCGGCGCGCATGGCTCAGCCAGCTGCTGACCGCACTGCTGCGCTGATTCAACCGATTCGGAAATTCTGATCAACTAGTCAGTACGGCCGCATTATCTCGTTGACAGTAGGCAACAACACTGCCACAGTGTTTGATCGAGCGATCAGTTTGGGTCGACGTGCGATCAGAGAGGCGTGTTATGGCGGGACGAGTCGAGGGCAAAGTCGCCTTCATCACGGGTGCGGCGCGCGGGCAGGGCCGCAGTCATGCGGTGCGATTGGCGCAGGAAGGCGCCGACATTATCGCGATCGATGTCTGCCAGCCGATCAGCAGCAACACCGAGATTCCGCCCTCCACCCCCGACGACCTGGCCGAAACCGCGGACCTGGTCAAAGCCCAGAACCGGCGCATCGTCACCGCGGAGGTCGACGTCCGCGATTTCGCCGCGGTCGCGGCCGCCGTGGATAGTGGCGTCGAACAGCTGGGCCGCCTCGACATCATCGTGGCCAACGCCGGCATCGGCAACGGCGGCAACACCCTGGACAAGACCAGCGAGCAAGACTGGCAGGACATGATCGACGTCAACCTGTCCGGCGTCTGGAAGACCGTCAAAGCCGGTGTGCCGCACCTGCTGTCCGGCGGGCGCGGCGGGTCGATCGTGTTGACCAGTTCGGTCGGCGGACTCAAGGCCTACCCGCACACCGGCCATTACATCGCCGCCAAACACGGGGTGGTCGGCCTGATGCGCTCGTTCGCGGTCGAACTGGGCCAGCACAACATTCGGGTCAACTCGGTGCACCCCACCAACGTCAACACCCCGATGTTCATGAACGAGGGGACGATGAAGTTGTTTCGGCCCGACCTGGACAACCCGGGGCCCGACGATATGGCGCCGGTCGCGCAGCTGATGCACGTGCTGCCCGTCGGCTGGGTCGACGCGGTCGACATCAGCAATGCCGTGCTATTCCTGGCCTCCGACGAGGCCCGCTATGTCACCGGTGTCCCGCTGCCGGTCGACGCCGGCAGCATGTTGAAGTAACCGTTATGCCCGCTGCTTCGACGGGGTCGGCGACGCGGAGGCGAACCGGGCGATGTAGCGCTCCATGAACGCGCGTAGTTCCTGGTGGCCCGCGGTGACACCCACCGCGGTTTCGTTGCACATGCTGCGCGCGGTCTGGGTCAGCAGCATCGAGATGACCACGGGCGGATACTCATCGAGGTCAATGCCATTGGCGCGCAGCGCGACGGTGGCGGCGGCGGTCTCAATGTCGCGGACCCGCTCGGCGTAGGCCTTGAGTTCGGCGCCGATCGCCTTGCGGTGGTTGGCCAACGCCATGAACTCGGTGTACAGGCTGGAAAACCGCGCATCGCTGTTGATCAGCCACAGCGCCCGCAGCGGGTCGTCGTCGGTGATCGCCTGGCGCATCTGGGCGAGTGACGCCTCGGCGCCGGCGCGCAGCACCTCCACGAACAGGTCATCCATGGTGGCGAAGTAGTAGTACACCAACGCCGGTTTGACCCCGGCGAGGGCCGCCACCCGGCGCGACGTGGCCGCCGCGTAGCCCTCGTCGCGCATGATTTGAGCGGTCGCCTCTAACAGGCGGCGACGGGCGCCCTCGTGTTTGTCGTTGCCCTTCGCCGAACCAGCCATACCAGCATTGTGCCTGACCACAACCGGATGGTGGGAACGGCCGGCCACCCTTGACCGGTCGTAACCGAGCGTGATAGGCATGTCTCACGCTCGCAGTTTGAGCGGTCGATCAGTTTTTGAGGCAGGCAGCGGGAGCCCACCGCTGGATTCAGAAAGGCCCAGACTTCCGTGACCGATCTCGCGTCCGTGGACTACTTCTCCGACGAAGCCGTCGCCCAGGACCCCTATGCGTACTACGAATACCTGCGCAGCCAGGGCCCGGTGTTTCGCGAACCGCACCACGGCGTGGTGGCTGTCACCGGGTATCAGGAGGTCATGGCGGCGTTCAAAGACACCGATTCGTTCTCGGCGTGCAACGCGATCGGTGGACCATTTCCGCCGCTGCCGTTCGAGCCCGAAGGTGATGACATCACCGCGCAGATCGAGGCGCACCGCCACCTCTTCCCCATCTTCGAGCACATGGTGGTCATGGACCCGCCGGCTCATCAGCGTGCCCGGTCGCTGCTGAACAAGTTGTTGACCCCGCGGCGGCTCAAGGAGAACGAGGACTACATGTGGCAGCTGGTCGATCACCAGCTCGACGAGTTCATCGCCAACGGACGCTGCGAGTTCCTCGCCGAGTACGCGAAACCGTTCGCCACCCTGGCGATCACTGACCTGTTGGGGGTGCCGGAGGAAGACCGCGCCGAGATCCGGCTGGCCCTGGGCGCCGGCAAACGGCCGGGCAGCCGAGTCGGCGCGCTCAACGGCGAACCCGTGGGCCTGAATCCGTTGCAGTACCTGGACGACAAGTTCAGTGCCTATATCGCCGAGCGGCGTCGTGAGCCCCGCGGAGACGTGCTCAGCAGCATGGCGGCCGCCACCTACCCGGACGGGGCGACCCCGGAGCTGCTCGAAGTGGTCCGCCCGGCCACGTTCTTGTTCGCGGCCGGTCAGGAGACCGTCACCAAGCTGCTCAGCGCCGCCGTGCAGACCCTGGGTGATCGTCCCGACTACCAGCAACGGCTGCGCGACAACCGCGAACTGATCCCGGCGTTCATCGAGGAAGCGCTACGGATTCAGAGCCCGACCAAGATCGACTTTCGGCTCGCCCGCAAGACCACCACGCTCGGGGGCGTGCACATTCCGGCGGGCACGGTGGTGATGCTGTGCCTGGGCGCCGCCAACCGGGATCCCGACAAGTTCGACGAGCCGGACCAATTCCGCCTGGACCGCAAGAACGTTCGGGAGCACATCGCGTTCGGTCGCGGTATCCACACGTGCGCCGGCGCCCCCTTGGCCCGGGTCGAGGGGCGGATCACCATCCATCGGCTGCTGGATCGGATGCGTGACATCACCATCAGCGAGGCCGCGCACGGCCCGGCCGGCGATCGGCATTACCGCTACGAGCCGACCTTCTTGTTGCGCGGACTCACCGAACTGCATATCGAGTTCACCTCGGCCTGACCCGACCTTGAGATTGCGTACAGGGTTGTGCGTCAGCCCCAGATCGCAGCCGCTGCCGCAATCTCAACGGCCGGCTGGTCAGCCCTCGGCGGCCCATTCGGCGAGCACCCGTTGCTTCTGCTCGTCGATCACCTGGATAAGGCGCGACGCCTTGGGCCAGCCGTAGTAGGCGCCGAACTGCAAAGCCACCTCGTCCATTTCGTCGAACGACACATCGCGGCTCTTCAACGCGGCATAGACATGGCTGAGGATCGGATAGGGGGCGTCCTGAAACGCCACACACGCCACGGTGATCAGGCGGCGCTCTTTCATGCCCAACCCGGGTCGCAGCCACATCTCCCCGAACACGAAGTTCAAGATCCCCGCACCGGAATACGGGTTGTCGCGGATCGGCGCGAACGGCAGGCAGTTGATGTCCTGGAACGACTGCTCGCCCACCGCCAGCCGGGCCTCCGGGTTACTCGGGGTCGCCAGCGGCAGCAGCGGTTGCGGCGGCGGCACCGGCTGGCCGCGCTCGGTGTGGATGCGTTCCCACTGCGCGTCGACCATCATGTTGAACTGCGACGCCTTGGGCCAGCCGCCGTACACCGCGAAATGCAGGACCATTTCCTGCATCTCGGTGATCGACACCTCCCCGCTGTGCAGCGCCGCGTAGACGTGATCCCGCAACGGTGCTTCGGCGTCCGCGGCGGCCACACACGGCAGCGTGACGAACCACCGTTCCCGCCGGCTCAGGCCCGGCCGGCACCACACGTCGCCGAAGACGAAGTCGATCATGCTCCCCGTCGCCGGACCGGCGTCAGCGGGCGCCGGCACCGTCATCACCTCGGTGAACGTGGTTCTGCCGCGCTCGATTCGATCCCTCACCGGAGGCTGACCCCGGCGTCGACCTTGAACTCCAACCCGGTCACATAGCGGGACTCGTCGGACACCAAGAACAACACCGCGTTGCTGATGTCGATCGCTTCGGCCATCACAATGGGCATCGCGTTGAGGAAAATCGGGGCCAGGTCCGGTCGCGTCTCGGCCAGCAGCCCGTGCAGCGACTCCGGCCGCATCCCGGTCTCCACCCCGGTCGGGTGCACGGTGTTGACCCGAATGTTCTGGGCGGCCAGCTCATTGGCCAAGGCCTTGCTCATCCCGACCACGCCATGTTTGGACGCCGTGTACGGGGTGTGCAGCGGTGTCCCCTTCACTCCGGCCGCCGAGCTGATGTTGACCAGGCTGCCGCCGCGCTTCACCAGGTGCGGCAGCGCCGCCGCGCAGGTGTTCCAGGTGCCGATCAGGTTGACGTCGACCACCGTGCGCCACTGCTCGGGGGTGGTTTGATCCCAGGTTCCCACGGTCAGCACCCCGGCGTTGGCCACCGCCGCGTCCAGGCCGCCCAGCTCGGCCACACCGTCGTCGACGGCCGCCGCCAGCGCCGCCGCGTCGCGGACGTCGACGACATGGGTGCTCGCGCGGCGGCCCTGCTTTTCCACCAGCCGGGCCGTCTCCTCGAGGTCCTCGCGGCAGGCCAGCGGATACTCCACCTCGGCCAGCGACGCGCAGATGTCGACCAGGATGAGGTCGGCGCCTTCCTCGGCGAGTCGCACCGCGTGACTGCGGCCCATCCCCCGCGCGGCGCCGGTCACCAGCACCCGCTTGCCGGCGACCCGGCCCGTCGTCGCGCTCATAGCTTGTTGCAGAAGCCGGCGTCGACCGGGAAGGTCACCCCGGTGACGTACTTGGCCTCATCGGATACCAGGTAGGCAATCGCGGCGCTGATGTCCTCGGGCTCAAGTAATTGCACCGGCAGCGGGTTCTGCAGGTGCGGGCCGCCGTCGGGGTAGTTCTCCAGGAACGACGTCATGGCGGGATTGACCGCCATCATGGTGTTCACCGCGGTCGGGTGCACGGTGGTGACCCGAATGCTGTGCGGCGCCAGCGCATTAGCCAGCGTGCGCATCAGGCCGACGATGCCGTGCTTGGACGCCGCATATCCCAGCCCGCCGCCTTGCAGGCCGCCGAAACCCCGAAGCCCGGCCGTCGAACTGGTGAAGACGATCGCCCCGCCGCGCTCCCCCGCGATCAGGTGCGGGATCGCGGCCTTGGCGGTGTGAAACGCGCCAACCAGGTTGACGTTGAGCACGTCGGTCCATTGTTCGAGGTCTTCGTCGAGGGTCAGCTCGCGAAACGCCATGGACGCGATCCCGGCGTTCGCGCAGACGATGTCCAGTCGCCCGAAATGCTGCACCCCGGCATCGAGCGCGGCCTTGAGCTGGTGGAAGTCACGGACATCGGCGACCGCGCCGACCATCTTGCCACCGGCGGCCTCCACCAGTGCGACGGTCTCGTCGAGTTCCTCGCGACTGGCCATCGGGTAGCCGTTGGAGGCGATGTCGGCGCAGATGTCCACCCCGATGATGTCGGCGCCGTCGGAGGCTAACCGCACGGCGTGGCTGCGGCCCTGGCCGCGCGCGACACCGGTGATGAAGACGACCTTGCCCGCCAATGAACCCATGGATCCTCGCTTCGTTGCGGTGGCCACCACGGCGGCCCGGATAAGAGGCGTGTAACCGTGTTACACATCCGGTACGGTAACCTGGTTACCCTTCGACGGCAAGGGGGTTGCGCGTGTCTACTGCTGAGGTGACGAAGAGCGATGCACCGGTGACCTCGGACCGGATCCTCGAGGTCGTGGTGGACCTGTTAGAGACCGACGGCTACGACGCCGTGCAACTGCGCGAAGTGGCGCGTCGGGCCCGCACCTCGCTGGCCACCATCTACAAGCGCTACACCACCCGCGATGAGTTGATCCTGGCGGCGTTGGAGGCCTGGATGGAGCAGCACCGCTACGCAAAACTGACACAGCAGCCCCGGGAACCCGACGAGTCGCTCTATGTCGGCCTGATGCGCCTGCTGCGCACGCTGTTCGAACCCTGGGAACGCCATCCCGGCATGCTCAAGGCCTACTTTCGGGCGCGTGGCGCCCCATGCGGGCAGAAGTTGGTGCGGCGGGGGCTGGACGCCGTCGTCCCGTCGGCGATGGAGGTGCTGGCCCGCGTCGAGGACGTGTTCGTCCACGACCTCGACAGCATCCTCTCCAGCCTGGTTTACGGCCTGTTGGGTCGCTTCGCGGCTGGGGAGATCGCCATCACCGAGATCCTGCCCAGCCTCGATCGCACCGTCTACTGGCTGACAACCGGCTACGCGGCTGCGGCGTCGGACAACACCGATGCGTAATCGCTAGCGGCGGAGCCGGCCTGCCGGTCAGCGCAGTTCCTGGATGCGGATCAGGTTGCCGGCAGGATCGCGGAAGGCGCAGTCGCGGACCCCGTAGGGTTGCTCGGTCGGCTCTTGAACCACCTCGGCATCGCTGCTCTGTAGCTGCGCGAAGGCGCTATCGAGGTCCTTGCTAGCCAACAGGAGGGTGCCGTAGGTGCCCTTGGCCATCATCTCGGCGATGACACCGCGCTCATTGTCGGTGATGCCGGGGGTGGCGCCCGGCGGGTACAGAACGATGGACGTGTCCGGTTGGTTGGGCGGGCCGACCGTGATCCATCGCATGTTGCCGCCCCCGACGTCGAGGCGGATCTCGAAGCCCAGGGTGTCGCGGTAGAAGGCCAGGGATTCTTCGGGGTCGTGATGCGGGAGGAAGCTGGAGTGAATGGTGATGTCCATGGCGCTCACGCTAGGTGCAACTCGGTGACGGGCGCTTCTAGATTCCTGATCGGTCTGGTCACCTGTTTCTCCACGCACGACGGTATCCCCTCCGTCACGTGCGCCGTCCGTTGCCGATAGGTGCTGGGCGGCATCCCGACTAGCTCGGTGAAGCGGGTGCTGAAGGTACCCAGCGACGAACAGCCGACCGCGAAACAGACCTCGGTGACCGACAGGTCGCCACGGCGCAGCAGCGCCATGGCGCGCTCGATGCGCCGTGTCATCAGGTAGGAGTAGGGCGACTCACCGTAGGCCAGCCGGAATTGACGAGACAGATGCCCGGCTGACATGTGCTCGCCGCGGGCGAGTGCCTCGACGTCCAGCGGCTGCGCGTATTCCCGGTCGATCCGGTCGCGGACCCGGCGCAATCGCGCGAGGTCATCCAGGCGCTGCGGCGTGGTCAGACCACCCAGGCGGCCGAGCGCGAACGGGCCGGGGTTTGGCGGTGGCTGAACAAAAACCGGAGCCAGCGAACGTCGATCAACATATTTTCGTAATCCTTTGTTTAAGCGGTCTTGTTGAGTAGGGGCAGCAGCCGCCGGCGCGCGAGGATGCCGTCCAGGAAGTAGTTCAGCGCTTCGGGCACCGAGTCGGTGACCGCGTAGGTGGCCTGCTCGCCGTGACCGTGCAGCACATCGTCGACCGGCTGGCCGGCGACCAGGCACCAGTCCACCCCGATTGCGTGGCACGCTTCCTCGACGGCCCGCAGCAGCGAGATGGCCTGCGCCGGAAAGGCGCGCACGTCGCTGAGGTCGAGCACGAACGGCTTCTCCGCGAGAACGAATCGCTTGGCGTACTGGGTGACCCGATCAAGGTTCGCCCGGTGAATGTCACCGCTAACCGTGACCACCGTGGCCAGTTGGCGGCACTGCGCCCGCATCTCGGCACCGTCGCACTCGGAGACGGGGTTGCCGTATCGGTAGGCGAACCGCCGAGCTGTGTTGGCGTTCCTAGACGTCATCACGATCCCGTCCCCTCCTGTCCCCGAGGCTGGCACCTCGACCTGCAACCCAAGCTAAGGTGCCAATTTAAGGCGGCAGGGAGTAGCCAGTAATACTTCGGTAAGAACCGATTTTGGCCAGGTCAGCAAATCGATGAAGGCCCGAACTGGTGTCTTGAAGGGCCGCGGAGTAAGCGATAATTTGCCTTCTGTGTCCACGCTGATGGAGATGGCGCGCGCCGAGCGCGGCGACCTTGCCGCGTTCCTGGCCACCCTGAGCCCCGAGCAGTGGGACGCCCCCAGTCTGTGCGCGCGATGGACGGTCAAAGACGTTGTCGCCCATATGATCAGCTACGAAGAGCTCAACATCTTCGGCCTGATCAAGCGCTTCGCCAAGGGTTGGGTGGTGCGGGCGAACCAGGTCGGCGTCGACGAGTTCAGCTCGCTGACTCCCCCACAACTGCTCGACTTCCTCAACAACCACCTGCACCCGCGCGGGCTCACCGCCGGGTTCGGCGGCATGATCGCGCTGGTCGACGGCACCATTCACCATCAGGACATCCGTCGTGCCCTCGGGCAGCCCCGCACCATTCCCGCCGACCGGCTGCAGCGGGTACTGCAATTGGTGCCGGGCAATCCGCGACTGGGCGCCGGGCGGCGCATCCGTGGCCTGCATCTGCGCGCGACCGACATCGACTGGACGCACGGCAGCGGCCCGCAAGTCGTCGGGACCGGTGAAGCGCTGCTGTTGGCAATGACCGGTCGGCGCAGCGTGATCGACGAACTCAGCGGCGCCGGAGTGCCGGTGCTCGCCGGGCGGCTATGAGTGGGCTTCGGCACCGGCGGCGTGCACTGCGCCCACGGCCTTGCGGACCAACGGGTACACCGCCACCAGCGAGGCCACGCCCAACGGCCACCCCATCACCATCCGCGCCACGGCGAGCCAGTCGATGCTGCCGGCGTGGTAGAGCATCCCCTGCACGGCAAAGCGCGCAGCGTTAACGGCCGCCCCGATCAGCGTCGCCCAGCTGTAGGCACGCACCGCGGCCTCCGTCCTGCGCCAGAGCCGGCCGTGGCCGAGGACCCAGCCCCACACGTAACCGGCCAGCGGCCGGCGCGCCAGCACCGAGCCGAGCCCGGCGACCGCGTTGCCCAGGCTCGACCAAATCCCCACCGCGTAGTAGTCCTTCGCGTTGCCCAGGCCGAGGGCGATCAGCAGTGAGATGGTCACCATCACCAGGCCGATCAGCGCGCCCCGGGTGCGCCGCCGCCGGACCACCTGCCACAGCACCAGCGACGCCGACACCACGAACGCCGCCACCGCCGCCGCGAACAGCCCCGCGGTGCTCGTCAAGATGGCGAACACCGCCGTCGGGACCACGGCCTGGACCAGCGCGGCGACGCCGCCCATGCGGTCGATCGCCATCCGCCACAGCGCCGGCTGGTCGCCGCCGCCGGTGGCCGGGCTCGCGGTCCCGGCGGAGGTGCGCCGCGCAGCGGCCAAGCCCGGCTTCATCACTCTGTGCGCGGATCGAAGTCGCCGGCGAGGTATTGGGCGCGGCAGGCCTGGTGGGCCAGCTTGCCGCTGGTGGTGCGGGGAATCACACCGGCGGGCACCAGCCGCACATCGGCCAGCGCCAGCGCGTGGCGTCGCGACACCGCGGCCCGGATGGCGTCGACCACCGGTGCCTGCTCGATGCGGCCCGCGCCGGTGGCCCGCTCGGCGATGACCACCACCCGTTCACCGCTGTCACCGGCGGCAGCAGCCGGCACCGCGTCGGCAGGTACCGAGAATGCCGCCACATAGCCGGACCGCACCGCCGGCGAGGACTGCGAGACCGTCTCCTCGATGTCCTGCGGATAGTGGTTGCGGCCGTCGATGATGATCAGATCCTTGATCCGGCCGGTGATGTAGAGCTCGCCGTCGAGGTAGACGCCCAGGTCGCCGGTGCGGAGCCACAGGCCGCCCACCGCGGCGCCGTCGGCGTGACTGCCCTGCTCCAGCCGCACCTGCAGCTTGTTCCGGAACACCTGTTCGGTCTCGCGCTCCCGGCCCCAGTAGCCGCGGCCGATGTTGTCGCCGTGCAACCAGATCTCCCCGACCACGCCGTCGGGCAGTTCGGCCGCGGTGTCGGGGTCGGCGATCACCGCCCACTGGCTGCAGATCGGCTGACCGCACGACACCAGGGCCACCGCGCCCGGCGCGTCGGGCGCGACCGGCACCGCCCGGTCGGCGCCGAGCTGCTCCCGGTCGAGGTAGACGGCGCTGGGCCGAGCATTGGCGGCGATGCTGGCCACGGACAAGGTGGCCTCGGCCATGCCGTACGACGGCTTCACCGCGGTCGGCGGCAACCCGTAGGGCTCGAATGCCTCGGTGAACCGGTCGATGGCCGCCATCGTCACCGGCTCCGAGCCGTTGAGCAGACCAACCACATTGGACAGGTCAAGGGTGTCGCCGTGGGGCGGCAGGCCGCGCTGGGCGGCGAGTTCGAAGGCGAAGTTGGGCGCGGCGGCGAAGGTGCGGCCGTGCGCCGATTCGGCGGCCAGCTCCTTGATCCAGCGGTACGGGCGCCGCACGAACGCCATCGGGGACATCAAGGTGATGTAGTGCCCGAACAGCACCGGGTACATGATCATCATCAGGCCCATGTCGTGATACAGCGGCAGCCAGCTGACGCTGCGGACATTGAGATCCAGGCCGCCGGCGATGATCATCTGCAACACGTTGGTGCACACCGCCCGATGGGTGATCTCGACGCCGGCCGGGGTTCGGGTCGAGCCCGACGTGTACTGCAGGTAGGCGACCTCCTCGGTGTCCAGCGCGACCGGGGTGAAGCTCGCTCCCACCGCGTCCGGGACCGCGTCGACGGCAATGACGCGGGGACGTCGCTGCGGCGGGAGCTTGCGCAGGAAGGCCCCGACGGACTCGGCCGCGGCGGTGGTGGTGAGCACCACGGCGGGACGCGCGTCGGCCAAGACCGCGTCGAGGCGCTCGGCGTGGCCGGACAGCTCCGGGGCGAACAGGGGGACGGCGATGTTTCCGGCGTGGATGGCCGCGAAAAAGCTGACGACGTAATCGACACCCTGGGGGGCCAGGACCGCCACCCGGTCACCCGGCTGCGTCACCTGCTGCAGCCGCGCCGCGGTTGCCCGCAGTCTGGCTCCGAACGCCGTCCAGGTCAGTTCGACGACCTGGCCGTCGCGCTCACGGGTGTAGTCCAGGTAGCGGTATGCCGGGGTATCCCCGAACGTGGCGATATGACGATCCAAGTACGTGGTCAGCGTCGCCCCATCGGGCAAAACGATGTTTCCCGAGGAGTCAAGGACGTTGTCGATTGTCATTTCAGCGACAGAGTCCTTGTCGCACACCGGAACCCGACCCATACCAGGGACAATAGTAGAGAAGCTAACAAGCTGCGTACCCCGCCGGACGTGGCCCTGATCACTGTCCCGAGCAGGTGTTAGCTGTGTCTCCGGGGTAGGGTCCCTGGTCTGTTCGAATCAAAACGTTAGATGTACTATTCAGCCCATGAAGATGAGGCTCGCCGCCGCCACCGCTGCCGCCTTTGCTCTGGCACTCGCCGCACCCGCACACGCCGACCCCGATACCGATTTCGCCGCGGAACTGCAGGGCTACGGCATCTACGGCCCCCGCGACTACAACGCGTGGCTGGGCAAGCTGGTGTGCAAGCGGATGGACCGGGGCGTTGACTCCGATGCCAACAAGTCGGTGCATTTCGCCCTCACCAACTTGCCGAAGGGCACCACCAATCCGCAGGCCTGGCAGTTCGTCGGCGCCGCGGCCAACACCTACTGCCCCGAGCATCTGCCGGACCTGGGCAGGACCGCCGGCCAGTAGGGCTAGCGTCGGCGCTGCCCGTAGCGCCGACGGAACTTTTCCACTTGGCCCGCGCTGTCGACGATGCGACGGTCGCCGGTCCAAAACGGGTGCGAATCGGCGGTGACCTCCGCGACGACCAGCGGGTAGGTCCGTACACCCTGTGGCGTCGGCCATTCGATCGTGCGGGTGCTGGTCACGGTTGAGCGGGTGAGGAATTCCGCGCCGGTGGTGGCGTCCCGAAAGACCACGGGGTGGTAGTCGGGGTGGATGCCGTGTTTCATGGCTGCTTTCCTTCGTGGCCGGTGGGCATCGATACGTCTTCTTTGGTGTCGGCAAGGGCGTCGCACGGATCGGTGTGCCAGTCCCCGAAGGGATCGGGGTAGTCGACCCACTCGTCGGAGGCCAGCAGTTCCTCATCGGTGAGCAACGCCCCGCGCAGGCCGTTGAGGATTTCGGCGGGTCGGGCGCCGCAAACCAGGATGGTCATCGCCGTGTGCCGATCCCCGTGCCGGTACTCCCACATCAGGTCGGCGAAGACGCGCCGTTCCGGCTCGACGTAGGCCACCTCCGACGGCGACATGGCTGCCAGCCATGTGCCCGCCGCGCTGACCCGCAGTCCCCCACCGGCCGATTCCAGCCACATCACGTGGTCGTTTTGGCTGGCCAGCCACAGCCTTCCGCGGCTGCGGATGACCCCGTCCAGCAGCAGGTCGACGGCGGCGTGCAGGCGCCGCGGATGAAACGGGCGCCGGGCGTTGAACTCGATCAATTGCACCGGGCCATCGGCATCCAGGATCGGTTCGCCGGCCAACAGCGGCGCGTGCGGATGGTCGCTGCGGCCCCGCCGCGCAGCGGGATGCAGGTTGGCCAGGGTGTGCTCGATCCGGTCGGCGTCCGACCCGATGCGCGCCCGCGGGGCGAGACGACGCAGCGTCGCCAGATCGGTCGGGTCGGGGTGCGGGAGCACCACGACGTCGGCGAACTCGGCCTGACCGACCACCACCTGGGCCACGGTCCGTCCGTCGCCGACGTCGTCGTCGCCAAGCGCTTGGTCCAGCCAGTTCACCGCGTCCAGGCAGGTGATCACGGCGGCGATCGCGACATCCCGAGCGGCTGGTCCATCGACATAACCCGGCCCGACCCGCACCGGCACATGGTTGATCGCCCAGCAAATCGGTTGCGGTTCCAGCCACGGGGCCAGGTGCACAACAATGCGGTCGACGTCGGCACGGCGGTGCAGCTTGCGCAGCAGGATCAACAGGTCGTTACGGATCGTGCAGGAAACGCAGCCGTGCGCCAGCTCGAGCGCCACTTCGGCGCTGGTCAATACGCCGTCCCGCAGGCTCGCCAGGGTCCGCCGCACCACGTGACCGTCGAACCGGTGCTCGACCACCAGCGTGCCCGAGCTGCGCAACAGCGCCCCCGCCACGGGATCGGTTCCCACCTGGCCGGCCACCAGGATCACCGGAGTCCGCATCATCCTCCTTATCGACAATGATTTTCATTTAGCCGGGTTTCACGCTACAGTGCCACAGGGCGCTTGTCGAAAACGATTTTCATTAAAAGTGGAGGTTCCGCGTTGTCCGCGCACTGTCAGGTCACCGGCCGCATACCGAGCTTCGGTAATCGCGTGTCGCATTCGCATCGCCGCACCCGGCGCCGCTGGACACCCAACATCCAGCTCAAGACGTATTACCTGCCGTCGGAGGATCGCCGGGTCAAGCTGCGGGTCAGCGCCAAGGGCATCAAGGTGATCGACCGGGACGGCATCGAGGCCGTGGTCGCGCGGCTGCGACGCGACGGGCAGCGCATCTGATGGCGCGCACCGACATCCGTCCGCTCGTCAAGCTTCGCTCGACCGCCGGCACCGGCTACACCTACGTCACCCGCAAGAACCGGCGCAACGACCCGGACCGGCTGGTGTTGCGCAAGTACGACCCGGTGGTCCGCCGCCACGTCGAGTTCCGCGAGGAACGCTGAGATGGCCAAGAAATCCAAGGTGGTCAAGAACAACCGGCGTCGCGCGATCGTCGCGCGTTACGCCGAGCGTCGCACCGAGCTCAAAGCGATCATCCGATCGCCCGCCAGCACCGCGGAGGAACGCCAGGCCGCACAAGCGCAGCTCGGCCGGCAACCACGGGACGCCAGCCCGGTGCGGCTGCGCAATCGAGATGCGGTCGACGGTCGCCCCCGTGGCCATTTGCGCAAGTTCGGGCTCTCGCGGGTCCGGGTCCGCGAGTTGGCCCACCGCGGCCAGCTTCCCGGTGTGCGGAAAGCGAGTTGGTAGATGGCCGGCAAATCACGGCGCGTCCGCCGCGCTCAGCCCGACGTCAAACGCGCCAAGAATCTGCTGGACAGTCTCGGGCTGAGCGCAGTCGACTACAAGGACGTCCCCACGTTGCGGATGTTTGTGTCCGACCGCGGCAAGATCCGATCCCGGAGAGTCACCGGCCTGACCGTGCAGCAGCAACGACAGGTCGGTACCGCGATCAAGAACGCGCGTGAGATGGCGCTGCTGCCGTATCCCGGGCCGGCCACACGCGGTTAGTCACGCGCCCGCGGGATGGCGACATACGCATACTAGCCATCCACGCATCAATACGCCCTGCTACGGAGTGTTGACGAGGAGGGTGCCGTCGGCGGTGTCTTGCACGCGGGTACCAAACCGGTGGCTGGCGTGCTCCAGGGTGGATCGCAGCCATTCGGCGTCGTCGCGCACGACACGTTCCAGCCGCATGCGTCGAACCCGCATCGGAACCATCCGCAAGCCGGCGAGGGCGCCGCTGCCGGGATGGATCGCGACGAAGTACAGCAGACGCAACTCCGGCCGAAAGGACTCGAAACCTTCGATGCCTTCGTAGTCGTCGATGGTGTCGCCGCAGCCGTACAGGATCAGCTTGTCGCGATACACCTCGATCGGTCGCGGGTGGTGCGATGAGTGGCCGTGCACGATGTCGACGCCCGCGTCGATCAGCCGGTGCGCGAAGCGGACCTGGGCTGGCTCGACGCCGTAGCCCCAGTTTGATCCCCAATGCACGGAGGCGATCGCGGTGTCCCCCGGCCGCTTCACCGCGAGGATTCGGTCGGCGACCTCGGCGGCGGGGTCGTCGGATGGGTCCGCAATGAGGGCGACGCCGGGCCCGTTTTCGGTTGCGGCCCAGCGGTTTGGGATCCCGCTGGACCCCAGACCGCACGACGCGATGACCACTCGCCCGCCGTCGGGAAGCGAAACGATGGCCGGGCGTTCGGCCCCGTCGATGGTCAGACCCGCCCCGACGCCGCGGATTCCGGCGTCGGCGAGCGCCTGCAGCGTGTCGGCCAGTCCCACCGGCCCGAAATCGAGGACGTGGTTGTTGGCCAGCGCGCAGGCATCGGGCCGGCTTGCGCTCAGGCACGTGATGTTGTCCGGATGCATCCGATAGTGCACGGCCTTGTGCGGTGCGAATTCACCGCGTCCGGTAATGCTGGTCTCCAGGTTGATCAATCGGATGTCCGGGGCGAACTCGTCGATGATCGGCAGTGCCTCACCCCAGGGCCAGGCATACCCGGTCGGCCAGGGAATGGGCCCGTTGGCTCGCTGCGCGAGCTTGACGTAGGTGCGGGCGTCCGCCACGACGGGCTCCTGCAACCGCGGATCTCCCGGATGCGGCAGGATCTGATCGACCCCGCGGCCCGTCATCACGTCACCGCACAAAAACAGCACGCGTTCGGTGTCCGACTTCGTTGCCACCACTCGTCCTTGCTCCGAAGGGTAGCGCGGTTATAGCGCCGATTTGGGTGTAAATCCCGTGGTGGCGGTTCGTCGGTGCGATTAGGTTGGAAGCCGCAACCGACTCTGTGGGAGGGTCGCCACGGCCGCAGCCCGCCGGTGATCGTTGCCGGCAACGAGTAGCTGTGCTTCGCCAGATGCTTGGTGCGCCGTAACGCGAAATCCCGCGGACCATAACGAGATGTTCCACAACAGAGATGGAGCCCCCATGGCAGACGGGATGTATCACCCCACCACGCCGGAGATCGCCGCCCGCCGCAAGGAGCTGGCCCCACACGCCCACGAGGCGTTCGAGGCGTTCAGCCGCGCGGTATTCGCCGAGGGGGCGCTGCCGGAAAAGACCAAGCAGCTCATCGCCGTTGCAGTCGCGCACACCACCCAATGCCCGTACTGCATCCAGGGCCACACCAAGCTCGCTCATCGCAAGGGCGCCAGCGATGAGGAGATCATGGAGGCCGTCTGGGTGGCCGCAGAGATGCGTGCCGGCGGCGCCTACGCGCATTCCACGCTGGCGCTGGAGGTGCTGGACAAACTGCACCACTGACGCTCTTGTCGCTCCCCCCGCCGGTACTTCGCCGCACTGCCCGATACCCGGTGGAATTGTTATGGTTTCGTGACCTTAAATGGGCGTGTTTTGGGTGTGCTGGGCCGGGTTTTTGTCGGTGGCCGCCGTTAGCGTTCGGGTATGGCAGCAGCGGACCGGGAAGCGATCGTCGAGGTGTTCGACGATCTCGATGCCGCCATGAAGCGGGCCCTGGAGTTGGACTTTGATGCGTTGACCACCCCGGAGTGCCTCAACGTGTTGGAGCGGTGTGAGACGCTGCGCCGCCAGTTGCCCGCGGTGGAACATCCGTTGGTCAACCAGCTCGCGCAGCGCGCCGAGAGATCGGAGTTGGGCGGCAAGCTGGCTTGGGCGTTGGCCGATCGGCTGCGGATCACCCGCGGGGAGGCCCGCCGCCGCATCGGTGAGGCCACCGACCTGGGCCCGCGCACCGCGTTGACCGGTGAACCGCTCGAGCCGCTGTTGGCGTCGGTGGCCGCCGCCCAACGCGCGGGCCAGGTGGGGTCCGCCCATGTCCAGGTGATCCGGGGATTTTTCGGTTACCTGCCCGACGACATCGATCTGGACACCCTGATCAAAGCCGAAGCGCACCTGGTCGACCTGGCCACCCAGTATCGCCCCGATGAATTGGCCAAACTCGCCCAGCGCCTCGCCGATTGCCTGCACCCCGACGGCAACTACTCTGACACCGATCGCGCCAAGCGGCGCACCGTGATCGTCGGCCCCCAAGACCGCTACGGCATGAGCCCGATCAACGGCTACCTCGACCCGCAAGGCCGCGCGGTGTGGGATGCGGTGATGGCCCGCTGGGCCGGCCCGGGCATGTGCAATCCCGACGATCCGCAACCGTGTCTGGACGGCGCCCCGTCACAGGCCGCCATCGACGCCGATCACCGCAGCGCCGGCCAACGCAACCATGACGCGCTGACCGCGCTGTGCCGCGCCATGCTGGCCTCCGGGCAGTTGGGTCAACACAACGGGCTACCCGCCACCGTCATCATCTCGGCGCGACTCAAAGACTTCGAAACCGGCACCGGCAAAGGATTCACCGGCGGCGGCAGCTGGCTACCCATGACCGATGTGATCCGGATGGCCTCCCACGCCCATCACTACCTACGCATCTACGACGGCGCCAAAGAGATCGCGCTGTATCACACCAAACGCCTGGCCTCCCCCGGCCAACGCATCGTGCTGTACGCGAAAGAACGCGGCTGCAGCCACCCCAACTGCTCGGTCCCCGGGTATTGCTGCGAGGTCCACCACGATGACGATTACGCCCAAACCGGCGTCACCGACATCGCCGGCCTAACATTTCGCTGCCACCCCCACCACGGCATCATCACCACCGGCGGCTGGAAAACCCGCAAAAACCACCACGGCCAAACCGAAACCCTCCCACCCCCACACCTCGACCACGGCCAACCCCGCACCAACCACTACCACCACCCCGAAAACCTGCTACACGACAACCACGACAACAAAGACGACGAAGACGACGACGGGCCCTAGCCGTCGGCGCCCGCACCGGGCTTGTTGAAACATTGGGTAACCGCTGGCACACCGGCCCCACCGGTGGTAGGACGGGGAAAGAAGGCTGTAGCTAACAAACCGAGGCGGCAGCCATCGGTTTTGTACGTGTTCGGGATCTGTGACCCTGATCCGCCCGGCCTGGCTGCCCGATCGGCGTAGCGCGAACCGCGACGGAACCGAGACGGCATGACCGAGACCCCTACGCACCGATCGTTGGCGCCGCTACTGCCGGGCGGTGAGCCGGTTGAGTCGCTGCTACGCGGCGCGCAGTTCTTCACCGCGGGAACGCCCACCCCGGACCACC
>NZ_JBGGKS010000032.1:0-48609 GCF_041287095.1 Mycobacterium sp. pUA109 | reverse complement strand
TCAGGCCGCGATCACCGACGACCTGGAAGGAACCCACAAATACGAAGTGCACGACTTCCCCGACGACGAACCGCCCACCGGACGAATTCCAACCCAGCAGTGAAGCAGATATCAGCGCGGGCACGCCAAGATGCGATGTTCGGGCGACCCCCGCGCGGCCCTTTGGCGGCCGTACATCGGCTACGCTGCAAGGATCCGGAGCTGATCGCGCGCCTGGGCGCCGCGTTCGTCAGCGACGTCCCCGCCCAAATCGGCTTCCGTTTCTAACCGCACCTGGGCCCCGAGCGCGCTCGCGGAACATTCAGTCGGCGATGTCGAAGCCCGCGACGACCTTGGTCGGCCGCACCCGCACCAGCAGCTCACCGGGGACGGCGTTGCGGCAGCCGAATTCATCGGCGCGGTCGGCGCCCATGTACCGGGCGCCGATCAGGGTTGCGCTGGCGAGCAAGTCGTCGGTGTTCTCGCTGAGGGCGGCGATCCCTTGCACCTGCACAAACGAATACGGGAGATGCGGATCGTCCACGCAGATCACCACCCGCGGATCCCGCGCCAGCGCACGCCCTTTGGCCGTGGCGGCGCCGGTGTTGAACACCAGCGCACCGTCGTCGACGATAAACCACACCGGGGCGACCAGCGGCCGCCCGTCGGACGCCAGGTAGCCGAGCATGCCGGTGCGGGTGCCCGTCGACAAGAAGGCGGCGACCCGGTCGGCGCCTCGGCGGCTACAGCGTCACGACGCCGTAGTCGCCGACGTGTCCGGCCAGCACACCCAGCTGGTCTTGCGCGGAGCCCAGGGTCTGCTCGATCGCGGTGAGCCGGGCCGCGTAGTGGCCGACCGGGTATTCCGCGGTCACCCCGATGCCGCCGTGCAATTGGATGGCCTCCTGGGCGATGTGGCGCCCGGATCGGCTGATCTGCAGTTTGGCGCGCGCCGCGATCACCGGGTCCAGCTCGCCGTCGGCGATCGACATGGCGGCGTACAGGGTCATGCTGCGGGCCAACTCCAGCGACACGTACATGTCGGCGGCGCGTTGGGTCAGCGTCTGGAACGTGTTGAGGGTGACCCCGAATTGCTTGCGGGTCTTGAGGTAGTCGGTGGTCAGCCGCAGGGCTTCTTCCATCGCGCCCAGCGCCTCGGCGCACAGCGCCGACTGGATCCGGATGAGTGCGCCACGAATGGCGGCCGACGCGTCGGAGGCCGCGCCCAGCGGTTCACCCGGCGCGGCGTCCAGCTCGACCTGCGCACCGCGCAACCCGTCGAAGGTCCGGTACGGGCGGCGGGTCACCGCGTCGGCGTCGACCAAGAACAACCCGGTCCCGCCGTCGGGCAGGGCGGCGCTGACCACCAGCGTGTCGGCGCAGTGCCCGGCCAACACCGGGTTCTTGCGTCCGCTCAGCACCCACGAATCACCTTGCTGCACCGCCGTTGTCGACACCTCGGTGCCGGCCCCGCGGAGGCCGGGTTCGGTGTGGGCGAAGGCCAGCAGCTTTTGGCCGGCCGCGACCTCGTCGAGCAGTTGGCGCTGCGCGTCGGTGCCGTGTTCGGCGATCAATGCGCCCGGCCCCAGCGCGGCGTTGACGACCGGTTCGGGGGCCAGCCGCCGCCCGATCTCGGTGAGCACCAACATGATCTCGATCTGGCCGCCGGCGTCGGGCTCCAACCCGAGCCCCAGGATCCCGATGTCGGCCAGCTGTTTGTACACGTCGCGGTTCCAGCCGAGCTCGGTGTCGACGATCTTGTTGCGGGTCTCGGTGTCATAGCTGCGAGACAGCAGATCGCGGGTGGTGTCGCGGAGCAGGGTCTGCTCGTCGCTCAACTGAAAGTCCATGGCTGCCTCACAATCCCAGAATGGTGGACGCGATGATGGTGCGCTGCACCTCGTTGCTGCCGCCGTAGATCGACGTCTTGCGGTAGTTCAGGTAGTGCGGGGCGGCATGCTGCGCCCAGCCCGGCGACGCGATGGCGTCGCCGCCGTCGAACGGCAACGCGTCCGGGCCGGCCACCTCGACCAGCAGCTCGGTGGCGGCCTGCTGCAGCTGGCTGCCGCGCAGCTTGAGCACCGACGACGCCGGGTTGGGTTTGCCGTCCGCCGAGCCGGTGGCCACCCGCATCTGGGTGAGCTCCAGTGCCAGCAACTCGTTTTCGACCTCGGCCAGCCGCGCGGCGAACAGCGGGTCGGACAGCATCCCGGTGGCGGCGGCGCGCTCCTTGACCTCGGCGAGGCGGACCTTGGTGCGGCCCACCCCGGCGATGCCGGTCCGTTCGTTGCCGAGCAGGAACTTCGCGTAGGTCCAGCCCTGGTTCTCCTCGCCGACCAGCTGGTCGGCGGGCACCCGGACGTCTTCGAAGAACACCTCGTTGACCTCATACCCGCCGTCGATCAGCTTGATCGGGCGCAGCGTGACCCCGGGCGTGGACATCTCGAACAGCAGGAACGAGATCCCGGCTTGGCGTTTAGGGGCCTGCGGGTCGGTGCGCACCAGGCAGAAGATCCAGTCCGCGTACTGGCCCAGCGTCGTCCACGTCTTCTGCCCGTTGACGATGTAGCTGTCGCCGTCGCGGACCGCGGTGGTGCGCAGCGACGCCAGATCCGAACCCGCCTCGGGCTCGGAGAACCCCTGACACCACCAGATGTCCAGGTTGGCCGTCGGCGGCAGGAACCGCTGCTTGATCTCCTGGGAACCGAACTCGGCGATCACCGGGCCGACCATCTTGACGTTGAAGTTCAGCGGCTCGGGCACGCTGGCCAGCTGCATCTCGTCGAGCCAGATCTGGTGCTGGGTGGGGGTCCAGTCCTTGCCGCCCCACTCGACGGGCCAGTGCGGCACGGCCAGCCCGTGCTCGTGGAGGATCTTGTGACTGGTCACCAGGTCGTCGTGGCGGAACTCACCCAACCGGGTCCGCTCGCGCACGTCGGCGGGAATTTTGCTCGTGTAGAAGCTGCGCAGCTCGTCCCGGAACGCGGCCTCGTCTGCGGTGAGCGCCAACTGCATGGCGGCCTCCTTGTCTGTGGGCGTGCACCAATGCTGTTTGCACATTAATGGGTCGCCCAATCGGTTGGTCGGGCGACCGGTGGGGCTTCTGCACAGTCGCGCCTTCATCCACAGCCGGGGCCCGCACGCCCGGCGACGGGCCGTTGCCGTCCGGGCCGCCGCCTAGCGTCGGGCCATGCGAACCGAACTACCCGCCGAACGGCTGCACCGGCGATTCGGTGCCCGGCCGACCACCGACCCCGCCGACGATGAGCCAGACGAGCCCGACGAGGACGAGGACCCGAATGCGGTGTTGCCCCGTTGGCTGCCCGACGGCGCACCCGACAATGCCGGCTGGCTGGCGAAGCTGCGGGCCGACCCCGGTCGGGCCGGCGCCGTCACGTTGGCGGTGATCGCCGGGGTGGCGGTGCTGATCACCATCTTCACCTTGGTGCGGGATCGGCCCGCGCCCGTCTCGTCGGCCAAACTGCCTCCGGTGGAAATGGTTTCGTCGGCCAGTCGCACCCCCAGCGCCGGCCCGGCACCCGCACCGCAGCGGCCGGTGGTCAGCGTGGTCGGCCTGGTGCACACCCCCGGGTTGGTCACCTTGGCGCCCGGCGCCCGCATCGCCGACGCGCTGCAGGCCGCCGGTGGTGCGGTGGCCGGCGCGGACACCATCGGCTTGAACATGGCCCGCCCGGTCACCGACGGCGAGCAGATCGTGGTCGGCCTCGCGCCGCGGTCGGGGCAGCCGACCGCGCTGGGCAGCTCGGTGAGCTCGGGGACGACGGACAGCCCGACCGCCCCGCACCCCAGCGCCGGGTCGACCGCGGGCAAACCCGGCGAACTCATCGATCTCAACGCCGCCACCGCCCAGCAGCTCGACACGCTGCCCGGCGTCGGTCCGGTGACCGCGGCCGCGATCGTGGCCTGGCGCGATGCCCACGGCAAGTTCACCAGCGTCGACCAGCTCGGTGAGGTGGACGGCATCGGCCCGGCGCGCCTGGAGAAACTGCGTGCCCTGGTCCGTGTCTGACCGCGGTGCAGCCGTCGGCGCGGCTCGACGTCCGGCTGGTGCCGGCCGCGCTGACCAGCTGGCTGGTCACCGCCGCCGGGGTGCTGTGGCCGGTCGGTTTTGTCCTCGCCACGCTCGGCGGCGCCCTAGCCGCCGCGGCGGTGGGGCTGTGGTGGCGCGCCGACCGGGCCGGGTGGGACCGGCTGCGGGTGCTCGGCGCGAGCCTGGTGGCGGTCGGGGTGGTGGGGGCGGGTTTCGGGACTGCGGTGGCCCTGCGCGCCGACGCGGCCCGCCAGCACCCGATCACCGCGGCGTTCGGCACGGTGGCGCCGGTGACCGTCACGCCGAGCGAAAGCGCGGTCGCGGTGGGCAGCCGCCGGCTGATGTTTCGGGCCACGCTGCAGCGGCTCGGCGGCGACACAATGTCGGGCCGGGTGGTGGTGTTTGCGCCGACGATGGAGTTTCACGAGGTGATGGTGGGCCGGTCGCTGGCGTTTCGGGCCCGGATCACCCCACCGACCCGACGCGACCTGACCGTCGCGGTGCTGACCGCCTCCGGCGCGCCCAGGCTGGGCCGGGCCGGGCTGACCCAGCGTGCCGCCCACGCCGTCCGCACCCGGTTCGCCGCCGTCGCCGCCGAGGTGCTGCCCGGCGAGCAGGCCCGGATTTTGCCGGCGCTGGTGCTCGGCGACACCGCGGCGGTCACCGCCACCACCAGCCGGGAGTTCCGCGCCGCCAACCTGATGCATCTGATGGCGGTGTCGGGGGCCAACGTCACCATCGTGTGCGGGGCGGTGCTGTTCCTGGCCCGGCTGATCGGGCCGCGCGCGGCGGTGGCGCTGGCCGCGCTGGCCCTGGTGGCGTTCGTCGTCGTGGTGCAGCCCACGGCCAGCGTGTTACGGGCGGCGGTGATGGGCGCGATCGCGCTGCTGGGGGTGCTGTCGTCGCGGCGCCGCCAGGCGATCCCGAGCCTGTCGGCCAGCGTGCTGGTGCTGATGGTCGCCGCCCCGCAGCTGGCCGTCGACATCGGGTTCGCTTTGTCGGTGGTGGCGACCGCGGCGCTGATCGTCATCGCGCCGGTGTGGTCGCGGGGACTGGTGGCGCGCGGCTGGCCCAAACCGGTGGCCGATGCGGTGTGTGTGGCGGGCGCCGCGCAGGCGGTGACCGCGCCGCTGATCGCCGCGATCTCGGGCCGGGTCAGCCTGGTCGGGGCGTTCGCCAACCTGGCGGTGGCGGCGCTGGTCGTGCCGATCACCGTGCTGGGCAGCGCGGCCGCCGCGCTGTGCGTGTGCTGGCCGGCCGCCGCCCAGCTGTTGATCCGCTTCACCGGACCGGAACTGTGGTGGGTGGGCCGCATCGCGCACTGGACCGCCGGTCTTCCCGGCGCGACGGTGCCGGTTCCGGCCGGGGTGCCCGGCGCCGCGGTGGTGCTGGCGGCCACGACGGCCGCGGTGGCGGCGTGGCGGTGGTGGTGGTTTCGGCTGACCGCCGCCGGTGCCGCGGTGTGCCTGCTCGCCTGGTCGGCATCCGGGGTGCTGACCGGTCAGGTCGGGGTCCAGGTCGGCGCGCTGTCGGCGCCGCGTGACACGATTAGCGGGTGAGCCCACCGGTTTCGCCGCTGCACCTGGTGCTCGGCGATGAGGAGCTGCTGGTCGAGCGGGCCGTCACCGGCGTGCTGCGGGCGGTGCGGGCGCAGGCCGGCGCCGACGACATTCCGGTGGACCGGCTGCGGGCCGGGGACGTCGACACCCATGAGCTCGCCGAGCTGTTGAGCCCGTCGTTGTTCGCCGACGAGCGGGTCGTCGTGCTGGACGCCGCCGGGGAGGCCGGCAAGGACGCGGCCACCCTGATCGCGGCGACCGCCGCGGACATCCCGTCGGGCACCGTACTGGTGGTGGTGCACTCCGGCGGCGGACGCGCCAAGGCGCTGGCCGGCCAGTTACGGGACCTCGGGGCGCAGGTGCATCCGTGCGCGAAGGTCACCAAGGCCAGTGAACGCGCCGACTTTGTCCGCGCCGAGTTCAAGGCGCTGCGGGTCAAAGTCACCGCGGAGACGGTGACCGCGCTGCTGGACGCGGTGGGCTCCGACATCCGGGAGCTGGCGTCGGCCTGCTCGCAGCTGGTGGCCGACACCGGCGGACTCGTCGACCCCGCCGCGGTGCGCCGCTACCACAGCGGCAAGGCGGAGGTGAAGGGCTTCGACATCGCCGACAAGGCCGTCGTCGGCGATGTCGCCGGCGCCGCCGAGGCGCTGCGCTGGGCGATGCTGCGCGGCGAGCCGCACGTGGTGTTGGCCGACGCGCTGGCCGAGGCCGTGCACACCATCGCCCGGGTGGGTGCGCGATCGGGCGATCCCTACCGGCTGGCGGGGGAACTGGGGATGCCGCCGTGGCGGGTGCAAAAAGCCCAGCGGCAGGCGCGGCGCTGGTCGCGCGACAGCGTGGCCGAAGCGCTGCGGCTGGTGGCCGCGCTCAACGCCGACGTCAAGGGGGCCGCCGCCGACGCCGACTACGCACTGGAAGCCGCGGTGCGCAAGGTCGCCGAGCTGGTGGCGGACTAGGGGTGCCGAGCAGACGCCGGCGGTGACGTCGTCGAGATTGCGGCTGGGGTCGTGGTTTTCGCCAATGCACGACCACCGACGCAATCTCGACACGCAGACTGTACAAAGCCCCATTTCCTGCGGAAATAGGGCTTTTTACAGTCTGCTCGCGCGGCTAAGCGCGGTGACTCAGAGCTTGTTGAACGCCCGGGCCAGCGCCGACTTCTTGTTCGCGGCCTGGTTCTTGTGGATCACGCCCTTGCTGGCGGCCTTGTCGAGCTTGCGACCGGTCGCCACCAGCAGTTCGGCGGCCTTGTCCTTCTCGCCGGCCTCGGTGGCCTCGCGGAATGCGCGGACCGCGGTGCGCAGCGACGACTTCACCGACTGGTTGCGCAGCCGGGCGCGCTCGTTGGTGCGGTTGCGCTTTTCCTGCGACTTGATGTTGGCCACGCGTTAATTCCTTCTCAAAATCTCGGCTTGGGGTGCCTCAGGGCATCCGGGCGCCTGGGCAGCGACTGTTCAGGTTACCAGTCGCCGCGGCGATCTCCCAAAGCGGAACGTCCCTGGCCTTGGTAAAGGCGACGCGGCTGCCGCAGCCGTGGAACTGCTTCGCGTGTTCTGACCACACCTAACGTCGACCGCATGACCGATTCGGCGCGCGACGGCAACCGCGGACAGCCGCGTGGTTGGTGGCTGGCCTTGCCTGCCGCGGCCGCTGGCGTGGGTGGGTCTGGCGTTCGCGGCGATCGCCGAGGTGACGACACTGGTGCTGGTGTGGCCCGGAGTGGCCCCGTTGCTGCCGATCGCGCGGCTCGGCGGTCTGGTGTGGCTGATCGTCGCCGGGGCGCTGCTGCCGACCAGCCGCACTCGGCGCACCCCGTGACGGTCGCCTACGCGCCGGCCAGGATCAGGTATTGCGCCGAGATCTGCTGTTTGACGTCCTTCTCGTCATCCGAGAACGCGGTGAAGGCGTATCGGCCGATCCGCGCGACGCACTTGTAGTGCCAGGCGACGCGCTGCATCGACACCGGCGCCGTTTTCGCTGCCGCCCCTTTAGTCCGAGTGAAACATCGGGCCGACGGGTAACCGGGCACCCCGGTCGCGGTGGGTTTGACCTCCGGCACCCCGCTCATCTGCTTGGCGACCCAGTCGGCCACGCGCGTGGACGCACCGGAGCTAGGCGTTTGATACACCGTCGTCAGGAGCTGCGTCACCCACACGACCCCGGCGTCGCGAAACAGTGTCGCCGCGTCGACGGGATCGTCCTCAAAGTGCAGCCAGGCAGTGGGCCGCCACGCCCCATCGCTGAGGCCGGCCTCGCCGACGCCCGGTGCCTGCAGGGTGTGGGCCAGCAACGAGCCGGTCGGGTCTTTCGGCAGGTCGCCCAGCTTTGCCGGATCGGTCGGCTCAAACTGGTCGATCAAGCGTTCCTGCGTGATCAGCGCGTTGTCGATGAGCCGACTGGCACTGCTTTCGTTGTTGTTGTCGTTGGTGACCGCGGCGGACTCGTAGAAGACGTACGGCCCGTGCACGAAGAAGCTGTCGATCGCGATACCGCCGCCGTCGTCGTAGGCCGAGGAAATCGCCGCGGGGTGGTCGGGGAGGGTCAACGGCCGTCGGGGCGCCTCGCGGGTCTGCGGAACCGCGCCCGCCATTTCGCCGGCGGCCGCCGCAGCCGACCCGGGGTCGGGGAACCGCAGCACCATATTGCGCAGCTCGCGGTGCGGGAAGGAGCCCCGCGTCACCCGATAACTGGAGAAGCCGGCGATGAACCCGTGTGCGACCGCGATCTCGGGCAGCGGGTCCGGCAAATCGAACGAGGTGGGAATGAACGACGCGATGGGTGCGGTGAAACCCAGGTTCTCGAGGGGCGGTTGTTGCCGCAGGTCGACGTTGACCTGCCACGGGCCGACCACATTTTCGGCGATCCGGTGCGCTTCGAAGTGGGAACCGCCGCTGCCCGCTGTACCGAACGGGTCGCGGGCCACGATCGGGTAGTTGCCGGTGTCCAGCAGTGCCACGATCGCGGCATCGGGATCCGCTGGCGCCTGCACCGGAATTCCGGTCACCGTCGAGGTGCAGCCCACCAGCGTCACCGCGGTCACCAGCGCGCCGAGGATGCGAGCGGCTGATCTTCGCATGCTTATGTCTTCCCCGGCTTCCGCGCTCTTTGTTGACCTCAGCCTACGGTCCGGTTCGATGAAAGCCGTGCCGCGGCGCGGCCATGCCGACGGTGGTGATCGCCGCTCAAGTTGCCGCCGGTCGGGGCCTCGTGGCCGCGATAAGCTCCCTGGGACTTTCTCGCCTTCGACACCAGGGGGACCCATGACGGAAGGCAATTACGAGCCCGGAGCCGGGCAACCCGGTGGCGGTTATCCGCCGCCGCCGTCGGGGGCCTACCCGCCGCCCGCTCCGGGTGGCTATCCGCCTCCGTCGGGCGCATATCCACCGCCTCCGTCCGGCGGTTACCCGCCGCCGCAATCACTTCCGCCCACGGCGCCCACCCCGAAGGCGAAGCCGTCGATCGGGAAACGGATCGGCCGTGCCGCGACGGTGCTGATCGGGTTGATCGCGGCCAAAGCTGTTGTCGGCGGCGTTTTCCATCACCACGGGCATAGCAGCGGCGGCGACGAGCCATTGTTCGACTACGCCGTCGGCACCTGCCTCAAGCTGGACACGACGATTCTGGTTAAACCCGGCGACGTCCACGAACTGCCCTGCTCGTCGCCGGACGCACGGGTGATTGTGGCCAAGAAGTACACGGGGCAGAAGAACTGTCCCACCGACGAGTACGCCACCCTCGAGGGCGGTGGCGGCGGGCTGTGCCTGCAGGACGACTTGGCTGTCGGCACCTGCTATCAGCAGGGCATCGTCACGCACTTGTTCGAACCCACCGGGTGCACACCCGGTTTCACCGAGCCCACGGTCCGGGTTGCGCTGCGGCGTGACGGCGTGGACGACCCCGGATTGTGCGGCGGCGATCAGCAGCCGCTGGCCTATCCGGAGCCGCCACTGACCTACTGCCTGGAGGTCATCGGGTCCCTCCACTGACCCGGGAACGGATCACCCACCGCGGGCGTGGCGTAGCCTAGTGTGAACCGGATCACAAACGCGGAGGTCTGGATGCGAATAACGGACGTGTTGCGGAATAAGGGCGCAGCGGTGGTGACCATCGACCCGGATGCTTCAGTGCGGGACTTGCTCGCCGGGCTCGCCGAGCACAACATCGGCGCCATGGTGGTGGTCGGACCGGATGGCCTGGAGGGTGTGGTCTCGGAGCGTGACGTGGTGCGCGAGTTGCACGCCCACGGCGCCAGCATGCTGGCCCGCCCGGTGTCGACGATCATGACCTCCGTGGTGGCCAGCTGCACCAAATCCGATTCGGTGGACGACGTCAGCGTGCTGATGACCGAGAACCGGATCCGGCATGTGCCGGTGCTCGAGCAGGGCCGGCTGGTCGGGATCGTCAGCATCGGTGACGTCGTCAAAACCCGGATCGAAGAGCTGCAAGCCGAGCAGGAGCAGCTGCAGTCCTACATCACCCAGGGCTAAGCCCCTGACGACGACACCACCGTCGATGTCGAACGCGGCCGGGAAACCCGATTGAATCACGGGCGCAGCGTTAGAGAGAGGCCAACAGCGCATCCCACAGGGCGGTGAGCGCGTTGACCGAGTCGTCGGCGGCGTTGAAGTAGTCGGTGAGACCATCGGTTGCTACTGGGGTGAAGTTTGAGGCTTCGAGTCCCAGATAGGCGAGGTGTTGCCAGCTGGACAGGTCGGGGATTCCCAGCAACGACTGCGCTTGCGCCCAGTTGTCCCCGTCGAGGGTGAACACGTCGGTAGGGGAAAGGTCGGCGTTGCTGTTGACGCCCATCATCTCGGGGAAGCCGAAGTCTTGCAGCCACGACTGCGTGAACGCCGCGTTGTCGAAGCCCGGCAGTATGCCGTCGCCCGGGTCGGCTGCCGGGTCTCCCACCAACACCAGGTGCAGGTCGCTCGGGTCGATTTGGGTCAGGGTTTGCGCGTCGGCGGCGGCTTGCGCCGGCGACAGCGCGGCGCCGCCCAAGTTGGGGCTGGTCAACACACTTTCCACCCACTGCGGATTGTGCAGGTTGGAGTCCACGGCCGACAAGATCGTGGCACTCTGCGAGTACCCGAACAGGTACGTCGGATCAGCCGACGACAAGGCCCCGCTTTGTTGCAACTCCACCAGCTTCTCGATCACGTCGGCCTCACCCTGGGTGTAGCTGGCACCGCTGAACTGCTCCGGTGTGGTGAGCGCGCTAGCACCCGCGTCGCCGCCGGTGTAGCCCTCGGGGCTCAGGTAGTTGTTGACGACGGTGTCGATGTAGGTCTGATTCGGGGTTGCGGTTCCACTGGGACCCAGGATGAGCGCGGTCTCGTCCGCCGCCAACAACACATCGACCCAGGCGGGTAGGGCGGGTTTGGCGGGGGCAAAGCTGAGCGGTGCGGCGGCGGCCACTCCGAGCGCAGCCAAGGCGACGAAACGTCCGAACATGGCAACCCCCCGAGATGGTACCAAGCTGATAATTCCGTAAGTTTTACATAAATACCCACGCCATGTCAGTGCGTTGGGCTAGGCGAGACGGCTCAACTCCACGAGTAGCCGGCCCGCAGCCGGGTCGCGACCACGTCGAACAGGGCGCGGTCCAGGATCGCGCCCTCGCGCCGGATCCCTTCCTCGGGAACGTCGAGCACCCGGTCCAACCGCACCCAGCTGGGCCGGCCCTCGTAATCCCACGGGCCGACGCCGATGCCGACCCAGTCCGGGTCGTCGTGATGGTGGGTTTGGCTGGACAACATCAACCCCAGCAGGGTGTGCCGGTCGCGGCCCACCACCAGCACCGGCCGGTCCTTGCCGCGGGTGGGATCCTCCTCATAAACCACCCAGGTCCACACCACTTCGCCCGGGTCGGCGCGGCCGTCCAGATCCGGGGCATAGACCACTTTGCGGGCCCGATGCGCGGTCGGGACGCTGCTGCTGGTCACCGGGCGACCGGCCGGGATCGCGACCGGCGGCTCCGAGGAGGCGCCGGACAGGACGTCCAGACCGATCTTGATGCCCTGCTGGATGCCGCGTTGAATGCCCTGCTGGACGGCGGGCACCTGCTGGAGCTGGCGGATGACCCGCGGGGCCTCGTTGAACACGAGGTTTTCGGCAAACCGCTGAAACGTCTGCCACCCGGTCCTCCGCGGGGAAGCCATGGCGCCAGCATAGGTGACAACGCTGAGGCGCGATTGTGTTGTCCGGCTCGTCGCTGGATACCCTGGAAGCCGCGCCCCGCCGCTGTCCCACCCCGTCAACCAGGAGATTCCCATCAGCAGTTTCGCCGACCAAACCTTCACCGCGCCGGCGCAGATTCGGAACTTCTGCATCATCGCCCACATCGATCACGGCAAGTCCACGCTGGCGGACCGGATGCTGCAGCTCACCGGCGTCGTCGACGAGCGGTCGATGCGCGCCCAGTACCTGGACCGGATGGACATCGAGCGGGAACGCGGCATCACCATCAAGGCGCAAAACGTGCGGCTGCCTTGGCGTGTCGGGGACACCGACCATGTGCTGCACCTGATCGACACCCCCGGCCACGTCGACTTCACCTACGAGGTGTCCCGCGCGCTGGCGGCCTGCGAGGGCGCGGTGCTGCTGGTCGACGCCGCCCAAGGCATCGAGGCGCAAACCCTGGCCAACCTGTACCTGGCGCTGGACCGCGACCTGGCCATCATCCCGGTGCTCAACAAGATCGACCTGCCGGCCGCCGACCCGGACCGCTACGCGGGAGAAATCGCGCACATCATCGGCTGCGAACCCGGCGACGTATTAAGGGTGTCCGGTAAGACCGGCGAGGGGGTGGCCGAACTGCTCGACGAGGTGGTCCGGCAGGTGCCCCCGCCCACCGGTGACCCCGACGCGCCCAGCCGGGCGATGATCTTCGACTCCGTCTACGACATCTACCGCGGCGTGGTCACCTACGTCCGCGTCGTCGACGGCAAGATCACGCCGCGGGAGAAGATCGCGATGATGTCCACCGGCGCCACCCACGAACTGCTCGAGGTCGGCATCGTGTCCCCGGAACCCAAGGCCACCAAGGGCCTCGGGGTCGGCGAGGTCGGCTACCTGATCACCGGGGTGAAGGACGTCCGGCAGTCCAAGGTCGGCGACACGGTCACCACCGCGCGGCACGGCGCCACCGAGGCACTCACCGGCTACCGCGAACCCAAGCCGATGGTGTACTCGGGCCTGTACCCGGTCGACGGTTCGGACTACCCGAATCTGCGGGACGCGCTGGACAAGCTGCAGCTCAACGACGCCGCGCTGACCTACGAGCCGGAGACCTCGGTGGCGCTGGGCTTCGGGTTCCGCTGCGGCTTTTTGGGCCTGCTGCACATGGAGATCACCCGGGAGCGCCTGGAACGCGAATTCGACCTGGACCTCATCTCGACCTCGCCCAACGTGGTGTACCGGGTGGTGAAAGACGATGGCACCGAGGTGATCGTCACCAACCCGTCGGACTGGCCGGAGGGCAAGATCGGCACCGTGTATGAGCCGGTGGTCAAAACCACCGTCATCGCGCCCAGCGAGTTCATCGGCACCATCATGGAGCTGTGCCAGTCGCGCCGCGGCGAACTCGGCGGCATGGACTACCTGTCACCCGAACGCGTCGAGCTGCGCTACACCCTGCCGCTGGGTGAGATCATCTTCGACTTCTTCGACGCGCTGAAATCCCGCACCCGCGGCTACGCCAGCCTGGACTACGAGGAGGCCGGCGAACAGGAAGCCGCGCTGGTCAAGGTCGACATCCTGCTGCAGGGCGAGGCCGTCGACGCGTTCAGCGCCATCGTGCACAAGGACGCCGCGGCGGCCTACGGCAACAAGATGACCACCAAGCTCAAGGAACTCATTCCGCGCCAGCAGTTCGAGGTGCCGGTGCAGGCCGCGATCGGCTCGAAAATCATTGCCCGCGAAAACATCCGCGCGATCCGCAAGGATGTGCTGTCCAAGTGCTACGGCGGCGACATCACCCGGAAACGCAAACTGCTGGAAAAGCAGAAGGAAGGCAAGAAGCGGATGAAGACCATCGGACGGGTCGACGTGCCGCAGGAGGCGTTCGTCGCGGCGCTGTCCACCGATGCCGGCGGGGACAAGGCCAAGAGGTGACGGGCACACCGCTGGCGTCGCGGTGAGATTGCGGCCAGGGCTGTGCTTTCGGCGAGATCGCAACCCTAGACGCAATCTCAGCGAGCCGAGTAGCGAGCTAAGCGGCGGGAAGGACGCAGATGGTGGCTAGGCGGAGGGTCGCGGTGCTGCTGTTGGCGCTGGCGGTGGTGAGCGGCTGCACCCGCATCGTGGACGGCACGGTGCACCCGGCGTCGGGGCTGACCCCGAATCCGCTCGCCGGTCGCGCCGTCAAGCAGGTGCTGCTCGACGACGCCGAACTGGAGAAGATGCTGGACCAGTCCTTCGAAAGCGACCCCAACCTGGCGCCGCGGTTCGGCGACGACGCGTTCGACGAACGACCGGACGTCTCGTCCCCGGACTGCGCGCTAGCGGTCGGCCTGATGCAAAAGAGCAGCTACGACTCCGCCGACGTACGGGACGCCGCCCGGGAGATCTGGTGGACGCCGCGGAATGACCGCGACGCGACGGTGATCGACGTGGAAGAGGGCGTGGTCGCGTTGCCCAGCGCCGCGGACGCCGACACCGTGTTCGAGGAGCTGACCAAGCAGTGGGAGCACCGCGACGGCGATGCGGAGACGTCCCGGGGTGACACCTTTACCCTGAGCCGACCCAAAGTCGCCGATTCGGTCCTATCGGCCAACACCAGTTTCAGCTTCGATAGCGGGACGATCCCAGGCCTGCGGGCGCTGGGGGTCCGGGTGAATTGCCTCGTCGAGGTGCAGGTGTCGTTTTACCGCGACGTGTCGGGGGAGCAGAAAAACAGCGCGGTCGACATCGCGCACACCATGATGAACAAGGTCACCGACCTGAGCTGACGCCGTCACATCGGGGCGTTGGCGGGCTGGAAGGTGCCGGTGCTTTCGGCTTCCTCCTCGGCCCGGATCACGTGCACCACCGCGTTGATCAACGCCAGATGGGTGAACGCCTGCGGGAAGTTGCCCAGGTGCCGACCGGTGCGCGGCTCGATCTCCTCGGCGTACAGGTGCAGCGGGCTGGCGAACGACAGCAGCCGCTCGCACAGCCGCTTGGCGCGGTTGACGTCGCCGATCTCCACCAGCGCCGACACCAGCCAAAACGAGCAGATGGTGAAGGTGCCCTCCTCGCCGGCCAGCCCGTCGTCGGTCTCCTCGACGCGGTAGCGCAGCACCAGGCCGTCCTCGGTGAGCTCGTCGGCGATGGCCAGCACGGTCGCGCGCACCCGCGGGTCATCCGACGGCAAGAACCGGGTCAGGATCGCCAGCAGCAGCGACGCGTCCAGCGCATCGCTGCCGTAGCGCTGGGTGAACACGCCGCGCGAATCCACCCCGTGTTCGAGCACGTCGGCCTTGATCTCGTCGGCGATCTCCCGCCACTGCTGGGCGTAGCTGCGTTCGCCCTGCCGCTCGGCGAGTTTGGCGCCGCGATCCAACGCCACCCAGCACATGATCTTGCTGGAGGTGAAGTGCTGCGGTTCGCCGCGCACCTCCCAGATCCCGCGGTCGGGCTCCCGCCAATGCTTCACCGCCTCCTCGACCTGGGCCTTGAGCACCGGCCACAGCGTCTCGGGCACCTGTTCGCGCGACTTGGCGTGCAGGTACACCGAATCCAGCATGGTGCCCCAGATGTCGTGCTGGGTCTGGTTGTAGGCGCCGTTGCCGATCCGCACCGGGCGGGCGTGGTCATAGCCGGACAGGTGGTGCAGTTCCTCCTCGACCAGGCTGCGTTCGCCGCCGACGCCGTACATCACCTGCAGCGGATGGCGTTCACCGTTGTTGGCGCCGGACACGTCGGCGATGAAGGAGAAGAAGTCGTCGGCCTCGCGGTCCAAGCCCAGCGTGTACAGACCCCACAGCGTGAACGCCGAATCGCGCACCCAGCTGTAGCGGTAATCCCAGTTGCGTTCGCCGTGCGGGGTCTCCGGCAGCGAGGTGGTGGACGCCGCCAGCAGCGCGCCGGTCGGCGAATAGGTCAGCCCCTTCAACGTCAGCGCGCTGCGCTGCAGGAACGCCCGCCACGGGTGGTCGGGGAAGTTGCCGATATTGATCCACTGCCGCCAGAACTCGGTGGTGTTCCACAGCTTGTCGGCGGCCTCTTCGTAGGTCTGCGGCGCCGGATGCCGCGACCAGCTCAGCGCGACGAAGACGTTGTCGCCCTCCTTGAGCCGGGTGCGGGCCCGGGCCTCGCGGCCCTCCAACCCCAGCCGCAGGTTGGTGGTCAGCCGCAGCGTCGGGTGGCCGTCGGGGTTCTTGGTGGCCCGGGCGACCGCCTCGCTGTAGCCGTTGGCCGAGTACTCCCAGCTGGCGCCGAGCCGGTGGTAGTCGAAGGCCGGCTCGCAGCTCATCACCAGCTCGACGGTGCCGCTGACGCAGCGCACACTGCGCAGCAAAATGTGTTCGGCGTCCCAGTCCATCGGGGTGCGCCGATGTGTGCGCGACCGGGTCTCGATGTCGTGCCAGGGCCCCATCACCAGCGCGTCGCGCACGATCAACCAGCCGGTATGGGTCTGCCAGGTGGTCTCCAGGATCAGGCTGCCGGGCAGGTAGCGCCGCGCCGACGGCACCGACACCCCGTAGGGTCCCAGCCGGAAATGCCCGGCGCTGCGGTCCAAGATCGCGCCGAACACGCTCGGGGAATCCGGGCGCGGCACACACATCCACTCCACCGAGCCGGCCGCGGAGATCAGGCAGGTCGTCTCGCAGTCGGACAAAAACGCGTAGTCGGCGATCGGCGGGAACGGGTTGCGCAGCGGGGCGCCCGCCACGTACGGCACCGGGGTGCTCATGGTCAGCGGTCGGGCGATGGTCTTGTCGGCGGGCTCGGTGGTGTGCTGGTCGGCGGGCTTGGCATGCAGGACCATGCGGCCATCATCATCTGCCGACCGGCCCGGCGTCCACCTCGGGAAGGTGTGTCGGCCATCGCGGCGATGTTGGTTTCACCGGGCCAGCCGCATAGGGTGGGCGGCGTGGCTGGGTTCCTGAGCTGGTGGGACGGCATCGAACTGTGGCTGTCCGGGCTCGGCTTTGTGATACAGACCATCGTGGTGATGCCGGTGGTGTTGGTGATCGCCTACCTGGCCGCGGTGCTGATGGACGGCCTGCTCGGCAACGGCATCCAGCTGATGCGGCGCGCCTGGCACAGCGACGAGGAGACCTGATGGGCGGGCTGCCGCGATCCCGGGTGACGTTGGTGTTGGTGATCTTGATCGTGCTGGTGATCGTCACCTGGCTGCTGACCCGCTGACGCGGCCGGGCCTGGGCCTGCGGTGATGAGAAATTCTGTTAGGCTTCGCGGCATGCTCGCAGCGTCCGGTAACGGTGAGTGCCACATCTTGGCGCTCATTGCCGTGGGAAATTGCGCTGTGGCCGATGTGCACTGTTGTCGCTGACGTGAGAGTCCCGTCCGCGGTGTGGCTTTGTCAGTGCGTGACCCTTAACTACTGAGCACCTTTCCGTCGCGACGGGCCGTATCGCTGAAGCCCGCACTGAAAGGTCACCCATGTTCAACCAGGCCCGACGCGCCGCCGTGCTGATGCTCAGCGCGGTGCTGGGCGCTGCCCTGCTCGCGGCCTGCGGCGGCGGCCCCAGCGACGTCGTCGGCGGCAGCAGCCGCAGCGGTGCGCACACCAGCCTCACGCTGGTCGCCTACTCGGCCCCCGAACCCGGCTGGAGCGCGGTGATTCCGGCGTTCACCGCCTCCGAGGAGGGCAAGGACGTGGAGGTGGTCACCTCCTACGGCGCGTCGGCCGACCAGTCCCGCGGGGTGGCGGCCGGCAAACCCGCCGACATCGTGAACTTTTCGGTGGAACCCGACATCACCCGGCTGGTGCAGGCCGGCAAGGTGTCCCCGGACTGGGACAAAGACGCCACCAAGGGTCTGCCGTTCGGGTCGGTGGTCACCCTGGTGGTGCGCAAGGGCAACCCGAAACACATCAAGGACTGGGATGACCTGTTGCGGCCCGGGGTGGAGGTCATCACCCCCAGCCCGCTGAGTTCGGGTTCGGCCAAATGGAACCTGCTGGCCCCCTACGCGGTGAAAAGCGGCGGCGGCAAGAACGCGCAGGCCGGGTTGGATTTCGTGCACAAACTGGTCAGCGAGCACGTCAAACTGCGTCCGGGATCGGGTCGGGAGGCCACCGACGTGTTCGTCCAGGGCAGCGGCGACGTGCTGATCAGCTACGAAAACGAGGCCATCGCCACCGAACGGCAGGGCAAACCGGTGCAACACCTCAACCCGCCGCAGACCTTCAAAATCGACAATCCGATGGCGGTGGTCACCACCAGTAACCATCTCGACGTCGCGACCGCGTTCAAGAACTTCCAGTACACCGCGCAGGCGCAAAAGCTGTGGGCCCAGTCCGGTTTCCGGCCGGTCGATCCGGCCGTCGCCGCCGACTTCCGCGATGAGTTCCCGGTGCCGGAGAAACTGTGGACGATCACCGACCTGGGCGGCTGGGACAGCGTGGACCCGCGGCTGTTCGACAAACGCAACGGTGCCATCACCAAGATCTACATGCAGGCCACCGGATGACCACGACCGCAGAACCGGACAAGGCCACCGCCGGGTCCGAACTCGACCGCGCCCGCAGTGGGGTAGCGGCGCAGCTGGGGCAGCGGCTGGGCAGCACCTCGCTGCGGGTGGGCACCGCGGTGGTGTGGCTGTCGATCATCGTGTTGTTGCCGCTGGCCGCGATCGGCTGGCAGGCCGTGGGCGGTGGCTGGCAGGCGTTCTGGTTGGCGGTCAGCTCGCACGCCGCGCTGGACTCGTTCCGGGTGACGCTGACGATCTCGGCCGGGGTCACCGTGCTCAACCTGATCTTCGGGCTGCTGATCGCCTGGGTGCTGGTGCGCGACGACTTCCCGGGCAAACGGCTGATCGACGCCATCATCGACCTGCCGTTCGCGTTGCCCACCATCGTCGCCAGCCTGGTGATGCTGGCCCTGTACGGGCCGCACAGCCCGGTCGGACTGCACCTGCAGCACACCGGCTGGGGTGTCGCGGTGGCGTTGGCGTTCGTCACGCTGCCGTTCGTGGTGCGCGCCGTGCAGCCGGTGCTGCTCGAAATCGACCGGGACGCCGAGGAAGCCGCCGCCTCGCTGGGGGCGGGCGGCGCGACGATCTTCACCACCATCGTGTTGCCGGCGCTGACCCCGGCGCTGCTGACCGGGGCCGGGTTGGCGTTCTCGCGCGCCATCGGCGAATTCGGCTCGGTGGTGCTGATCGGGGGCGCGGTGCCGGGCAAGACCGAAGTGTCCTCGCAGTGGATCCGCACCCTCATCGAAAACGACGACCGCACCGGGGCGGCGGCCATCTCCATTGTGCTGCTCACGATTTCGTTCGTGGTGCTGTTCATCCTGCGCACCGTGGGCTCGCGCGCCGCCAAACGTGAGGAGCAGGCGGCATGACCCCCTCCGCGGCGATCCGCTACCTCACCCGCTACCTGGCACTCGGCTATGTCTTCGTGCTGCTGGTGGTGCCGGTCGCGCTGATCCTGTGGCGCACCTTCGCCCCGGGGCTGGGGCAGTTCTTCGACTACATCTCCACCCCGGCCGCCATCGCGGCGCTGGACTTGACGCTGCTGGTGGTGGCGATCGTGGTGCCGTTGAACCTGATCTTCGGGATCCCGACCGCGCTGGTGTTGGCGCGCAACAGGTTCCGGGGCAAGGGCGCGCTACAGGCGATCATCGACCTGCCGTTCGCGGTGTCGCCGGTCATCGTCGGTGTGGCCCTGATCGTGCTGTGGGGGTCGGCGGGCGCGTTGGGGTTCGTCGAAAACAACCTCGGCATCAAGATCATCTTCGGGTTGCCGGGCATCGTGCTGGCCAGCCTGTTCGTCACCCTGCCGTTCGTGATCCGGGAAGTCGAACCGGTGCTGCACGAACTGGGCACCGACCAGGAGGAGGCGGCGGCCACCCTGGGCGCCGGCTGGTGGCAGACGTTTTGGCGGATCACGCTGCCGTCGATCCGGTGGGGGCTGACCTACGGCATCGTGCTGACCGTGGCGCGGACGCTGGGCGAATACGGCGCGGTGCTGATGGTGTCGTCGAACCTGCCGGGGACCTCGCAGACCCTGACGCTGCTGGTCTCCGACCGCTACAACCGCGGCGCCGAGTACGGTGCCTACGCGTTGTCCACCCTGCTGATGGCGGTTTCGGTGCTGGTCCTGGTGGTGCAGGTGATTTTGGATGCCCGGCGCGCGGGCAAGGAGGTGTCCTAGTGACTGACAACGCGATCACCGTGACCGGCGCCAATAAGCACTACGGCGATTTCGCCGCGCTGGACAACGTCGACTTCGTGGTGCCCGCCGGGTCGCTCACCGCGCTGCTGGGGCCCAGCGGGTCGGGCAAATCCACCCTGCTGCGCGCCATCGCCGGCCTCGACCGGCCCGACACCGGCACCATCACCATCAACGGGCGCGACGTCACCGGGGTGCCGCCGCAGCGGCGCGGCATCGGGTTCGTGTTCCAGCACTACGCGGCGTTCAAGCACATGACGGTCCGCGACAACGTCGCGTTCGGGTTGAAGATCCGCCGCCGACCCAAGTCCGAGATCAAGGCCAAGGTCGACAACCTGCTCGAGGTGGTGGGGCTCAGCGGGTTTCAGGGCCGCTACCCCAACCAGCTGTCCGGCGGGCAGCGCCAGCGCATGGCGCTGGCCCGCGCGCTGGCGGTCGACCCGCAGGTGCTGCTGCTCGACGAGCCGTTCGGTGCGCTGGACGCCAAGGTCCGCGAGGATCTGCGGACTTGGCTGCGCCGCCTGCACGACGAGGTGCACGTCACCACCGTGCTGGTCACCCACGACCAGGCCGAGGCGCTGGATGTGGCCGACCGGATCGCGGTGCTCAACAAGGGCCGCATCGAGCAGGTCGGCTCACCGACCCAGGTGTACGACGCGCCGACCAACGCCTTTGTCATGTCGTTTCTGGGGGCGGTGTCGTCGCTCAACGGCGCGCTGGTGCGACCGCACGACATCCGGGTCGGGCGCACCCCGGACCTGGCGATCGCCGCCAGCGACGGGACCGGGGGGACCACCGGCGTGGTGCGCGCCACCGTCGACCGGGTGGTGGCGCTGGGGTTTGAGGTGCGGGTCGAGTTGACCAGCGCGGCCACCCAGGGATCGTTCACCGCGCAAATCACCCGCGGCGACGCCGAGGCGCTGGGGCTGGCCGAGGGCGACACCGTCTACGTGCGGGCCACCCATGTGCCGCCGCTGAACGGCGACGGTGGCGTGGAGTACCCCGGACACGATGAGAGCACGCTGACCTCGGCTTAGGGGCTGACCGCGAGCCGGGAATCGACGTAGTCGTTCCTGGCCTGGGGCATTGGCTGTGCGTTCATGGCGGTGTTTGCCGTCGGCTGTGCGTCCGTGGCGCGATTTCAACGTGTGCCGTCGCATCCGCGTGAGTGAACTGCGCCTCATTTCGCACACCCACTTGCATACCCCCCTGGGTATTGGATAGCCTCATGCGTATACCCGCGGGGGTATATCAGGACGTGCTGGTGGCGTCGGGTTGGACCCGTCGGCGCGCGGAGCAGAAAGGCGGATTATGTCCATCGCGATCAGTGCATCGTTCGAGACGGCCGACTTCGACAAGGTGGTGTTGAGGACTCGGGAAGTGCTCAAAGACAACGGGTTCGGTGTGCTCACCGAGATCGACGTGCAAGCGACCCTCCAACAGAGCTTGGCGAGTCGATGGAGCGCTACCTGATCCTGGGCGCCTGCAACCCGCCGCTGGCCCATGCGGCGCTGTCGGCGCACAAGCACGTCGGGTTGCTGATGCCCTGCAACGTGGTGGTCCGCGAAGACGCGGACAACCCGGCAACGGTGCACGTCGAGGCGATGAACCCGCAGTTGATGGCGCAGGTCGTCGACGACTCGGCGTTGGTGCCGGTCGCCGAGCAGGCGGCACGGCAGCTCCGGGCCGCCCTCGGCACGTTGGCCGAGGAACTGTCATGAGCGCCATCGAGCTCTACGTCGACCCGATCTGCCCGTTCGCCTGGGTGACGTCACGGTGGTTACTTGATGTGGCCGGTGCCGCCGGGTGCGACGTGGAGCTGCGGCAAATGAGCCTGGCGGTGCTCAACGAGGGTCGCGATATGGCACCGGCACAGCGCGTCAAGCTCGACTGGGCCGGCCGGGTGGGGCGGGTCTTCGCCGCGGTTGCGCGCGGTGGGCCCGGCTCGTTCGGCGAACTCTACGAGGCATTCGGCGTCCTGGTGCACAACGAGGGCGCGGAGTTGGCTGACGGCACGGTCAAAGAGGCGCTGGCGGCCGCAAATCTCGGTCCCGCGCTCATCGATGCACTCGATGACCCCGGGTGGGATGACGGCGTGCGTGCGGCGCATCAACGCAGTCAGGACGTGCTCGGCGGGGCTGGCGGTAGCCCGATCATCGCGGTGGACGGCACCGGGTTCTTCGGTCCGGTGCTGACCGAGGTCCCCGCTCGAGACGGCGGCATCGCGCTGCTGGACGCCGTGCTGACCGCGGTGTCGACACCCGGATTTGCTGTCCTGCAACGCCCGTACCAGGGGCCCCCGTCGGTGCCGGGGCGTCGCTGATGTGCCACGCCGTGCGGTGCCGGACCTGCGGGCTGATCAGCTGGTCGGGTTGCGGTCGCCACGTCGCCGAGGTGCAGGCTCGGGTACCGCCGTCGCAGTGGTGCGGTGGGCACCCGGAAATGACAACACGCCCCTGGTGGCGTCGATAACCCGTTGTGGTGAAAGCGAGATGGATTATGAGCGCCACCGACACCAACGCCAAGGACCTGGTACTCAAGCGCCTGCGGCGTGCCCAGGGCCAACTGGCCGGGGTCATCGCGATGATCGAAGCGGGCCGTGACTGCCGGGACGTCGTCACCCAACTGGCTGCTGTCGGCAGCGCGATCGACCGTGCCGGCTTCAAGATCGTCGCTGCCGGAATGCGCCAGTGCATCACCGGAGCCGATAGCGAACTCGGGGCCAACCTGTCCGAAGACGAACTCGAAAAGCTGTTCTTGACCTTGTCCTGACGAAGGGAAATTTCGATGCTCACCGTGCTGAAGCGGGTTTGGGTGCCGCTGATCGTGGTCGCGGCGGTGGCACTCGGTGGCGTGGCCGTGGTGCGGTTGCGCGCTGTGTTCGGCTCCGACGAGATCTTCGCGTGGAACGGCAGCGGTTCGGCGGCGATCGCCTCGATCAACACCAAAGAGGTGCGCTACGAGGTTTTCGGGCCCAGCGGCACCGGCGGCGGCGTGAGCTACTTGAACGCCGTCACCCAACCGGAGGACGCGGACTTCGCCGAGCTCCCGTGGGCGCATACGATCACCACAACGGCGCCGGTGGTGGTCGCCAATCTGGTGGCCCAGGGTGACGGCGACGGTATCGGGTGCCGCATCACCGTCAACGGTGATGTCAAGGATGAGCAGTTCACCAACGGGCATCACGCCCAGGTCTTTTGTCTGGTGAAAGCCGCATGAACGGCCACGACGACGCTCGCCCGATGTTCATGCGGATGGTGCGCAGCTTCGCCTGGCCGGTCATCATCGGGTGGCTGTTGCTGACGGTCGCGGTGAACGTTCTGGTGCCACCGATCGAATCGGTGGCACGAACGCATGCGGTGACCATGTCACCGCATGACGCGCCGGCGCTGATCGCGGCGAAACATATCGGTGCGAAGTTCGAGGAGTTTGATTCCGACAGCATCGTGATGCTGGTCGTGGAAAGCGAGGGTGAACTCGGCGCCGAGGCGCACCGCTACTACGACACGGTGGTGGGCAAACTGCGGGCCGATCCCCAACACATCCAGCACGTCCAGGATCTGTGGGGGGATCCGATCACGGCCGCCGGCGCGCAGAGCGCAGACGGCAAAGCGGCCTATGCGCAGATCAACACGACCGGTGACCAGGGCAGCACCGTGGGCAACGAATCGGTCGACGCGGTGCGCAAGATCGTCGGCGACACACCGCCGCCGGGCGGGATCAAGGCATACGTGACCGGGCCGGCGGCGCTCACCACCGACATGACCGAGGCCGCGGACAAGAGCATGTTCAAAATGATGGGGGTGACCGGGCTGGTCATCGTGATCATGCTCGCGCTGGTCTATCGCTCCGTCAGCACGGTACTGCTCGTCCTCGTCATGGTCGGATTCGAGATGGGTACGGCCAGGGGGGTCGTCGCGCTGCTCGGCAACCATGGGCTGTTGGGATTCTCGACATTCGTCGTCGCGATGCTGTCATCGCTGGCCATCGCGGCCGGAACGGACTACGGGATATTCCTGGTCGGGCGTTATCAGGAGGCACGTCAGGCCGGTGAGGACCGGGAAACCGCGTACTACACCATGTTCCGTGGCACCTATCATGTGATTTTGGGTTCGGGTCTGACGATCGCCGGTGCCACGCTGTGCCTGCACTTCGCGCGGTTGTCCTATTTCAAGGCGTTGGGGATTCCCTCCGCGCTGGGGCTGCTGGTGGTCATCGCCGGTGCGTTGACGGCGGGGCCGGCCGTGGTCGCGGTGGCCAGCCGGTTCGGTCTGCTCGATCCGAAGCGGATGATCAGAACCCGCGGGTGGCGACGGGTCGGTACGGCATCCGTCCGCTGGCCCGCGCCGGTGTTCGTGGCCGCACTGATCGTCGTCATCGTCGGCCTGCTGATCATGCCGAGTATGAAGATCAGCTACAACGATCGCTACTACATCCCCGCGGGTCTTCCGTCGAACGTCGGCTACGACGCCGCCGAACGCCATTTCAGCGCGGCGCGCATGAACCCGGACATCTTGATGGTCGAGGGTGATCACGACATGCGGAACCCCGCCGACATGATCATCCTGGACCGAATTGCCAAGAACCTCTTCCGCACCGCCGGTGTCGAGAGAATACAAAGCATCACCAGGCCGTTGGGAAGTCCGATCGACCACTCGTCGATACCGTTTCAGATCAGCATGCAGGCCATCCCCATCCAAGAAAACCTGCGGTTCATGAAAGACCGGATGGCCGACATGCTCACGATGAGCGACGATCTGGGCGCCATGGTCACGTCCATGGAGCGGCTGCGCACGCTGGTCGGACAGATCGGCGACACCACGCAGAATATGGCCGGCCACCTGACCGAGATCAAAGACACGTTAGACGAGATGCGTGATCACATCGCGGATTTCGATGACGTCGCGCGGCCGGTCCGCAACTACTTCTACTGGGAGCAGCACTGCGTCGGCATCCCGATCTGCTGGGCGGTGCGTTCGGTGTTCGACGCATACGACGGCGTCGACAAGTTCAGTTCGAACCTGGCGCCGCTGCTCACCGACGTCGACGACCTGAACACGGTGATCCCCCGCATGGTCGAACAGTTCCCGCCGATCATCGCGGTCGCGCAATCGATGCGGGGCAGCCTGTTAACGATGCACAGCAGTTTCTCGGGACTTCTCACCCAAATGTCTCGGATGACCGACACGGCCAGCGCGATGGGCCAGGCGTTCGACTCCGCCAAGAGCGACGACTACTTCTACCTTCCCCCGGAAGCGTTCGACAACGCCGACTTCCAGAAGGGCCTGAAGCTGTTTCTGTCGCCGGACGGTACGGCGGCGCGCTTCATCATCACCTATCGTTCGGATCCGGCCACCCCGGCCGGCATCTCGGCCGTCAAACCGGCGCTGGACGCCGCGCATGACGCGGTGAAGGGCACCTCGCTGACCAATGCGAAGTTCTACCTGGCCGGGACGGCGGCGGTGTACAACGACATCCAAACCGGGTCGAAGTTCGACATCCTGATCGTGGGTATTGCGGCGTTGACGCTGATCTTCGTCGTGATGGTGATCATCACCCGGGCCCTGGTCGCGTCACTGGTGATCGTCGGCACCGTGCTGTTGTCGCTGGGTGCTGCTTTCGGGCTGTCCGTGTTGATCTGGCAGCATATTTTCGGCCTCGAGTTGAACTGGATCGCACCGGTGTTCGGGGTGATCATCCTGTTGGCGGTTGGCTCCGACTACAACCTGCTGCTGGTGTCCCGGTTCCAGGAAGAGATCGGCGCCGGACTCAAGACGGGCATCATCCGATCGATGGGCGGAACCGGTGGGGTCGTCACCGCGGCGGGCCTGGTGTTCGCCTTCACGATGATGTCGATGGTCGCCAGTGACCTGCACTCCATCGGCCAGGCGGGCAGCACGATCGGTATCGGCCTGTTGTTCGACACCTTGATCGTGCGCTCCTTGTTGACACCGTCGATTGCGGCGCTCCTGGGACGATGGTTCTGGTGGCCGCTGAAGGTGCGGCCGCGGCCAGCCAGCAGCATGCTGCGGCCGTTCGGGCCGCGCCGGCTGGTCCGTTCGCTATTGCTGGGTGAGGACACGGATACGCCCACCCGCAGGCCTGCGCTGGTTGGTTAAGCGGCGATCCGCGCGGCCAGGGTGTCTTCGACCCGGTCCAGGACGGTGGCGGCCACTAGTCGGTGTGGGCCCAGTGGTTCGGCCATCATGATCCCGGTGGTGGCGGCGTAGTGGGCGACCCGGTCGGTGATGCGGCCGTGCGCCAAAAACCAGGGGGCGATCGCCAGGTGGGTGGCGCCTTGGTCACGCAGCCGCGCGGCGGCCTGTGGTAGGCAGGCGGCGGGTCCGGTGGCGAAGCCGACTTCCACGCCCGCCCACCGGGTTCCGCGGGCCAGGGCGCCGGCCAGGCGGGCCGTGCGGGCGTTGGCGGCCGGGTTCGACGAGCCCACCGCCACGACCAGCACCCCCAACCCGGCGTCGAACCGGGAGGCGCCGGCCTCGGTGAGCCGTTGGCGCATCACCTGCAGCAGCCGCTCGTCCTCGCCGAGCACGTCGGCCTGGCGCACCCGGGCGCCGGTCTGGGCGATCAACCCGGGGATGTCGATGCGCGCGTGGTAGGCGCTGGCCAACAACAACGGCGCGACGACAACGTCGCCGGAGGACCCGGGCAGCACGTCGCGCAGGTTCGGGGTGTTGTGCTCGCAAAACGCCACCCGCACGTCCAGTTCGGGCGCCACCCGACGCAGATGGCCCGCGATCGCCGCGGTGTTGGCCGACGACCGCGGATCCGCGCTGCCGTGCGCGGTCAACACCAGGGTCGTCGTCACGAGGCGTGCAGCCCGCATTCCACCTTGGCGGTGCCCTGCCAGCGCCCGCTGCGCGGGTCGGCGCCGGCGGCCGGTTTGGCGGTGCACGGCGCGCAGCCGATCGACGGGTAGCCCTCCTCGACCAGCGGGTTGACCAGCACATCGTTGGCGGCGATGTAGTCGGCCATGTCGTCGTCGGTCCAGGCCGCCAGCGGGTTGATCTTCACCAGCCCGAACTGCTCGTCGAAGCTGATCAGCGGGGCGTTGGCGCGGGTGGGCGCCTCCACCCGGCGCAGCCCGGTCACCCAGGCCGCGTAGCCGCGCAACGCGGTGGTCAGCGGCACGACCTTGCGCAGCCGGCAGCATTGGCCGGGGTCGCGGGCGAACAAGTCCTTGCCCAGCAGCTCGTCTTGCTGGGCGACCGTGTGCTCGGGGGTGACGTTGAGGACCGAGATGTCATAGACCGCCTCGACGGCATCGCGGGTGCCGAGGGTTTCCGCGAAGTGATACCCGGTGTCCAAAAACAGCACCGGCACCCCGGGGCGCACCTTGGCGGCCAGATCCACCAGCACCGCGTCGGCCATATTGGAGGCCACCAGGTAGTTGCAGGTCGCCGCGCCGCGCGGGCCGTGCACGCCGCCGAAGTTCTCATCGGTCCAGCGCAGCAACTCGGTGGCGTCCGCACCGTCCAGATCGGCGGCGCCGCGGGCGGCCACCTCGCGCAACTGCGTTTCGGTGAAACTCATCGCAGGTCGTCCTCGTCGGCGCGCAGCACCCACTGGGCAAAGCGCTCCCCGTCATCGCGATGCTTGACGAAGTTACGCACCACCCGGTCGATGTAGTCACCGAGCTCCGCATCGGCAACCTTGTGCTGGCGCAGCTTTCGACCGAACCCGCTGTCAGCGCCCAGGCTGCCGCCCAGGTGCACCTGGAAACCGGGCACCGAGTTGCCGTTGCCGTCGTCGATCATCTGGCCCTTGAAGCCGATGTCGGCGACCTGGATGCGGGCACACGAGTTGGGGCAGCCGTTGATGTTGACGGTGACCGGCACGTCAAGTCCAGCGTTGATGTCGTGAAGGCGGCGCTCCAACTCGGGCACCAACGACTGTGAACGCGTCCGGGTTTCGACGAACGACAACTTGCAAAACTCCAACCCGGTGCAGGCCATCAGGTTTCGCCGCCACAGCGACGGCGCCGACGCCAACCCGAGTGCGTCCAGGCCGGCGACCAGCTCATCGAGCTTATCGTCGGGCACGTCGAGGATGATCAGCTTCTGATACGGGGTCAGCCGGGCCCGATCCGAGCCGGCCCGCTCCATCAGATCGGCCACCGCCGACAAGATGGTGCCCGACACCCGCCCGGCGATCGAAGCCACCCCCACGGCGTTGAGTCCGTTCTTGAGCCGCTGGATCCCGACGTGATCCACGGTGTGGGTGACCGGATCCGGCGCCGGGCCGTCAATCAACGGCCGCTTGAGGTACTCCTGCTCGAGCACCTCCCGGAATTTCTCCACACCCCAGTCCTTGATCAGGAACTTCAGCCGGGCCTTGGACCGCAGCCGGCGGTAGCCGTAGTCGCGGAAGATCGCGGTGACGGCCTCCCACACGTCGGGCACCTCCTCCAGCGGCACCCACACCCCGACCCGCTGGGCCAGCATCGGGTTGGTCGACAGGCCACCGCCCACCCACAAGTCCAGGCCCGGGCCGTGCTCGGGATGGTGGACGCCGATGAAGGAGACGTCGTTGATCTCGTGGGCGACGTCCTGCAGCCCAGAAATCGCGGTCTTGAACTTGCGCGGCAAGTTGGCGTACTCGGGTTTGCCGATATAGCGGCGCACGATCTCATCGAGCGCGGGAGAAGCATCAAGCACCTCATCCAGGGACTCACCGGCCAGCGGCGAACCCAGCATGCCGCGCGGGCAGTCACCGCACGCCTCGGTGGTCTGCAAGCCCACCGCCGCCAACCGGTCCCAGATCTGCGGAACCTTCTCGATCTCGATCCAGTGATACTGCAGGTTCTGCCGGTCAGAAATGTCGGCGGTATCCCGGGCGAACTCGGTGGAGATCTCGCCCAGGGTGCGCACCGCGGCCGCCGACAACGCCTTACCGTCACAGCGCACCCGCATCATGAAGTACTTAGCCTCCAGCAGGTCGGCGTTCTCGTCGCCGGTCCAGCTGCCGTCATAGCCCTGTTCGCGCTGGGTGTACAGGCCCAACCAGCGGAACCGGCCGCGCAGGTCGGTCTTATCGATGGAATCGAAGCCCCGCTTGGCGTAGACGTCCACCACGCGGTCCCGCACGTTCAGCGGCGCGTCGTCCTGCTTGAACTCCTCGTTGCCGTTGAGCGGCTCGCGCTGCCCCAACGCCCACTGCCCCTCATCGCGGGTTTTGGCGGGGCGCGGCTTGGTCTTCGGTGCCGTCATGGGTCGAGCTCTCCTTCGCGGAGGAGCCGGCTTTGGACCGCGCAAATCACCGGTGGCTGTCCCGGCGGCGCAGATCCGGCGGCCAGCTGGAAGTTCAGGTGGGCGGGTCTACGACATCAAGGCAGACAGCGACAGCTGCAGACACGCTTGAGATCGATGTGCCGACGCGCCACCAATGCAACGTTCCAGGTGTGGTGGGCGACGGTCACCCGGCCATTGTGCCACAGCCGCCTGGGAACCGCGCTACCAGGTCAAAGTTGGGATCACCCTGAGCAAAAGGGCGGCTTGACGGGGCCGGTGATGTTTTCACTCTGCGTCCACGGCGCATTGTTCTCGAACTTTCGCGGCGTGGACGCAGAGTGAATGCGCATTCACCGCGGGCGAGACGGGGTCAGGACTCGCCGAGCAGCTTCGCGATCCCGTTCGCGTCGGGAACGATGTGCGCGACGCCCGGTAGGCCGGCGAACGCCGTGTCCGCGGAGACGATGGCGGCCGCGCCGGCCTCAGCGGCTGCGGCCGCGAGGACGGCGTCGAACGCCCCGAGTTGCGGTGTTGTTTCGAACAACGCCAAGCCTTGCTGAAGGTGATCGCGGGTGATGCTCAGTAACGGTGAGAGTAGTTCGGCGTAGTCACGGCCGAGGGTGACCGCGTCGGTGCGGCCACGGCGGCGAGCGCGAACGTGAACAAACTCTTGAATCACCTCGGGGGTGGTCGTCGCATCGATGCGCTCGTCGGCGATCGCCGCGATCAGCTTGCGGCATGGGTCACGGAACGGGTGGTCGGCGCCCTTTGCGTAGACGAGCACCGTCGTGTCGAGCACGATCATCCGCGGCGTGAACGCAGCGCGTCCAATTCCTCTGTTAGCTCCGGTGCGTCGGGGACGGCCATGTCGGGAGCGTCGAGAAGTCGCTGGCCGGCGGACTTGCGACGCTCGCCGGGGCTGGCGACACCGCGATCGATGGCTTCACGCACGACGGTTGCCACCGAAACCCCCCGCTCGCGCGCTATCGCAGTGATTCGCCGATGGCGCGCGTCATCGAGCAGGATCTGCAGCCGATGCTCCAGTGACATGCTCATACATTAGCATGCTGTGGTCAGGTCGGGTGCGCTGCTGCCTGCCGCGAATTCCTGACCTAGCTGGTGGATCACACCGAAGCTGTGTCCGGCGAACGGGCCGGTGCCGTTGCGCCGTGGCATCATTTGGCATGCCCTCTGCGCCGGTCGACCTGCCCGCTCTGCGGTTGCGCCCGGGCGGACCGTTCGGGCTGTACCTGCATGTGCCGTTCTGCCTGACCCGGTGCGGCTACTGCGACTTCAACACCTACACGCCGGCCGAGTTGGGCGGGGTCAACCCGGACGCCTGGCTGGCGGCGCTGTGCGCGGAGCTGGAGTTGGCGGCCGCGCGGCTGGGCGCGCCGACCGTGCACACCGTGTTCGTCGGCGGCGGGACGCCGTCGCTGCTGGGTTTTGCCCGGCTGGGCATGATGCTCGACGCGGTGCGCAGCCACTTCGATCTGGCGCCCGACGCCGAGGTCACCACCGAAGCCAACCCGGAGTCGACGTCACCGGAGTTCTTTGCCACGATCCGGGAAGCCGGCTACACGCGGGTGTCGCTGGGCATGCAGTCGGTGGCGCCGCGGGTGTTGGCCACCCTGGACCGGGTGCACTCGCCGGGCCGGTCGGCGGCCGCGGCGCGGGAAGCGCTGGCCGCCGGTTTCGAGCACGTCAGCCTGGATTTGATCTACGGCACACCGGGGGAGACCGACGATGACCTGCTGGACTCGGTGGAGGTGGCGCTCGACACCGGCGTCGACCACGTGTCGGCGTATGCGCTGATCGTCGAGGACGGCACCGCCCTGGCCCGCCGGGTGCGCCGCGGTGAGCTGCCCGCGCCCGACGACGACGTGATGGCTCGGCGTTACGAGCTGCTCGATTCGCGGCTGAGTGCGGCCGGGTTCTCCTGGTACGAGGTGTCCAACTGGAGCCGGCCCGGTGGGGAATGCCAGCACAATCTGGGCTACTGGGATGGGGGCCAGTGGTGGGGCGCCGGACCCGGCGCGCACGGGTTTGTTGGCGATGTGCGCTGGTGGAATGTCAAGCACCCCAATGCGTATGCGGAGTTGATCGGCGATGGCGAGCTGCCGGTGGCCGATTTCGAGGAACTCTCCGAGGCCGACCGGCACACCGAGGACGTGATGTTGGCGTTGCGGCTGCGGCGGGGGTTGGCGGTGGCGCGTCTTGGCGTGGCGGAGGGGGAGCGGGCGCAGACCGCCGTTGAAGACGGCCTCCTGGTCGCGGAGGGTGACCGGTTGGTGCTCACCGACCGCGGCCGACTGCTGGCCGACGGGGTGGTGCGGTCGCTGCTGGGGTAGGTCGGTTCAGCGGGTGGGTTTGATCACCCAGATGGTGCTGTTGGTGGGGTCGTCATCGGTGACATAGGCACTGTGGTTGGTGGGATCGACCGCTATCCCTTGCAGCCACTTGCCGACCTTGATGGTGGCCGAGACGGTGTTCGTGTTGGTGTCGATAGCCGACACTGTGCCATCGCCGGAGTTGACGACATAGGCGGTATGGGCGGATGAGTCCACGGCCATGTCCGACGGGTTCCCGCCGACTTTGATGGTGGTGGTGATGGTGTTGGTGGTCGTGTCGATGACCAACACGGTGTTGCGGCCACCCATGTTCGTCACATAGGCGGTGTGGTTGGTGGGGTCCACGGCCACGCCGTTTGGACTCATGTCGTCTTTAATGGTCGTGGTAACGGTGTTGGTGATCGTGTCGATGACCGGCACAGAAGACGAGTCAGCAAGGTAAGCGGTGTGGCTGGTGGGGTCTACGGCGATCGCTTTCGGGTAGTTGCCTACTTTGATAGTGGCGGCGATGGTGTTGGTGGTGGTGTCGACGACCGACACGCTGCGGTCATCGCTATCGGTGATGTAGGCGGTGTGGCTGGTGGGGTCCACAGTCACCCCGTTCGGTTGCGTCCCCACACCGATGGTTGTGGTGATGGTGTTGGTGGTGGTGTCGATTACCGGAACCGCGTTGCCATTGCTGTATGTGACGTAGGCGGTATGGGCGGTGGGGTCCACGGCAACGCTCTTTGGTATTCCCTCGACGCCGATGGTGCCGGTGACTCTGTTGGACATCGTGTCGATGATGGACACCGCGCTCAGGGTGGTGACGTAGGCGGTGTGGCTGATGGGGTCGATGGTGATACCGCCTACACCCATTCCAACTTTGATGGTCCCGGCGACGGAGTAGGGCGCGGTGGCGGTGGGGGAAGGGGCGGTTGAGCTATCGGCAGACGATGATGTATTGCCGCCGCGAGTGTTGGCCCAGTAGGTGATTGCGGTGCCGCTGGCCGCGATGACGATGGCGGCAGCGGCCATTGCGGTGATTAACCGCCGCCGTGACCGGGTGCGCGGCAGCGCTGGAGCGTCGTTGAACATGGCCGGTTTGGCCTGGGCGAGTGCGGTGGCCGCGGCGGCGCTCTGATCAGTCTCGCCGCGGGAGGGCATAGGCCGATCCGGTATCACTGCCTGGGTCGGCACCGGCCCCGGCCGGATGGGTGTTATGCCATGGAGGGCGCTACGTGCGGCAATGGCGAGGTCACCTGCCCTCTGGTAGCGCCGGTCGGGGTCGCGGGCCATACCGCAGGCGATGACATCGTCGAATGCAGCGGGGATGCCGGGCCGGGCCTGGCTGAGTCGTGGGGGTGGCCCGTTGACGTGGGCGAACATTTGCTGTTCGACGCTGGTTGCCGGATACGGGACGGCGCCGGTCAGACATTCATGCAGCACGCAGGTCAGCGCGTAGATGTCGGCGCGGGCATCGACGGTGCCGACCGTGAACCGCTCGGGGGCCATGTAGGCCACGGTGCCGATCGCTGCCCCCGTACTGGTCAGCGCGGTTTCACCGGGGGGCGCGAGCGATACCGAAGTCGATGAGGTAGACAAAGCCCTTCGGCGTGACCAGTAGGTTGGCGGGTTTGACGTCGCGGTGCACCAGTCCGGCATCGTGGGCGGCGTCGAGGGCGGCGGCGGCCTGCCCACCAATGCTGACCGCCTGTTCGGGTGGCATTGGGCCGTGGCGGGACAGCAGGGTCGCCACGTCGGTGCCGTTGATGAGTTGCATGGCGATGAACAGCCGACCGCCGATTTCACCGGAATCATAGATCGGGATTACGTGGGGTTCGCCGAGGCCGGCAGCGGCGACCGCTTCGCGGCGAAACCGTGCCTCGAATGTCGGGTCGGCAGCAGCATCCGGCGGGAGCACCTTGATTGCGATCTCGCGGTCCAACTCCGTGTCGTAGGCCCGAAACACCTGACCCATACCGCCCGCACCAAGCAACCCGCGCAGCCGATAGCGGCCGAACATCTCATCCAACCTGAGGTACCTCCAACACTTGAGACAGGCCCATCGCTCAGCCTATGGCGCGATCACCGACACGGTGTTGTCAATCCGGCTGACGACGTAGGCGGTGTGGGTGCTGGAGTCGACGGCTATTCCATCCGGGAATCGGCCGACTTTGATGGTCGCGGCGACAGAGTTGGCGGTGGTGTCGATCAGCGACACCGAGTCATCGGTGGAGTTGACGACGTAGGCGGTGTGGCTGGTGGGGTCGACGGCTATTCCTTCCGGTGATCCGCTGACTTTGATGGTGGTGGTGATGGCGTTGGTGGTGGTGTCGATTGCCGACACGGTTTGGTTGGTGTAGTTGGTGACGTAGGCTGTGTGGCTGGTGGGGTCGACGGCCACCCAATGCGCGCTTTTGACGAAGTAGACCGTGCTGCTGATGGTGTTGGTGGTGGTGTCGATAACCGAGACGGTGTCATCACCAGAGTTGGTGACGTAGGCGGTGTGGCTGGCGGGGTCGACGGCGATTCCCATCGGGAGCTTGCCGACTTTGATGGTGGCGGTGACGGTGTTGGTGGTGGTGTCGATCGCCGAGACGGTGTCGTCGTGGGCGTTGACGGCGTAGGCGGTGTGGCTCGTGGGGTCGACGGCTATTCCCATCGGGAACTCGCCGACTTTGATGGTGGCGGTGACGGTGTTGGTGGTGGTGTCGATCACCGCTACCGTGCCGTCGGTGCGGGTCTTGGCCGCGTAGAGGGTGTGAGCGGCGGGATCGACGGCCACACCTTCCTGCGTATTGCGGTCCCCTGCCGGGATCTCGCCGACTTTGACGGTGGTGGCGATGGTGTTGGTGGCGGGATCGATGACGGCGACGGTATCTTCCACGGGCTGGGTGAGGTAGACGGTGTGCGTCGTGGGGTCCACAGCTATCAGGCCTGGATGATCGCCGACTTTGATGGTGGCGGTGACGGTGCGGGGCGTGCTGGCCGAGACTGGCGTCGGGTTGTTGTCTGCCTTTGCCGGTTTTGCCGGCCGGTCGCGCCGGTCGCCTGCCCAGTAGGTAACTGAGGTTGTGGCAGCCAGGACGACGATTGCAGCAGCGATGATTGCGGCGACCACGCGCCGCCGCGATCGGGTGCGCGGCAATGCTTGCGACGGTGAGGCGATGGCCGATTGCGTGGGGGCAAGTGCGCCGGCGAGACCGTCATGATCGTCGGAAAAGGGTACCGGCACCGTATTGACAGTGGCTGGTTGCGGTGGTGTTGCAGTGCCATGCAGTGCGGTGCGGGCGGCGGCGGCGAGGGCACCGGCGCTTTGGTAGCGCTGGTCGGGGTCGCGGGCCATGCCGTGGGCGATGACGTAGTCAAATGCTGTGGGAACGCTGGGTTGAATTAAGCTGGGCCGCGGTGGTGGCCCGTTGACGTGGGCGAACATCTGTTGTTCGACGCTCTTGGCTGGATAAGGTGTTGTGCCGGTGAGGCATTCGTACAGCACACAGGTCAGCGCGTAGATGTCGGCACGTTTGTCGGCCTGCCCGCTGAGAAACCGTTCGGGGGCCATGTAGGCCAAGGTGCCGATTGCTGCCCCCGTGCCCGTCAATTTAGTTTGACCAGAAGTGCGGGCGATGCCGAAGTCGATGAGGTAGACAAAGCCGGTGGGCGCAACCAGCAGGTTGGCGGGTTTAACGTCGCGGTGCACGAGATTGGCGTCATGAGCGGCATCGAGGGCGGCCGCGGCCTGCTCAACAATGCTGACCGCCTGTTCGGGCGGCATCGGGCCATGGTGGCTCAATAGGCTTGCGATGTCAGTGCCGTTGATCAGTTGCATGGCAATAAACAGCCGACCGTTGATCTCCCCGGAATCAAAGATCGGGATCACATGGGGCTCATCCAACGCTGCGGCGGTGCGGGCTTCACGGCGAAACCGTTGCTCGAACGTCGCGTCGGTGGCGGCCTGCGGTGGCAAGACCTTGATGGCGACCTCGCGGTGCAGTTGGGTGTCGTGGGCGCGGAACACTTGGCCCATGCCGCCTGCGCCGAGCAACCCCTGCAACCGGTAGCGGCCGAACATCTCATCCACGCTTCGATACCCCCGACCTCGCTCGTCCGTCACGCTCACCTTACGGCGTTGAGGAGCGGTCCCACGACGGCATTCCGCAACTAGTCAAACGTCAAATATGCAAACGTGTGGGGACGTACGGATATTGGCCGACGCATGTGGCCGGTTGTGCCGCTCAGTGGTCCTTGATCACCGAGACGGTCCCGTCACCGAAATTGGTGACGTAGGCCGTATGGGTAGTGGGATCCACGGCCACACCAGATGGTTGCTTGCCGACGGAGATGGTAGACGTGATGGTGTTAGTGGCGGTGTCGATCACCGACACGGTGTTGTCATCGAAGTTGGCGATGTAGGCAGTGTGGGCAGTGTCGTCAACAGCCACGCCAGACGGGCGCTTGCCGACGTTGATGGTGGCCGCGACGGTGTTAGTGGCGGTGTCGATCCCTGAAACTGTGCTGCCGCCGGAGTTGGTGATGTAGGCGGTGTGGGCCGCGGGGTTGACAGCCACACCTTCCGCGTAACCATCGACTTTTATGGTGGTCGTAACGGTGTTGGTGGCGGTGTCGATCACCGACAGAATGCTGCCGTGGCCGGTGACATACGCAGTGCGAGAGACGCTATCGACAGCGACGCCCCACGCTCCTCCGCCGACTGGGATCGTCGTGGTGACGGTGTTAGTGGTCGTATCAATCACCGACACGTTGCTAGCGCCGTTGGTGGCGGTGTTGGCAGCGTAGACGGTGTGAGTGGCCGGATCGGCGGCGATACCTGTCGACCTCGTACCCAGTTTTATGACGGCGGTGACCGTGTTGGTTGCGGTGTCGATCACTGACACGGCGCCGTCGTGGAGGTCGCAGGTGTAAGCGGTATGGCGCGTGGGGTCGATGGCCACCTCCTGCGGGCCGTTACCGACATCGATGGTGGCCTTGACGGTGTTGGTTGCAAGGTCGATCGCCGAAACAGTGTTAGCGCCGAAATCGGTGGCGTAGGCGGTGTGTGTAGTGGTGTCGATGGCGATACCGCGCGGCGCGTCACCGATTTTGATCGTGGTGGTGGTGGTGCCGATGCTGGCCGCGGTGGTTGAGTTGCCGGTCGACACGGGCGGATTGTCATCACGGGTGTAGACCCAGCAAGTAATGGCGGCTACGGCGGCCACAGTGGCGACGGTGGCCGTGATCAAGTGTCGCCGCAACCGCGCTCGCGGCGAAGCCGGTTGTGTCCTGTTGACGATCGCCGGTTGGGTCGGGGCGAGTGTGGTGGGCGCGGTCGCGGTCGGATTGTGGTCAGTAGGGTTGGTCGGCGCCCACGGGTTCGCCGTATGCGCTTGCGTCGGCGCCGAATTCGCGGTGGTCGGGAATGCCGAAAGTGCGCGACGGGCGGCGGCGGCGAGGTGTCCGGAGGTCTGGTAGCGGTGGTCTGGGTTTGTGGCCATGCCGCAGGCGATAACGTCATCGAATGTCGTCGGGACTCCGGCGCGAGTTTGGCTGGGTCGTGGTGGGGGGCCGTTGACGTGCGCAAGCATTTGCTGTTCGACGTTGGTGGCTGGGTATGGTTTTATGCCGGTTAGGCACTCGTGTAGCACGCATGTCAGGGCGTAGATGTCGGCGCGGCTGTCGCATTTGCCGGTGGTGAAGCGTTCCGGTGCCATGTAGGAGACAGTGCCGAGTGCGGCGCCGGTACTGGTGAGTTTTGTTTGACCGGCGGCGTTAGCGATGCCGAAGTCGATCAGGTACACGAAGTTTTTCGGGGTGACCAGCAGGTTGGCGGGTTTGACGTCGCGGTGGACCAGTCCGGCGGCGTGCGCGGTGTCGAGTGCGGCAGCAGCCTGTTCGATGATGCTAACGGCCTGTTCGGGTGGCATCGGCCCGTGGTGTCTCATCAGTGTGGCGACATCGGTGCCGTTGACCAATTGCATGGCGATGAACAGCCGGCCGTCGATCTCCCCGGAGTCGTAGATCGTCACCACATGGGGTTCCCCAAGCCCCGCGGCAGCGCGAGCCTCGCGGCGAAACCGTTGCTCAAACGTCGGGTCGGCGGCGGCTTGTGGCGGCAGGACCTTTATAGCCACATCGCGGTGCAGCTGGGTGTCGTAGGCCCGAAACACCTGGCCCATGCCGCCCGCGCCCAGTAGCCCCCGCAGGCGGTAGCGGCCGAATACTTCATCCAATCCGAGCTACCTCCCCAACACTTGAGAAATGGCCGCCATGGTCACCCTCCCGGTTTGGAGATGTAAATGGGATTCGCTGTGGAACGGACCGGACGACCGGCTTAGGTGAGCGATATGTGCAGGGGGCGCACCTGCTAGTCGCACATCGAACCGCGTTCAACGGGTTGGCCCGATCACCGACACGGTGCCATCGCCGCTATTTGTGACGTAGACAGTGTGTGTGGCGGGGTCGACGGCCACGCCTAAGGGAAGTTTGCCTAGTTTGACGGTCGACGTAACGGTGTTCGTGCCGGTGTCGATCACCGACATGCGGCCGCTATTGTCGCCACCGGAGGTAATGACATAGGCGGTGTGGATCGCGGGGTCGACGGCGACCCCGCTTGAGTACCCGTTGACTTTGATGTTGGAGATGACGGTGTTGGAGGTTCCGTCGATCACCGATACGGTATCGCCTGAGCTCTCAGTGACATAAATGGTGTGGGCAGCGCTGTCGACGGCCACATCTTCAGGGTGGTCGATGAAGTAGATCGTGGTCGTGACGGTGTTGGTGGTCGTGTCGATCACCGACAGGGAGTTGCCGTCCTTGTTGGCGGTGTAGGCGGTGTGGCTCGTCGGGTCGATGGCGATTCTGCCCGGCCACTCGCCGACGGGGATATTGGCAATGACAGATTTGCTGTCCAAACCGAGCACGGCGCCGCTCTCGCGTCCACTAGTGACATAGACAACATGTGTGGACGGGTCTACGGCTATTCCCTCCAAAAGATCCACAGAGGGTGTTTCCGGTGAGATCCTGACAGGAATTGTCGTGGTGACGGTGTCGGATTTCGCGTCGATCACCGACACCGTTCTGTCATCGATGTTGGTGATGTAGGCAGTGTGGGTGTCTTGGTCGACCGCCACTCCGGCGGCGAGGCGGCCGACTTTGATTGTGGTGGTGACGGTATTAGTTGTGGTGTCGATCACCGAGACGGTGCCATCGTGGGTGTCGGTGACATAGGCGGTGTGGAGGGCCGAGTCGACTGCCACGAGACCCGGGGAAGCACCTGTTTTGACGATGGCAGTGACGGTGCGGGGCGTGCTAGCCAAGATGGCGGTCGGGTTTGTAGTCGCAGCTGTTGGCTTGCCAAATCGGTTGTTCATCCAATAGGCAACCCCGGTGGTGATTGCTGCCGCCAAGACGAGCACCGCGGCGGTGAGCACTGCGATCCAGCGTCGCCGCATACCGCGGCGGAGCAGAGGCCGGGGCAGCAATGGTGACGGCGTGGCCGGTTGGGTGGCGGCTAGCATGGTCGGGGCAGTCGTGGTGAATTCGCCCAGGCGTCGATGACGGTCGTCATGTGTGGATACAGGATTTGTGGAAGCCGGTTGGGTTGGCGCCGGGGTGGTATGGAGTGCGGTGCGCGCGGCGGTGGCGAAGTCGGCGGCGCGTTGGTAGCGCTGGTCGGGGTCTGTGGCCATGCCAGTCGCGATGACGTCGTCAAACGCGGCGGGTATCCCGGGACGCACCTGGCTGGGCTTGGGTGGTGGTCCGTTGATGTGGGCGAACATTTGTTGTTCGACGCTGGTGGCTGGGTAGGGTGTTGTGCCGGTGAGGCATTCGTGTAGTACGCAGGTCAGTGCGTAGATGTCGGCGCGTTTGTCGCAGTGTCCGGTGGTGAACCGTTCCGGTGCCATGTAGGCCAGGGTGCCGATGGCTGCGCCGGTGCTGGTGAGCTTGGTTTGACCGGCGGCGTTGGCGATGCCGAAGTCGATCAGGTACACGAAGTTTTTCGGGGTGATTAGCAGGTTGGCGGGTTTGATGTCGCGGTGCACCAGCCCGGCGTCGTGGGCGGTGTCGAGTGCGGCGGCAGCCTGTTCGATGATGGTCACTGCCTGCTCGGGCGGCATCGGCCCGTGGCGCTTGATGAGGGTGGCGACGTCGGTGCCGGTGATGAGTTGCATGGCGATGAACAGCCGGCCGTCGATCTCCCCGGAGTCGTAGATCGGGACGACGTGGGGTTCACCGAGTCCGGCGGCGGTGCGGGCTTCGCGGCGGAACCGTTGCTCAAATGATGGGTCGGTGGCGGCCTGCGGCGGCAGCACCTTGATCGCCACCTCGCGGTGCAGTTCGGTGTCGTAGGCACGGAACACCTGGCCCATGCCGCCGGCGCCGAGCAGACCGCGCAGCCGATAGCGACCGAACACCTCGTCCAACCCCGCAACCTCCCGCCGATACCGACACGCGCCACGCTCACCTTACGGCCCACCGTCACGCTCCGGTGACAGGATTTGGTTTGCCATCGGGGGTGTCATCGCGCGCGCAGCGCGTACACGACGCACGGGGAGCCGGTGCCGTTGACGGTGATGAAGCCGCCGACCGCGAGCCAGAACCCGCGGGCAGGCAGCTGGTCGAGGTTCGCCAGGACTTCGAGGCTGATCCGGTGTTCGCGGTACAGGGCTTTCGAGACGGCGAAGGTTTTGTCGGCGCCGACGTCCGGGCTGAACGCATCGGTTCCCAACGCGCCGCGTCGACCCAGGCTCCCACGGTTTTGTAGCCAGTGCAGGGCCTCGAGCGAGAACCCGGGGTGGCGGGGCACGCGGTTTTCGTCGAGATTGCTGAAATGTTCTGTCGGCCAGCGCTTATGCCAGCCGGTGTTGAGGATCACCGCGCACTCGGTGGGGAACTGCCCGTGGGTAGACTCCCAATCTTGGAGGTCGTGGACGCTCACCGCGTAGTCGTCATTGCCGACCGCTTTGTGCTGGATGTCGACGACCACGCCGGGGAGGAAAAAATCCTGCGGGTCGAGTCCATCCGCGGCGGCCTCTCCGGCGTTGAAATGGCACGGTGCGCCCCAGTGGGTTCCGGTGTGCTCACCGACCGACACCCGGTTGAGCGCGTAGCCGTCGTTTTCCAGAGTGGCCACCGACTCCAGCTGGTACTCGGGATCGCCGGGATAGTGACAGACTTCCCCCGGAGCCCAGCTGTGCGACAAGTTCACCACTTCGACCCCGGCGACGCCCAGAAACTCGTCGAGCATGCAGTCCGCTCCTTCCCCCATTTGCATTCACAGCGTGTTGTTCGGCTCAATCACCGACACGGTGCCGTCCCCCATGTTGGTGACGTAGACGGCGTGGGTGGTGGGGTCGACGGCGCCTGCGCGGGCCGTGACACCGACCGTCACGGTGGCGGTGACACGCCGGAAGGCCGTGTCGATCACGGAGACGGTGTCGATCGCGCGGAAGGGAGCGTCACCGGGTCGGGCGGCATAGCCGGTGTGGGTGTCCGCGTCGATGGCGAGGTGGCCGGGACGGGCCACCGTGATGGTGCCCGAGACGGTGCAGGTCGCGGGGTCGACGATCGACACGAGGTTCTCCCATGGCTCGGCGACATAGACCGCGTGGGTGGCCGGATCGACGGTCAGCCCAGCGAGGATCGCGCCGAATTTGATGGTGGCAGTGACGGTGTTGGTGGTGGTGTCGATCACCGATACGGTGCGGTCGACCCCGTTTTGGACGTAGACGGTGTGGATTGCCGGGTCGACGGCCACCTCCATCGGTTGGACACCGACCTTGATCGTGCCGGTGAGCGTGCGGGTGGAGGCGTCGATCACCGACACCGTGCCGTCCATCAAATTCGCGACGTACACGCTATGGGCATCCGGGTCGACGGCCACCCCTCGCGGGTCATCGCCGACGGTGATGGTGGCGGCGACGGTATTGGTGGTGGTGTCGATCACCGACACGGTGCCGTCGACTTGGTTGGTGGTGTAGGCGGTGTGGGCTGCGGGATCGACCGCCACACGCCATGGGCCCTTGCCCACGTTGATAGTCGCCGCAACGGTGCGCTCGGCGGTGTCGATCACCGACACGGCGTGGTCGGCGTTGTTCACGACGTAGGCGGTGTGGGCGGCCGGATCAATGGCCACATCGGTCGGGAACGTGCCGACCGTGACGGTGGTGATGGGGTACGGCGTCACCGAGGTCGGGTTCGGCAATCCGGCCGCAGGTCGGCCGTCTCGGCTGTTGACGCGGTAGGCGATCGCGGTGGCTGCCGCCACGACCAGGATCGCTGCGGTGGCGAGTAGTGCGATCCAGCGTCGCCGCCCGCGACGCGGTCGCTCCACGGTGCCGACCGGCGGACCAACTCGAAGCTCCGGATCGTTGGTCACGGGTTTCTCCCCTCCCGGTGCAGCTTGCGATCTGGGCTGTTCGCGGTCCAGGCAATCGCTTCGTCGATTTCGTTGTCGTAGCGGACCACGATCATGGCCAGGATGTGAAGACCCGCGGACCTGCCGACGTAGCGGTCGCACTAGCCGGTTGGCCGCTGCCGATGCCGGACGGCTCGCCGGGGTTCAGAGCTTCCGCGGTCGTCGCCCGAACCGACGCCGTTAGCAGAACCGAATCTGCGGAGTTGAAGCCGAGGAATATCCGCTAATCAAGATCCGCACTCGCGCTGTGAAATGACTGTGAGCGACGATCGCCGTTCGACTTGCGCGCTGGTGGACCAGCATCGAATCGCCACGTCAGAGCACGGTAAACAATCGGTTAATCAAAGGATTTACAGCAGATTCCCAGCAACCGTCGCGCATTGACAACCCGCGCGCCCACCCTGTTGTCAGCTAATTCACACACCGGGTCTACGCTGATCCGCGAAAGCGGAAGGGATGCACACCTGTCCTGGCAATGGGGCCCGGCCGGGTTGGGCGGAGACACCGACGGAAGGCCGTCGGTCCGGCGCTAGTAGACAAAGGACGGGTGTGATGGTGGTTCAACGGTCACCGCGGGTGGAGGATCGGTTCCATAAGGTCGGGAATCGGGTACTGACCGTACTCGGGCGCCAGGAATGGCTGGACCGGCCCAGCTACCGATTCGAGAACGCGCTGAGCTTCGTGTTCAACACGTTCGGCGGCGCCCGCAACCGGGTGACCAACGCGCTTAACGGGGTCTGGCTCGGGCACCCGGTGCACCCGCCGCTGGCATCGCTGACCAGCGGTGCCCTGGGCACGACGGTGGCGCTGGACGCGCTCAGCGTGCTGCCCGGCCGGCCCAAATCCGAATTGCTCGACGCGTCGCGGTTCGCCCAGCGTGCCCTCGGCTTGGGCATCCTGGCCAACCTCGCCTCGGCGGTCACCGGCGTCACCGACTGGCAGCACACCCACGAGCAGGACCGTCGGATCGGGGCGGTGCACGGGGTGCTGAACCTCATCGCCACCGGCCTGTACGTCCAGTCCTGGCGGGACCGTCGTCGCGGCAAGCACCTGCGCGGCATCGCGATCAGCGCCATCGGGTACGGCATCACCACCAGCAGCGGCTTTTTGGGTGGGGCGCTGGTGTTCGGATCCGGGATCGGCATCGACCAGTCCGGGCAGCGGCTCCGGCTGGACGACTGGACGCCGGTGCTGCCGGCGGCGGCGCTGCCCAGCGGCAAGAAGCCCAAGCGGGTCGAGGTCGACGGCGTCGGGGTGGTGTTGTGCCGCGACGGCGACACGGTGTCAGCGGTCGGCGGCTACTGCCCGCACCTGGCGGCGCCCATGGAGGACGGCTGGCTGGACCGCGGCCACCTCGTGTGCCCGTGGCACGGCTCGCAATTCGACCCCCAAACCGGCGAGGTGGTCCGCGGTCCGGCCGCGGCGCCGCTGCCCTGCTACCAGGCCCGGCTGCGCGACGGCATGATCGAATTGCGTGACGGCGCACCGCAACCGACCGGATCCGGACGGCACACCTACGTCGAGGCCGACGCCTTAGAAGCCCCGAGCCGCGTGGGAGAGGAAGTGGCGCAATGAGCAGCAACGCCTACGACGTCCTGTGCGCCCACCACGACACGCTGCGGGGGCTGGGTGGCCGGCTCAAAGCCGCGCCCGTCGGCTCGACCGAACGCCAAGAGATCCTCGACGAACTGCTGCTCGAGTTCGACATTCACATGCGCATTGAGGACGACCTCTACTACCCGGCGCTGGCCGCGGCCAGCACCCTGATCGCGATCGCCCACGCCGAGCACCGGCAAATCTATGACGCGCTGGCCGCGGCGTTGCGGACCCCGGTCACCTCGCCCGATTACGAAGCCGAATGGAACAGTTTCCTCACCGTGCTGGAGGCGCACGCCGACGAGGAGGAACGCGACCTGGTGCCCCCGCCGGCGCCGGTGAATCTCAGCGACGCCGAACTCGAGGAGCTGGGCCACAAGATGGCGGTTCGGATGGAGGAGTTGCGCAACTCCAAGTTCGAGCGGATGCACGTGAAGGGCCGGGCCGCGCTGCTGCGGGCGCTGTAGACCCCAGTAACACACCGAAGCCGGGCGGGAGCGCCGTTGCTCCCGCCCGGCTTCGGCGTCGTCAGCTGCGGGTGGCTTTCGCCCCGGAGAGCGCGGTGGCGCCGTGGGCGGTGCTCTTGACGCGGTGGGTCACCGAACGCCACGCCGCCGGTGAATAGTGCGTGGTGGCTTCTTCGAAGCCGTCCACGTGGTGAACGGTGAGCACGCCGGACTCCGGATTGATGGTGAGCTGGTCGCGCTCGGTGGCATGCACCTCTTCCCCGTCCAGCATCCGGATGATGAACACGGTGGGCGCTCCTCTCGTCGTTACCAAAGCGGACGTGACGCTACGCAGCATCGGCTGCCGGACGGCACCGGCGGGCCGACAGGCGCGTGAACGCCTCGGAAACGTTCGATGACGCGCGCACGCACCGGGATGTAACACCACCGGTCACAACTGCGACAACAGCAGTATCAACGTGAACCTCTACCTCAGGTAGAACCCAAGCGAGAGGACCGGTCGTGAGCGTGAAATCCCTTGTCGCCGGGGTGGCGGCCCTAACCGCCGTCGGAGCCGCGGCCGTCGGCGCGACAGTTCTTGCCGTATCCGCCAGTCCGGCCGCCGCTCAGGTCCGGCCCGTGGTGTTCGAAGTGCCGCTGGATCAAACGGCCGCCCTGCCGACCGCGGATCAGCTGGTCGGCGTGCTCAACGGCCTGGCCGACCCCAATGTGCCGTTCGCGAACAAGAGCAACCTGGTGGAAGGCGGCATCGGGCCGGTGCAGGCCGCCATGGCCGACCACCACATGCAAAAAGCCGCCAGCAAGGGAGAGCTGCCGTTGGCGTTCAACGTGGCCAACATCGCGCCGGCCGGACCGGGCGCGGCCAGCGCCGACGTGACCGTCTCGGGTCCGAAGCTGGCGGCGCGCACCATGAACGTCACCTTCGTCAACCAGGGCGGCTGGATGCTGTCGAGTGGTTCGGCGGCCCAGCTGCTGCAGGCGGCGTCGGGCAAGTAACCGCGGTCAGTGGTCGTGCTGGGCGTGCAGTGCCCGGATCACGCAGCTGATCGCCGGGGACGGCGTGCCGGGTAGTCGGGCCAGCACCATCCGGCGCCGTTCGGCGAGGCCATCGAGGACGCGCAGCACGATCACGCCGTCGGGCAACGTCGGGGCGAGGTTGGTCGGGATCGTGGTGACGCCGCACCCCGCGGCCACCAACCGCAGCTTGGTCAGCCAATCACGCGCGTGGTGGGCAATGCGCGGGCGACCGGGCAGTCCCGGCCACACCCCCATTAGCGGCTCGGCGGCACTGGAGGGGCTGGCGATCCAGTCGACGTCGATCAGTTCGGCGACGGCCACGGCGTCGCGGCCGGCGAACCGCCCGGTGGCCGGGGCGGCGATCACCAGGTTGCTTTCGGCGAGGGTTTCGGTGGTCAGCCGGGGCAGTTCGGTGTCCGGCGGGCGGTGTGGCGCACGGGAACTGATCACGGCGAGGTCGAGGGTCCCGGCCCGCAGTGCGCGCACCAGCGCGGGCGTCGTGCCCTCCCGGGTGGTGACCCGGATCTCGGGGTGCTGGCGGCGCAGGCTGGTTAACGTCGCTGGGAGCAGCGCCGCCCCGGCGCTGATGTAGGCGCCCAACCGCACCTCCTGGCGCACCGCGTCGTCGCCGGACAGCTCGCGGCGGGCCGCGGCGAGTTCGTCGAGGACCAGCCGGGCGTGGCGCAGCAGGGTCAGGCCGGCTGGCGTCAACCGCGTTGCGGCGGTGCCCCGATCGAATAACGCGGTGCCGGCCACGCGTTCCAGGGCGGCGACCTGGCGCGAGACCGCCGATTGGGTGTAGCCGAGTTCCTCGGCGGCCGCGGTGAAGGTGCCGCGTTCGGCGATTTCGCGCAGCACCCGCAGGCCGGTCAGCGAGAAGTCCATGAGGAAACAGCATGACCTATATGCCGAAGTTTCGTTAGACGCATGCCTGAATCGGTTCCTACGCTCGGTCCAGGCGACGACGAACGAGGTGAGCGATGAAGGCAGCGGTGTTGGAGCGGTTCGGTGCGCCCTTGGCGATCCGGGACGTCGCGGAACCGACCATCGGTACCGGGGAGGTGCTGGTCGAGGTCTTGGCCGCCTGCGTGTTGCCGTATGCGGCGGAGGTGTTCAGCGGCGCCCGCAAGTATCTGCTGGAGCCGCCGGTCATCCCGGGTGTCGGCGCGATCGGGCGGGTGCTCGCCGCCGGGCCGGACGCCACCCGCCTTGAGCCCGGCGCGTTGGTGTTGTGTGACCCCACCGTCCGCTCGCGCGACGATGCCCGCACACCCGACATCGCGTTGCAGGGTTGGAGCGCCCGCGGCGACGGCGGTCTGCAACTGTCCCGCCACTTCCACCACGGTGCGTTCGCCGAGCGGATGGTGGTGCCGACCGAAAGCGCGGTACCGCTGGGCGTCGACGACCTCGATGTCGAGCAGGCGGCGCGCTGGTCGGCCATCGTCGTGCCACTGGTGCCGTACGCCGGACTGCTGGCCGCCGACCTTCGGGCCGGCGAGACGCTGCTGGTCAGCGGGGCGACCGGCAACTTCGGCAGCAGCGGGGTGGCGGTGGCGCTGGCGATGGGCGCCGCCCGCGTGGTCGCGCCGGGCCGCAACGAGACCGTGCTGGCGGATCTTCGGCGACGGTTCGGCGCGCGGGTCCGCACCGTCACCCTGAGCGGAGATGCCGACGCCGACCGCGCGGCTATGCGCGACGCCGCCGGGCCCATCGACGTCGTGCTCGACCTGTTGCCACCCGCGGCCGACGTCACCGCGGTGCGCACCGCGGCCATGACGGTCCGCGAGTACGGCCGCGTGGTGCTGATGGGCGGGGTCGGAATGCTCGGCGGCGACGATCTCTGGCTGCCCTATCCCTGGCTGATGCGCAACTCGGTGACCGTCCGCGGCCAGTTCATGTGTCCCCGCTCGGCGACTCCGCAGCTCATCGCGCTGGTGCGCGCCGGCCTGCTTGACCTCAGCCAGGACCGCGTCACCACGTTCGCGCTGGACGATGCCGGCGCCGCGGTGCAGCACGCGGCCGACCACGGCGGGCCGTTCGAGCGCACCGTCATCACGCCGGCGGGAGGGGCCACCCCACCTCGTGGATAGGTTAGGCTACATTTACTAACCGTGACCGAGGTCAGTGCCCAGCCCAGCCCCCCGAACGCCGCGTCGCTGTCGGTCGCGTTGGCCGCCGATATCGCGCCGGCCGACCTGGCGGCCGAGCTGGCCGCGGCGCTGCCGGAACGCGACGGCGCCGAATACCTGCTCTACGAACGCGACGGGGCCTGGACCCTGGCCATCGGCGTGCAGGCCAGCGTCGAACTCGACAACGACGAGCTGCGCATCGTTCGCGACGGCGTCACCCAACGCCAGGACTGGTCCGGACGCCCGGGGGAGGCCCTCGGCGAGGCGGTGGACCGGCTGCTGCTGGAGACCGACCACGCGTTCGGCTGGATCGCCTTTGAATTCGGCGCCTACCGGTTCGGGCTGCAGCACCGGCTGGCGCCGGGAACCCCGCTGGCGCGGGTGTTTTGGCCGCAGACCCGCATCGTCGTCACCGCCGAGGAGATCCGCCTGTTCGACGCCGAGGACCGGCATCGCGCGGTGCTGGATCGGCTGCTGGCCGACGGGGTGCCGGCGACCCCGGCCCCGTCCGCGGTCGAGGTGGGCGCCGATGGGGCCGACTACCGGCACCGGGTGGCGTCGGCCATCGACGAGATCCGCGGCGACCGCTACCAGAAGGTGATCCTGTCGCGCTGCGTCGACGTGCCGTTCGCCGTGGACTTTCCGTCCACCTATCGGCGGGCCCGGCGGCACACCACCCCGGTGCGGTCATTCCTGTTGCGGCTGGGCGGGATCCGGGCGCTGGGCTTCAGCCCGGAGCTGGTGGCGGCGGTCCGCCGCGACGGGGTGGTGGTCACCGAACCGCTGGCCGGCACCCGAGCGCTGGGCCGCGGCGACGTGCACGATCGGCAGGCCCGCGAGGACCTGGAGTCCGACGCCAAGGAGATCGTCGAACACGCCATCTCGGTGCGCACTTCGATGGCCGAGATCGACGAGGTCGCCGAGCCCGGCAGCGCCGCCGTCACCGATTTCATGACGGTGCGGGAGCGGGGCAGCGTGCAGCACCTGGGCTCGACGGTCAGCGCCCGGCTGGACCCGGCGCACGACCGGATGGATGCGCTGGAGGCCCTGTTCCCGGCGGTCACCGCGTCCGGCATCCCCAAGGCCGCCGGGGTGGACGCCATTCTGCGCCTCGACGAATGCCCGCGGGGGCTGTATTCCGGTGCGGTGGTGACGTTTTCCGCCGACGGCGAGCTGGACGCCGCGCTGACGCTGCGGGCCGCCTACGAACGCGACGGCCGGACCTGGCTGCGGGCCGGCGCCGGCATCATCGACGTGTCCAGCCCCGACCGCGAGTTCGAGGAGACCTGCGAGAAGCTGGGCACCCTGGCGCCGTACCTGATCGCCCGGACTTGACTCGTAACCCCGCGAGCGTGCGCAGATCCGGGTTTTTGTTCGGCGTGTCGGGCGGGGACACCTTCGTAAGGGGTTTTTGTCAAGGGGTTGGGGGGCTGTGCCCCGGTCCTCGTCTCTACGTAGTTCGTCAA
>NZ_JBGGKS010000031.1:0-55602 GCF_041287095.1 Mycobacterium sp. pUA109 | reverse complement strand
CCCGGAAGCTAAGCCTGCCAGCGCCGATGATACTACCCACCCGGGTGGAAAAGTAGGACACCGCCGAACACACATTAAAGCCTGTGCCCCCCAATTATCATTGGGGGGCACAGGCATATGTATTGCCGTCACCAGGAATGCGATAAAGCGTCCCAACAGTTGTATGTACGCTCGCTATAAAGAAATTCTTTCGAGAGTTCGTTCGTTAGCCGAACGGTTTGTCAATACCTGTGGATGCCGGATTTCGGACTGCTCTTCGGGAGCCCGTGAGATGGCCCCGGTGGCGGGAGGCTGATTGGTCTAGCTCTGGACCGTGGGGCGAATGGTGATGTCGCCGATCTCGATATCGTGCGGCTGTTCAATAGCAAAGACGACGGCCCGCCCGATCGCCGCTGGCGGGATACCGAAGTCGTCCATGTTGCGGCGGATCTGCCCTCGGAGGGCTGGATCCTCGATCGAACTGTCGAGTTCGGTTCGGACAAATCCCGGCGATATCGATGTGGTCCGCACGGCGCCGTCCGTCGACTCCTGCCGCAACCCTTCCATGAGAGTGCGCACGGCATTCTTGGTCGCCGCGTAGACCGCCATGTTGGGCACGATCTTGAGTCCCGCGGTTGACACGGTGGTTATGAAGTGGCCCTGGCCCTGTCGCTGAAACACCGGAAGTGCTGCGGCGATGCCATATAGCACGCCTCGGAGATTCACGTCGATCATCGCCGACCATCCGTCGACGTCGACATCAGAGACAGGTCCGATCTTGCTGATGCCGGCGTTGCTCACCAGCACGTCGAGCCGGCCGAACTCATCCACGGCACGGGCAACGAGCCGCTCAAGATCACCGCGGCGGGCAACGTCGGTCGCGCACGTGACAACCCGCCCACCGCGTTCGCGGATCTTGTCGGCAAGTTCTTCGAGTCGCCTTGTCCGCCGAGCAGCGAGAACCACCACTGCACCGCGTTCGGCGAGCAGGACTGCGGTCGCCGCCCCGATGCCGCTGCTAGCTCCGGTGATGGCTACAACTTTGCCGTCGACGCCAGACATCTTCGATTTCTAATCTCTCTCGCAAGGGCCGGATCGGCACCGCGTGGTGCCGATCCTACGAGTTGCTCGCGGGTGCTTGGGGCCTGGTGTCGGGCTCCTCGTATCCAGGCCAAGGACGCTCCGCTTTTGTAACACGCCGCCTGGCACGGCCGATGAAGAAGGCACCATGGCACTCGCATCGCTGGGGCGCAGTTTCGCCACCACCGTCGTCGCGGCCGCCGTCGCGGCGATAGCGTTAGCGTTCAGCCCCGGCGCGGCCGCCAACGGCCCGGGTTGTTTGCCGCGCAACGGAACGCAACTGAACGCCAACAGCCATGAAAACACCAACATCCTCGGCATCATCTACGACACCAACGTGACGTACTGGTATCAGGACGGTGCGGTCAACTGGCAAAAAACCGTCGACGGCGGCGAATTCAACCTCACGCACACCAACACCTCCGGAACCGTGCCGGCCGCACCGGGAAGCACCGTGACCATCCCCGGGCTCGGCTCGGGCACCAACCCCGCCTACGGCGGGAGCCCGATCACCGTCACCGTCTGCACCGACTAGTTATTTAGTCGAACAGGGTCGCGCAACTTCGGCTTTTCTCCAGGTCGAGCAGCGCGCGTTTGCGGTCCAGGCCGCCTCCGTAGCCGGTCAGGCTGCCGTTGCTGCCGATCACCCGATGACACGGCACGATGATCGCGATCGGATTGTGCCCGTTGGCCAACCCGACGGCCCGCGCGGCGCCGTGGGCACCGATCTGGCCGGCGATCTGCCCGTAGGACGCGGTGTCGCCGTAGGGAATGGTTTGCAATGCGGACCACACCCGTCGCTGGAACGCGGTGCCGAGGAGCTCCAGTTCGACGTCGAACGAGGTGAGTTCACCGGCGAAGTAGGCGTTGAGCTGGTCGACGGCGGCGCCGAAGGCGTTGTCGTCGCGCACCCAGTCGGCGCGGTCGGGTTCGTAGGTCTGGTCGACCATCCGCAGATGCTGCAGTGCCGAGCCGGTGCCCGCCAGGGTGAGCGGACCGATCGGGCTGTCGATAATGCGGTAGCGGGTCATGCGACCTCCTTCGGTGGCCAATGGTTGACGGCGTGATCGAGCGCGGTCCACAGGTGTTGGGTGGCGTAGGAGCGCCACGGCCGCCACCGGCCGCCGCGCTCGGTCAATGCCCGCGAATCGGTAGGCAGGGCAAGCTGTTTGGCGGCGGCCTGGACGCCGAGGTCGGTGACGGGAAAGGCGTCGGGGTCCCCGAGGCCCCGCATGGCGATCACCTCGGCGCTCCACGGTCCAATACCGGGAAGCGCCAGCAGCTGCTGGCGGGCGCGGTCCCAGTCGCAGCCGGCGTCTAAGACCAGGTCGCCGTCGGCGAGCCCGGCGATCAGCGCGCGCAGCGTCCGTCGCCGAGCCTGGGGCACCGCCAGATGGGCGGGATCGATCTCGGCGAGGTCGGCGATCGACGGGAAGGTGTGGGTCAGCGCGCCGCCGGCGTCGTGGACCGGCTGGCCGTAGGCCGCGACCAATCGCCCCGCGTGGGTGCGGGCCGCCGCGGTGGACACCTGCTGGCCCAGGACCACCCGGACGGCGAGTTCGGCCTCGTCCACCGTGCGCGGGATGCGTTGACCCGGCGCCGTCGCCACGATCGGGCGCAGGTCCGGGTCGGACGCCAGTACCTCGAGGACCGCTTCGGGGTCGGCGTCGAGGTCGAGCAGGCGCCGGCAGCGGGCGATCGCGGTGGCCAGGTCGCGAAAGTCGTCGAGCACCAGCTGGCAGCCGACGTGGTCGGGAGCCGGGCGCAGCGCGACGATTCCGGTGCCGTGCGGCAGCCGCAGGGTGCGCCGGTAACCGCCGTCGCGCACCTCCTCACACCCGGGGATGGCGCTGGCCGCCAGATGACCGAACACCCCTTCGTAGGCGAACGGGGTGCGCACCGGCAGCCGCAACGACAGCGCACCGGGGCTGGGCGGGGCCGGCTGGCGGTGCGCGCGGCTGGCCGCGTGCCGGCGCAGCTGGGTGGGGGTGCTGCGGCAGACTTCCCGGATCGTGTCGTTGAACTGGCGGATGCTGGAAAACCCGGCCGCGAAGGCGACGTCGCTGAACGGCAGCTCGGTGGTCTCGATCAGCACCCGGGCGGTCTGGGTGCGTTGCGCGCGGGCCAAGCCCAGCGGGCCGGCCCCGACTTCGCTGTGCAGCAGCCGCTGCAATTGCCGGGTGGTGTAGCCCAACCGGGCGGCCATGCCGACGACCCCCTCGCGATCGACGGTCCCGTCGGCGATGAGCCGCATGGCGCGGGCCACCACGTCCCCGCGCACATTCCATTGCGGCGAACCGGGGGTGGCGTCGGGCCGGCACCGTTTGCACGGCCGGAAGCCGTCTCGCTGGGCCGCCGCGGCGGTGGGGTAGAAACGCACGTTGTGCGCCAGCGGCGGCCGCACCGGGCAACTGGGGCGGCAATACACGCCCGTGGTGACGACCGCCGTCACGAACCACCCGTCAAAGCGGGCGTCCTTGGACTGCACCGCGCGGTAGCACCGGTCGAAGTCGTCGTACACATTTGCAAGACTTACACGCCGCCGGCGACAGCACTAGCGGAAAACCGACATCGTTGTTGGAGGCGTGCTATCGCCACCTCACCGCCTAGGATCCGAATGTGGCCGATCTGGTGCAGAGCTACTTGGACCGGATCCTTGCCGAACACGCCGCGACCGGCGAGGGCGCGGTCGCCGACTACATTCCGGAGCTGGCCGGCGTCGATCCGCGGGGCTTCGGGTTGTCGCTGTCGTCGGGCGACGGGTACGTCTACGAAACCGGCGACGCCGACGTCGAATTCACCATCCAGTCGGTGTCCAAGCCGTTCACCTATGCGCTGGCGCTCGATCAGATCGGTGAGGCGGCCGTCGACGCCCGGATCGGGGTGGAGCCCTCCGGCGAGGCCTTCAACGAGATCAGCGTCGACGATGTCACCAAGGTCCCCAAGAACCCGATGATCAACGCCGGGGCGATCGCCGCGGTGTCGCTGATCCCCGGTGCCTCACCGGATGCGCGGTTCGCGCTGATCCGTGACTTTTACTCCGCCTGCGCGGGACGGCACTTGCCGCTCGACGAGGCGGTGTACCGCTCGGAGCAGGCCACCGGAAGCCGGAACCGGGCGATCGCCTACATGCTGGACAGCTTCGATGTGCTCGACGGCGACCCCGACGAGATTCTCGACGTCTACTACCGGCAGTGTTCGCTGCGGGTCACCAGCACCGACCTGGCCCGGATGGGCGCGACGCTGGCCCGGGCCGGCATCAACCCGTTCACCGGTCGCCGGGTGACCAACGCCGCGGTGGTGCGGCGCACGCTGTCGGTGATGCTGACCTGCGGCATGTACGACGCGGCGGGCGACTGGGTCAGCGCCGTCGGGATGCCGGCCAAAAGCGGTGTCGGCGGCGGCATCGTCGCGGTACTGCCGGGACAACTCGGAATCGGCGTGTATTCACCGCTTTTGGATGCCAAGGGCAACAGCGTGCGCGGTGTAGCGGTGTGCCGCAGCCTATCCGCGCAACTCGGTCTGCACTTTTTGAGTGTGCCGCTGCAGGCGCGGTCGACGCTGCGCGCCACCTACGACGTCCGCGACGGGGTGCGGGTCTACGAGGTGCACGGCGATCTGCTGTTCGCCGGTGCCGAGCAGGTGCTGCGGATGGCGCGGCAGCAATCCGGTGAATTCAGCGCCGCCATTCTGGACGTGTCGCGGGTCGACGACATCAACGGTGCGGCCCGCGCCATGCTCGCCGGGTTGGGCGCGATGCTGCAGGCCGCGGGAAAGCGGGGTTTTCTGGTCGATCCCGACGGTGCGGTGGTCGCGCCGGGCTCACCGGCGCAGGCGGTGACCTTCACCACCGTCGACGACGCGGTCGCCGCCGCCGAGGCCTGGCTGTTCGGCCCGCCGCGGCGCTAGCCCGGCTAGGAGGCAGGCACCGCCAACCGGGTCGGCTGATCGAGCCCCCGCAGCGTCACCGTATCGCCGAAAGTCCAACGCGCCCGCTCGCTTTCGCTGGCCCCCTGCACGGTCGCCGAGGACGCCAGCAGCCGGCTGGATTCGGATTTCGCCAGCTCGCACAGCCGGGCCGCCTCGTTCACCGGTTCGCCGATGACGGTGTATTCGAAACGCTGTTTGGCGCCCACATTGCCGGCCACCGCTTGGCCGGCGGCCACCCCGATCCCGGCCTCGCATTCGGGGACCTCACGGTGCAGCCTGGCCGAAATCGTCCGGGCCGCCGCCAGCGCGTAGTCCTCGGGATGCTCGAGGTTGTTGGGCGCACCGAACACCGCCAGCACGGCGTCGCCCTCGAATTTGTTGACCAGGCCGTGATGTTTGTCGACCTCGTCGACGACCACCGCGAAGAACCGGTTCAGCAGCGCGACCACCTCCACCGCGGGCCGGCCGGTGACCAACTGCGTCGAGCCGATGATGTCCACGAAAACCACTGCGACATGGCGCTCCTCGCCGCCGAGCTGGGGTCGCTCGCGTTCGGCGGCGGCGGCGACTTCGCGCCCCACGTGGCGACCGAACAGGTCGCGGACCCGCTCGCGCTCCCGCAGGCCGGCGACCATCGCGTTGAAACCGCTTTGCAGCTCCCCGAGTTCGGTGCCGTCGAACACCACCAGGTTGGCCCGCAAGTCGCCTTGTTCCACCCGTTTGAGGGCGGCCCGCACCACCCGGACCGGGGTCGCGATCAGCCAGGACAGGATCCACATCAGCACGAACCCGAAAATCAAGGTGGCGGTCGCCAGCATCAGCACCGCCACCCCGAACTGGGAAAGCGTGAGGTTGCGCAGCACCAGGGCGAAAAATGCGGTCACCGCGATGCCCAGCACCGGCACACCCGAACCCAGCATCCACACCGTCATGGTGCGGCCCATGATGCCCGGCGCCAACCGTCGTGGCGGTCGCCCGGCGGCCAGCGCCTGCGCGGCGACCGGGCGCAACGCGAACTCGGTGAGCAGATAGCAACCGGTGGCCACCAGCACGCCGCAGATCCCCACCACGAACGCAATGATGGGGATGAACACGCTGTTGGCCAGGCCATAAAGCAGCGTCAACAGCGCGGTCCCGACACCCCAGAGGATCAGCAGCACAACGGCCACTTGCCACGGCGCCAGGAAGGTGTTGCGTTCGTCGGTGTAGGTGGGTTTGCGTTCGGTGATCGCCCAGCGCAGCTTGCGCACCGTGCGCCGGGTGATCCAGTAGGTGCCCAGCACCAGCGCCGTGGCGATGTAGGCCGGGACCACCGCGAACGTCAGCCACGCCGGCGCGTCGCTGAACACGCTGGGCGACGGAAATGCCACCCCTACCAGCAGCAGTGCGACACCGATCCCGATCAGGTTGGTGCCCACGATGACGACGGTCATCATCAGCTGGATGCGCACCCGGCGGCGACGCTGGTTCTCCGATACCCGGCCGAGCAGCCAGGATCCGTACTCCGGTGTCTTGGGCAGCCGACCGCTTTGCCGGGTCATCGCCTCGAGCAGTCGGCCCAGGCGTTGGGCCGCCGTCTTCTTGGCCATCATTTGGCGTCAGCCTAGTTCGTCCGCGGCAATTTCGGGGCGTACCCCTAAGGTGGATCGGGTGCGTCTTGTGATCGCCCAGTGCACCGTCGACTATGTGGGACGCCTGACCGCGCATCTGCCCTCGGCGCGCAGGTTGCTGTTGATCAAGGCCGACGGTTCGGTCAGCGTGCACGCCGACGACCGCGCCTACAAGCCGCTGAACTGGATGAGCCCCCCGTGTCGACTCACCGAAGAACTCGATGGCGAGGTCCCGGTGTGGGTGGTGGAGAACAAGGCGGGGGAACAATTGCGGATCACCGTCGAGGACGTCGAGCACGACTCCAGCCACGAACTCGGGCTCGACCCCGGGTTGGTCAAGGATGGCGTGGAAGCGCACCTGCAGGAGCTGTTGGCTGAGCACGTCGAGTTGCTCGGCCAGGGCTACACCCTGGTGCGTCGGGAGTACATGACCCCGATCGGGCCGGTCGACTTGTTGTGCCGCGACGAACTCGGTCGGTCGGTGGCGGTGGAGATCAAGCGTCGCGGCGAGATCGACGGGGTCGAACAGCTCACCCGCTATCTGGAGTTGCTCAACCGCGACACGGTGCTGGCGCCGGTCAGCGGGGTGTTCGCCGCGCAACAAATCAAGCCGCAGGCGCGCAACCTGGCCACCGATCGCGGCATCCGTTGCGTGACACTCGATTACGACAGCATGCGCGGCCTGGACAGCGACGAGTTCCGGCTGTTTTGAGTGTGCGTCGGCGATCACAGTGCCGGGACGGAATAGGCACCCACCGGGGCGCGTTGCGCGGTCCATGGCAATCGATGATCTCTTCGCACCGCTGACGGTCCGCTCGCTGACCGTGCCGAATCGGTTCGCGATGGCGCCGATGACCCGCCAGGCTTCGCCCGGCGGAATCCCGGGCGCCGACGTCGCCGAGTACTACCGACGGCGCGCAGCCGGCGGCGTCGGGCTGATCCTCACCGAAGGGGTCCGGCTGCCGGACCCGGCTGCGGGTTACCCGTTTACCGTCCCGACGCTGGCCGGCGAGGAGGTGCTCGCGGGGTGGCGCCGCGTCGTCGACGCCGTCCACGGCGAGGGCGCCACCATCGCCGCACAGCTGTGGCACCAGGGCGTGCTGCGCGACGACGCCGACGGGGTGGTGCCGGTCAGCCCGTCGGGCGTTGACGGGCACGGCAAGCCGCGCGGTCGGGCGCTGGAAACCGATGAACTGCAAGAGATCTCGGCGCTGTACGCGCACGGCGCCGCCACCGCGCGCGACGTCGGCTTCGATGCGGTCGAGTTGCACGGCGCCCACGGCTACCTGCTGGACCAATTCCTCTGGGAGCGCACGAATCTGCGTGCCGATGGCTACGGCGGATCGCTGGCCGCGCGGACCCGCTTCCCGGCCGAGGTGGTCGCCGCGGTGCGGGCCGCGGTCGGGCCGGACTATCCGATCATTTTCCGCTTCTCCCAGTGGAAGGCCACCGACTACGCGGCATCCCTGGCCGCCGACCCGACCCAATTACAGGAACTGTTGGCCCCGCTGGTCGAGGCCGGCGTCGACGTGCTGCACCCTTCCACCCGCCGACACTATCTGCCGGGTTTCCCCGACCACGACCCCGCACTGAGCTTGGCCGGGTGGACCAAGAAGGTCACCGGCACACCGGTCATCGCGGTCGGGTCGGTGGGGCTGGAAACGCAGTTCCGCAGCGAAAAGCCGGGCGAGGTGATCAGGCCCGCGCCCGTCGACCGCCTGGTCGAGCAGTTCGACGCCGGCGAGTTCGACGTGGTGGCCATCGGTCGTGCGCTGCTGGCCGACCCGGGCTGGGTGAACCGGTTGCGGGACGGCGAACTGGACGGGTTCACCGGATACGACGCCGCGGTGGCGTTGTCTGCGCTGGCCTGACCCCGACCATTAGGCTTGGTCGCATGGCCCGTCGCCGCAGCCCGTCGCGCCGGCAGCAGCCGTTGCGGCCGTTACCGGTTCCGCACCGGGTCGAAACCGGACCCGACGGGTATTCCTACGAGGTGCGCACCATCGCCGGGGCCCGGGCGGTCAAAACCTACCGCTGCCCGGGTTGTGATCACGAAATCCGTTCCGGCACCGCACATGTGGTGGTGTGGCGGGTGGACGCCGGTGCGGCCGGGGTGGACGACCGGCGGCACTGGCACACGCCGTGTTGGGCCAACCGCGCAACCCGCGGCCCGACCCGAAAGTGGTCCTAGCCCTTAGTGAGCTGACTCGGCGGCCGGCTCGACCAGCTCGATCAGCACCCCGCCGGCGTCCTTGGGGTGGATGAAGTTGATCCGCGAGTTTGCCGTGCCGCGCTTGGGCGCGTCGTAGAGCAGCCGGACACCCTCGTCGCGCAACCGCTCGGACAGGGCGTCGATGTCGCTGACCCGGTAGGCCAGCTGCTGCAGGCCGGGGCCGCGCTTGTCCAAGAACTTCGCGATCGTCGAGGAATCGTCGATCGGGGCCATCAACTGGATCTGGGCGCTGCCGACCGGGGCGCCGCGCACCGCGAGCATGGCCTCGACGATGCCCTGCTCGTCGTTGACCTCTTCGTGCAGCACGATCATGCCGAGCCGGTCGTGGTACCACTTCTTGGCGGCGTCCAGGTCGGGCACCGCGATACCGACGTGGTCGATCGCCGTTACCAGGGCGGTGGCCAGGGCGGGACGGGCGTCAGCTTGATCGGTGGTCATAACGCAACGGTAACCTGATGGGAAAGATTGCGCTGCACCGATCGGCCAGATCGGCCGTCCCCGCCCGCTTTGGAGGTAGTCATGACCACGTCGGTAATCGTTGCTGGGGCCCGCACCCCGATCGGCAAGCTGATGGGGTCGTTGAAGGACTTCTCCGGCAGTGACCTGGGGGCCATCGCGATCGCCGGCGCGCTGGAGAAGGCCAACGTGCCGCCGGCCCTGGTGGAATACGTGATCATGGGCCAGGTGCTGACCGCCGGCGCGGGTCAGATGCCGGCGCGGCAGGCGGCGGTGGCCGGCGGGATCGGCTGGGACGTGCCAACGCTGACCATCAACAAGATGTGCTTGTCCGGGATCGACTCCATCGCGCTGGCTGACCAGCTGATTCGGGCCGGCGAGTTCGATGTGGTGGTGGCCGGCGGCCAGGAGTCCATGACCAAGGCACCGCACCTGCTGATGGACAGCCGCGCCGGCTACAAGTACGGCGACGTCACGGTGCTCGACCACCTGGCCTACGACGGCTTGCATGACGTGTTCACCGATCAGCCGATGGGGGCGTTGACCGAGCAGCGCAACGACGCCGACCAGTTCACCCGCGCCGAACAGGACGAGTTCGCGGCGGTGTCCCACCAGAAGGCCGCCGCGGCGTGGAAGGACGGCGTGTACGCCGACGAGGTCGTTCCGGTGAAGATCCCGCAGCGCAAGGGGGATCCGCTGGAGTTCACCGAGGACGAGGGCATCCGTGCCAACACCACCGCCGAGTCGCTGTCCGGCCTGCGGCCGGCGTTCCGCAAGGACGGCACCATCACGGCGGGGTCGTCGTCGCAGATCTCCGACGGTGCGGCCGCGGTGGTGGTGATGAACAAGGCCAAGGCCCAACAGCTCGGGCTGGACTGGTTGGTCGAGATCGGCGCGCACGGCGTGGTGGCCGGGCCGGATTCGACGTTGCAGTCCCAGCCGGCCAACGCCATCAAGAAGGCCGTCGCCCGGGAAGGCATCGCGCTCGACCAGCTCGACGTGGTGGAGATCAACGAGGCGTTCGCCGCGGTGGCGCTGGCCTCGACCCGCGAGTTGGGGATCAACCCCGACATCGTCAACGTGCACGGCGGGGCGATCGCCGTCGGCCACCCGATCGGCATGTCCGGGGCGCGGATCACCCTGCACGCCGCCCTGGAGCTCAAACGCCGGGGGTCGGGCTACGCGGTGGCGGCGCTGTGCGGCGCCGGCGGCCAGGGCGACGCGCTGATCCTGCGGGCCGGCTAGGTCGGGTTTGCTGGCGGTGCCGGCGGGCGGACCGTGTGATCTTGCTCATAACCGCCGGTCGGCGGGGGCGAGGTCACCGGCTGAGCGGCTGAGGCGCCGGTTGGGCGTTGTGACAGACTTGACGGCGTGACCCGACCGCGACCTCCGATCGCACCGGCCATGGCCGGCGCGGTAGACCTGTCTGGACTCAAGCAACGCGCCCAGCAGACCGCGTCGGGTGGCGGCGCGACCACCGGGCAGTTCGGCACCGAAGTCACCGAGACCAACTTCGAAGACGAGGTGCTGGTCCGGTCCAACCAGGTGCCGGTCGTGGTGCTGTTGTGGTCGCCGCGCAGCGAGGCGTGCGTGCAGCTCGGCGAAACCCTGGCCGAGCTGGCGGCCGCCGATAACGGCAAGTGGGCGCTGGCCGCGGTCAACGTGGACACCAGCCCCCGGGTGGCGCAGATCTTCGGGGTGCAGGCGGTGCCCACCGTCGTCGCCCTGGGCGCCGGCCAACCGCTGACCAGCTTTCAGGGCGTGCAGCCCGCCGACCAGTTGCGGCGCTGGGTGGACTCGGTGCTGTCGGCGACCGCCGGCAAGCTCAGCGGTGCCACCGACGCCGCCGAAGAACAGGTCGACCCGGCGCTGGCCCAGGCCCGCCAGCACCTGGAGGCCGGCGACTTCGCCGCCGCCCGCACCGCGTATCAGGCGATCCTGGACACCGACCCCGATCACGTCGAAGCCAAGGCGGCGGTGCGCCAGATCGCGTTCCTGCAGCGCGCCACCGCGCAGCGCCCCGACGCGGTCGCGGTGGCCGACGCCGGTCCGGGTGATATCGAGGCCGCCTTCGCCGCCGCCGACGTGCAGATCCTCAACCAGGACGTCGCCGCGGCGTTCGACCGGCTGATCGCGTTGGTGCGGCGCACCGCGGGGGAGGAGCGCACCGCGGTGCGCACCCGGCTGATCGAGCTGTTCGAAATCTTCGATCCCGCCGACCCCGACGTCATCGCCGCCCGGCGCAACCTCGCCAACGCGCTGTACTGAGGTTAGCCGCCGGTTTCCCCGGCGCGAGCGTGCGCAGTTGTACGCGCACAGCGGCAAAAACTGGCATTCTGCGCACGTTCGCGGGGCCGACACACGGCCGCTACTCGGGTTCGAGCCACAGCGCGGCCAGCGGCGGCAGCACCAGCACCGCCGAGGCGGGGCGGCCGTGCCAGGGCCGCTCGACGGCGTCCACCCCGCCGAGGTTGCCGATCCCGGAACCGTGGTAGCCGGTCGCGTCGGTGTTGAGCACCTCGCGCCACCGCCCGGCGGCCGGCAGCCCCAGCTGGTAGTCGGCGTGCTCGGTGCCGGCGAAGTTGAACACGCAGGCCAGCACCGACCCGTCGCTGCCGTACCGCAGGAAGCTCAACACGTTGTTGGCCGAGTCGTTGGCGTCGATCCAGGAATAGCCGTCGGGGTGGGTGTCTTGGCTCCACAGCGCGGGCCGACGCCGGTAGAGGGCGTTGATGTCGTCGACCAGGCGCAGAATGCCGGTCGAAAAGCTGTGCTCGTCGAGTTGGAACCAGTCCACCCCGCGCTCCTCGGACCATTCGGCGCGCTGGCCGAACTCCTGGCCCATGAACAGCAGTTGCTTACCCGGGTGCGCCCACTGGTAGGCCAGCAGGCTGCGCAGCCCGGCGGCCTTGACGTGGTCGTTGCCGGGCATCCGCTCCCACAGCGTGCCCTTGCCGTGCACCACTTCGTCGTGGCTGATCGGCAGCACGTAGTTCTCGCTGAACGCGTACAGCATCGAGAATGTCACCTCGTGGTGGTGATAGGAGCGGTGAACCGGGTCGTGGCTGAGATAGTCCAGCGTGTCGTGCATCCAGCCCATGTTCCACTTCATCGAAAAGCCCAGGCCGCCCAGGCTGGTCGGTCGGGTAACCCCCGGCCAGGAGGTCGACTCCTCGGCGATCGTCACGATGCCGGGCGCGACCCGATGAGCGGTGGCGTTCATCTCCTGCAGGAACTGCACCGCCTCCAGGTTCTCCCGGCCGCCGTAGATGTTGGGCGTCCAGCCGCCCGCGGGGCGCGAATAGTCCAGGTACAGCATCGAGGCCACCGCATCCACCCGCAGCCCGTCGATGTGGAATTCGGTCAGCCAGTACAGCGCGTTGGCCACCAGGAAGTTGCGCACCTCGGGTCGGCCGAAGTCGAAGACGTAAGTGCCCCAGTCGAGTTGTTCGCCGCGTTTGGGGTCCCAGTGTTCATACAGCGGGGTCCCGTCGAAACGTCCCAGCGCCCAGGCGTCTTTGGGGAAATGCGCCGGCACCCAGTCCATGATCACGCCGATCCCGGCTTGGTGCAGCGCGTCGACGAGCCCGCGGAACTCGTCGGGGCTGCCGAACCGGGACGTCGGCGCATAGTACGAGGTGACCTGATACCCCCACGACCCGCCGAACGGGTGCTCGGCGACCGGCAGCATCTCGACGTGGGTGAAGCCGTGCGCCACCACGTAATCCACCAGTTCGCGGGCCAACTCGGTGTAGCTCAGCCCCGGTCGCCACGAGCCCAGGTGCACTTCGTAGGTGCTCATCGCCTCGTGCACCGGGTTGTGCTGCGCGCGCCGCGCCATCCAGTCGTGATCGCGCCAGGTGTAGGTGCTGACGTTCACCCGCGACGCGGTCTGCGGCGGCACCTCGGTGGCGAACGCGAACGGGTCGGCCCGGTCGGTGACGGCGCCGTCGGCGCCGTGCACCCGGAACTTGTACAGCCCGTCGGGCGGGAAGCCCGGCCAGAACAGCTCCCACACCCCCGAGGAGCCGAGCACCCGCAGCGGCGCATCGTTGCCGTTCCACCCGTTGAAGTCGCCGATCAGGCTGACCCCCTTGGCGTTGGGGGCCCACACCGCGAACGACACCCCGGCCACCACACCGTCGGCGGTGGTGAACGAGCGGGGATGCGCGCCCAGCACCTCCCACAGCCGTTCGTGGCGGCCTTCGGCGAACAGGTGCAGGTCGACCTCGCCCAAGGTGGGCAAAAACCGGTAGCCGTCGGCGACGGTGTGGGTGTCCAGCGCGTCGCCGGCGCCGGGATAGCTCACCTGCAGCCGGTAGTCGATCAGGTCGACGAACGGCAGCGCGGCGGCGAACAGGCCCGACTCCAGATGCCGCAGCTGGTAGCGGTCACCGCCCACCAGCGCGGTCACCGCCACCGCGTGCGGGCGCAACGCGCGGATCACGGTGTGATCGCCGTATTCGTGGGCGCCCAGGATGGCGTGCGGGTCGTGATGCACCCCGGCCAGCAACCGGGCCAGCTCAGTGCGGTCGGGTGCCAGATGCGGACTGTCCAGCTGTTCGGTTCGTTTCATGTGCCCGTCACCCCCGGCGCAACAGTGTCGTTCGGGATTCCTCCGGTATCAGCGGCATGTTGATGATGTGGGCGACCGCGCGTGCCGGGTCGATGCGCACGTAATTGGCCTGCCCCCAGTGGTAGTCCTCGCCGGTGATTTCGTCGCGCACCCAAAACTGTTCGTAGGGTTCGCGTCCCAGTGCGGCCATGTCCAGCCACAACGTCGCCTCCTCGGCGGCAAAAGCGTTGAGCGTCACCACCACCAACACGCAGTCACCGGTGCTCGGGTCGAACTTGCTGTAGGCCAGCAACGCGTCGTTGTCCAGGTGGTGGAACCTGATGGTGCGCAACTCCCGCAGTGCCGGGTGGGTGCGGCGGATCGCGTTGAGCTGGGTGATGAACGGCTCCAGTGACCGGCCCTCGGCCAGCGCGGCCGCGTAATCCCGGGGCCGCAACTGGTATTTCTCCGAGTCCAGGTACTCCTCGCTGCCGTCGCGCACCGCGCGGTGCTCGAAAAGCTCGTAGCCGGAGTACATTCCCCAGGCCGGGCTCATGGTCGCGGCCAGCACCGCGCGGATGGCGAACATGCCCGGACCGCCGTGCTGCAGGCTGGCGTGCAGGATGTCGGGGGTGTTGACGAACAGGTTGGGCCGGCGGAAATCGGCGAATTCGGCGATCTCCTGCCCGAATTCGGTGAGCTCGGTCTTCGAGGTGCGCCAGGTGAAGTAGGTGTAGGACTGGGTGAAGCCGAGCTTGGCCAACCCGTATTGGCGGGCCGGCGGGGTGAACGCCTCGGACAAAAACACCACGTCGGGGTCGGTCGCCTTGACCTGACCGATCAGCCAGGCCCAGAAGTCGGGCGGCTTGGTGTGCGGATTGTCGACCCGGAACACCGTCACCCCGTGCTCGACCCAGTGCCGCACCACCGCCAGCACCGCCTCGTACAGGCCGGCGGGATCGGTGTCGAAGTTCAGCGGGTAGATGTCCTGGTATTTCTTCGGCGGGTTCTCGGCGTAGGCGATGGTGCCGTCGGGCAACTCGGTGAACCAGTGCCGGTGGGCGCGGGCCCACGGGTGATCCGGGGCGCACTGCAGCGCCAGGTCCAGCGCCACCTCCAGGCCCAGGTCGCGCGCGGCGGCCACAAACTCGTCGAAGTCCTCCACGGTGCCCAGCTGGGGGTGGATGGCGTCGTGTCCGCCTTCGTCGCTGCCGATCGCCCACGGCGAGCCGACGTCGCCGGGTTCGGCGGTCACCGCGTTGTTGCGGCCCTTGCGGTGGACTTTGCCGATCGGGTGGATCGGCGGCAGGTACACCACGTCGAACCCCATCTCGGCGATGCGGGGCAGCGCCGCGGCGGCGGTGGCGAAGGTGCCGTGCACCGGGGCGCCGTCGGCGTCCCAGCCGCCGGTCGAGCGGGGGAACATCTCATACCAGGCGCCGAACCGGGCCAGCGGGCGATCCACCCACACCGTGAACTGGTGGCCCTGGGTGACCAGGTCGCGCAGCGGATGGCCGGCCAGCACCTCGGTGACCTCGGCGGACAGCGCCGGCGCGGCCCGGCTCACCGGATCGCCCGGGGCGCGGAGCGCTGCCGCGGCCGCCACCAGCGGTTGGCGTCGGCGCCGGGGGGCGGCCGCGGCGGCCCGGTCAAACAGCCGCGCCCCGATCAGCAGGTCGTTGGACAACTCGGCTTCGCCCTGACCGGCGTCGAGTTTGGCGGTCACCGCGTGGCGCCAGGTGTCGATCGGATCGCCCCAGCCGTCGACCCGGAACCCCCACAACCCCACCCGGTCGGGGATGAACTGGCCGTGGAACACGTAGGGCTCCACGCCCATCGTCATCGGCGCCGAGATCGGCTCGACCTGCGGCGCCGCATCGGGGGTGGCGATGCGGTGCCGGGTGGCCGGCTGCGGATAGTGCGGCCCCAAATACTGCGCCACCAGGGTCGCCGCGACCGTCTCGTGGCCGTCGCTCCACACCGTGGCGCAGACCGGGACCACCTCACCGACCACCGCCTTGGCCGGATAGCCGCCGCACGATACGACGGGCTGGACGTCATCGATCTCGACCCGGCCAGGCACCCAATCAACTCCGTCCTACTGGTCGCCGAACATCCCTGCGCGTCTCATACCCACCGTAACGGCCGGGCTATACCTGCGCCGGGTGCAGCGCTCGCTTCGCGACCTGCGCGCAACCGAATCGTCGGTAGGCTATGCACGCGTGAAAGCCCTCCGCCGGTTCACCGTCCGCGCCCACCTGCCCGAGCGCCTGGCCGCGCTGGAGCAGCTGTCGATCAACCTGCGGTGGTCCTGGGAGCAGCCCACCCAGGATCTGTTTGCCGCCATCGACCCGGAGCTGTGGGTGCGCTGCGGCCAGGACCCGGTGGCGCTGCTGGGCGCGGTGAGCCCGGCCCGGCTCGACGAGCTGACCACCGACGAGGGGTTTGTGGCGCGGCTCGACGCGCTGGCCGCCGACCTCAACGACTATCTGAGCCGCCCGCTGTGGTACCAGGAGCAGCAATACAATGGCACCGCGATGCCGACGTCGATCGCCTACTTCTCGATGGAGTTCGGGGTGGCCGAGGTGCTGCCGAACTACTCCGGCGGGCTGGGGATCCTGGCCGGCGACCACCTGAAGTCCGCCTCGGACCTGGGGGTGCCGCTGATCGCGGTCGGCCTGTACTACCGCTCCGGCTACTTTCGGCAGTCGCTGACCGCCGACGGCTGGCAGCACGAAACCTATCCGCCGCTGGACCCGCAGGGCCTGCCGCTGCGGTTGCTCACCGACGCCGGCGGCGCGCCGGTGCTGATCGAACTGGCCCTGCCCGACGCCGCCCGGCTGCGGGCCCGGATCTGGGTGGCGCAGGTCGGCCGGGTGCCGCTGCTGTTGCTGGACTCCGACATCGGCGAAAACGAGCACGAGCTGCGCGGGGTCACCGACCGGCTGTACGGCGGCGACCAGGAGCACCGGATCAAACAGGAGATCCTGGCCGGGGTCGGCGGGGTGCGGGCGATCCGGGCGTTCACCGCGCTCGAAGGGCTGCCGGAGCCCGAGGTGTTCCACATGAACGAGGGCCATGCGGGATTCCTCGGCGCCGAACGCATCCGGGAGCTGATGACCGACGCCGGGCTGGACTTCGACACCGCGCTGACCGTGGTGCGTGCCTCGACGGTGTTCACCACCCACACCCCGGTGCCGGCCGGCATCGACCGGTTCCCGGTGGAGCTGGTGCGCCGCTACCTCGGGGCCGACGGAGCGGCCGGGTTGCTGCCCGGGGTGTCCTCCGACGCGATCGTGGCGCTGGGCGCCGAACCCGACCCGACGACGTTCAACATGGCCCACCTGGGATTGCGGTTGGCGCAGCGGGCCAACGGGGTGTCGCTGCTGCACGGCCGGGTCAGCCGGGCCATGTTCAACGACCTGTGGTCCGGGTTCGACCGCACCGAGGTGCCGATCGGGTCGATCACCAACGGGGTGCACGCGCCGACCTGGGCGGCGCCGCAGTGGCTGCAGCTGGGCCGGGAGTTGGCCGGCTCCGATTCGCTGTCCGAGCCCACCGTGTGGCAGCGGCTGCAGCAGGTCGATCCCGGGCATCTGTGGTGGATCCGGTCGCAGCTGCGCGCGCTGCTCATCGACGACGTGCGAACCAGGCTGCGCCGGTCCTGGCGGGAACGTGGCGCGTCGGAGGCCGAACTCGGCTGGATCGCAACGGCTTTCGACCCGGACGTGCTCACCGTCGGATTCGCCCGGCGGGTGCCCACCTACAAGCGGCTGACGCTGATGCTGCGCGATCCGGAGCGGCTGCAGCGGCTGCTGCTCGACGAGGAGCGCCCGATTCAGCTGATCGTCGCCGGCAAGTCACACCCGGCCGACGACGCCGGCAAGGCGCTGATCCAGCAGGTGGTGCGGTTCGCCGACCGGCCCGAGGTGCGGCACCGGGTGGCGTTTTTGCCCGACTACGACATGTCGATGGCCCGGCGGCTGTACTGGGGCTGCGACGTGTGGCTGAACAACCCGCTGCGCCCGCTGGAGGCGTGCGGCACCTCGGGGATGAAAAGCGCGCTCAACGGCGGGCTGAACCTGTCCATCCGGGACGGCTGGTGGGACGAGTGGTACGACGGCGAAAACGGGTGGGAGATCCCGACCGCCGCCGGGGTGGCCGACGAGGGCCGCCGCGACGACCTGGAGGCCAGTGCGCTGTATGACCTGCTGGCGACCTCGGTGGCGCCGAAGTTCTACGAACGCGACGAGCACGGGGTGCCGCGGCGGTGGATCGAGATGGTGCGCCACACCGTGGCGACGCTGGGGCCCAAGGTGATGGCGTCGCGGATGGTGCGCGACTACGTCGAGACGTACTACACCCCGGCGGCGCAGTCGGTGCGCGCGGTCGTCGGCGGCGACGGCGCCGCGTTCGACGCCGCCCGCGAGCTGGCCGACTACCGTCGGCGCGCCCAGCGGGCGTGGCCGAACATCCGGATCACCGACGTCGACGGCACCGGGCTGCCGGACACCCCGCTGCTGGGGTCGAAACTGACGTTGACCGCGACGGTGCAGCTGGCCGGGCTGCGGCCCGACGAGGTCACCGTGCAGGCGGTGCTGGGCCGCGTCGACGCCGGTGACGTGCTGCAGGACCCGGTGACCGTCGCGATGACGCACAGCGGTGCCGCCGGCGGCGCCGACATCTTCGTGACCACCACGCCGCTGCCGGTGGCCGGGTCGGTGGGCTACACGGTGCGGGTGCTGCCCCACCACCCGATGCTGGCCGCCCCCAACGAGCTGGGCCTGGTCACCCTGGCCTAGCCTTGGCCGCGAACGTGCGCAGAATGCCAGCTTTTGGCGGAAAACCCGTACAACTGCGCACGTTCGCGGCCGGGAAGGCCAGGACGGCCGGGAGGGCCGGCCGGGACGGCCAGGATGTGGCCGGGGCCTCAGGTGAAGCGGGCGATGCAGCGGTCGACGTCGCCGAGCACCCCGGTGCGGAAGGCGTCGATGCGGGAGAACCCGGCCGGCACGGTCTCGCCGTTGATGTCGCTGGCCGCCAGGCCGTTGGTCAACAGCCCCGACACCGCCTCGTCGAGGTCGCCGGCGGTCAGCGCCACGCTGTGGCCGTTGCCGGTGCTGACGCCGTTGGACAGCGCGGTGGTGCCCACCCCGGTCAAACACGCCGTGCGCAGCGCGGCCTTGGCGTTGTCGAGCACCAGGCCGCCGCGGTCGGCCTGCACCGCCAGCATGTAGCGCGACTCCAGCACCGAGTAGGCGGTGTTGTCGCCGGACAGCATCGACCCGGGGTCACCCTCGCGGGGGACGCCCATCTTGGTCAGCTTGGGCAGGTCCACGGCGATGGTGTTGCTGTCCGGGCAGTACGACGCCGGCGGGCTGGGTCGGGCGTTGCCGCAGGACTCGGCCGCGTCGGCGTCGAAACTCAGCTGCGGCGGGTTGGCCAGCGGAAACACGGTGGCCATCGCGTCGATGATGGTGCGCGCGGAGTCCTCACTGACCGGCCACTCCCCGGTCTGGTCGCGTTGCAGCGCCACCGGCAGCGCCCCGCGCCGGGCGTCGATCTCCTTGACGTCGATCCCCGCGCACGACGCGGCGCCCTCGGTGAACCCGAACTGGAACGCCGAGATCCGTTCGAACGCCGAACCGTGCTCGTTGCCGCCGCCCTCGATGTCCTCCTCGTGCAGCACCGGGTCGCGCAGCACCAGCATCGCGGCCAGCACCGCGTTCAGCCCGTCCCCGGTGCTCAGCGTGAAGCGTGGCGAATCGCCTTGGGCCACCCACCGCAGGTAGACCCCGGCGAAGCAGTCGGCCTGCTGTTCGGCGACCAGGATCGGGGTGCGCTTTTTGGTCAGCTTGGCCAGTTTGCTGATCGCGTGGCCGTATTCGTGGGCCAACACCATCGGGATGGCCATATCGCCGTAGGCCTCGCGCAGCGCGGGCAGCAGCACCCCGCGATCCCAGCCGATGGTGTTGTCGAGTTTGCAGTAGGCGGCGTTGACCAGCTTGAAGGTGCCGGTGTCGCAGAACCGGCCGCCGACGTCCAGCGCACTCCACGACACCAGCTGGTCCACCGGCCGAAACCGGCCCGCGAAGCTGTCGGAGAAGTTGTCCCCCCAGAATTCCTCGAGGTCGCTGACCGACTGCTCGGCCAGGGTGTCGACCCGCCCGCCGTCGGTGTGCTCCACGTCGCGGGTCGGTTCGGCGGCGTCGGGACGCAGCCCGGTCGGCCCGTCGACGGCCTCCAGGCCGCCGACCCGGAACGGGTCGGCGAACACCGACACCGGGTGCCCGTCCAGCACCCGGGCACACGAGGTGAGCGTCAGCAGCGCGGCCACCGCGGCCAGGACACGCCCCAGGTGTCGTCGACGCATCGGTGGTTACCTCTCGGGGGCGCTGGCTGCCGGATCGTTCCAGGATAGTGCGGCCGCCGCCCTGGTGGCGGCGGCGTTCACCTCACGCCGAGGCCAGCCGACCCAGCGCCTGACGCACCCGGGCGCCGTCGGTGGTGTGCCAAAACGGGGGCAGCGAGGCGCGCAGGTACCCGGCGTAGCGCGCGGTCGCCATCCGGGAGTCCAGCACCGCGACCACGCCGCGGTCGTCGACGCGGCGCAGCAGCCGCCCCGCGCCCTGCGCCAGCAGCAACGCCGCGTGGCTGGCCGCGACGGCCATGAAGCCGTTGCCGCCGCGCGCGGCCACCCGCCGCTGCCGGGCGGTCAGCAGCGGATCGTCGGGCCGCGGGAACGGGATGCGGTCGATGAGCACCAGCGACAGCGACGGGCCGGGCACGTCGACACCCTGCCACAGCGACAGCGTGCCGAACAGCGAGGTGGCCGGGTCGGCGGCGAACCGTTCGACCAGCGCCGCGGTGGCGTCGTCGCCCTGACACAGCACCGGGCTGGTCAGCCGGTCGCGCATGGCCTCGGCGGCCGCCCGGGCCGCCCGCATCGACGAGAACAGGCCCAGGGTGCGGCCCCCGGCGGCGGTGATCAGCTCGGCGATCTCGGTGAGCTGCTCGGCCGACCCGGTGCCGTCGCGGCCCGGCGGGGGCAGGTGCGCGGCCACGTAGAGGATGCCGGACTTGGCGTGGGTGAACGGCGAGCCGACGTCTAGGCCCCGCCACCGCGGTTCGGCCTCGCCGCCGGTCAACCCCCAGGCCGCGGCCATGGCGTCGAAGGAGCCGCCCACGGTCAGGGTCGCCGAGGTCAGCACCGTCGTCGACCGGGCGAACAGCCGGGTGCGCAGCAGCCCCGCCACCGTCAGCGGCGCCACCCGCAACACCGGTGACACCGACCCGCGGATCTCGTCGTGGGCCAGCCACACCACCTCGGTGCGGTCGGGGATGGCGGGCACAAACGAATCCAGCACCCGGGTGGCGGTCTCGGCGATCTCGCTGAGCGCCGCGACCGCCTCGGTGCGGGCCGCGGCCGCCTGCGGGTCGCGGGGGCTGGTGTCGATGGCCGCCTGCGCCGCGCCGGCCGCGTCCCGCAGCGCCGTCAGGTAGGTGCCCAACTCCTCGTCGAGGTAATCGACGCGGCCCGGGGTGCCGTCGTGGATCGCCGAGGTGAAGGTCGCCGACGCGGCCTCGAGCCGCTGCACCAGCTCGGGGGACACCAGCCGGGTGATCCGGCGCGTCGCCACCCCCAGCGCGGTCGCGGTCAGCTCCCCGGTGGCCACCGCCGTCACCCGGTCCACCAGCTCGTGGGCCTCGTCGATCACCAGCAGCTCGTGTTCGGGCAGCACCGCGGAGTCGGTGATCGCGTCGATGGCCAGCAGGGCGTGGTTGGTGACCACCACATCGACCTGCCCGGCCTTCGCGCGGGCCCGTTCGGCGAAACAGTCGGTGCCGAACGGGCAGCGGGCCGCGCCCAGACACTCCCGCGCCGACACGCTGACCTGCGACCAGGACCGGTCCGGGACGCCGGGTTTGAGGTCGTCGCGGTCACCGGTGTCGGTGTCCGACGCCCAGGCGGTCAGCCGCTGCACGTCGCGGCCCAGCGCGGTGGCCGCGGCCGCGTTGAACAGCTCCTCCTGCGGCGGTTCCTCGTCGGCGGCCGCGGTGCCGCCGTGCACCTTGTTCAGGCACAGGTAGTTGCGGCGCCCCTTGAGCAGGGCGAACTGCGGTCGCCGGGGCAGCGCGTCGGCCAGGGCGTCGGCCAGCCGGGGCAGGTCGCGGTCGACGAGTTGGCGTTGCAGCGCGATCGTCGCCGTGGACACCACCACCGGGGCGTCCTCGGCGACCGCGCGGGCCAGCGCGGGCACCAGGTAGGCCAGCGACTTGCCGGTGCCGGTGCCGGCCTGCACCGCCAGGTGCTCGCCGATGTCGAAGGCGCGCGCGACGGCGTCGGCCATGGTGACCTGGCCGGCGCGTTCGGTTCCGCCCAACGCGGCCACCGCGGTGGCCAGCAGGTCGGGCACGGACGGGTCGGGCGTGGCTGCTCCTGGTTATCGAGTGCTGACCGGGATCTGCACGGTGGGGATCGCCGGGTCGCCGTGCGACAACATCAGACCCTCCCACGGCAGGCTGCGCAAGCCGGCCGCCACCAGCTTGCGCGCCGCGCCGACGTCTCGGTCGGCCACCGGCTGCCCGTCGCGCACCAGCGGGACGGTCAGCACCCGGCTGTCCTCGCTGACCTGCGGCGGGGATCCGGCCGGGTGCACGATCTCCTCGAGGAGGGTGCCGGTGGGGCGGGACAGCCGCAGCGCCTCCTTGCGGCCGCCGCGGGACTCCTTGCGGGCGCTGCGTTTTTGCACCGGCACCCCGTCGACCTCGACCAGCTTGTAGACCATGCTCGCCGTCGGCGCCCCCGACCCGGTGACCAGCGAGGTGCCCACCCCGTAGCTGTCCACCGGTTCGGCGCGCAGCGCGGCGATCGAGTACTCGTCGAGGTCCCCGGAGACCATGATCTGGGTGCCGGTGGCGCCCAGCCGGTCCAGCTGGTCGCGGGTCTGGCGGGCCAACACCCCCAGCTCCCCGGAGTCGATGCGCACCGAGCCCAGCTGCGGGCCGGCGACCGCGACCGCGTTGGCCACCCCGGTCGTCACGTCGTAGGTGTCCACCAGCAGCGTGGTGCCCACCCCCTGCGCGGCGACCTGCGCGCGGAACGCGGCCACCTCGTCGGGGCCGCCGGCGCTGGCATACAGCAGGGTGAACGCGTGGGCGCTGGTGCCCAGCGCCGGCACCCCGTAGCGGCGCTGGGCTTCCAGGTTGGAGGATCCGGCGAAGCCGGCCAGGTAGGCCGCCCGGGCGGCCGCGACCGCGGCCTGCTCGTGGGTGCGCCGCGACCCCATCTCGATCACCGGCCGGTCGGCGGCGGCGCTGACCATCCGCGCGGCCGCCGATGCGATCGCGGTGTCGTGGTTGAAGATCGACAACGCCAGGGTTTCCAGCACGATGCACTCGGCGAAGCTGCCGCGCACCGACAGCACCGGGGAGCCGGGGAAGTACAGCTCGCCCTCGGCGTAGCCGTCGATGTCCCCGGTGAACCGGAAGTCGGCCAGATACGCCACCGTGTGGGCGTCCAGGAATTCGGCCAGCGACGCGATCGCGTCGTCGTCGAACCTGAACTGGCCCAACGCTTCCAGGAACCGGCCGGTGCCGGCCACCACCCCGTAGCGGCGCCCGTCGGGCAGCCGGCGGGCGAACAGCTCGAAGGTCGTCGACCGGTGCGCGGTGCCGTCGCGCAGCGCCGCCGCCAGCATGGTCAGTTCGTATTTGTCGGTGAGCAGCCCGGCGCGGGCCCAGTCGTTCACCCCGCCACCGTATCGGCTGGTCGCCACCGCCGGTTAGCTCGGTATCCTGGCAGCTATGGTTGCGTCAGCAGCGACGTCCCCGCCGGTCACGCCGAAAACCACCGAACACCGGCAGGTCGATGCCACCGACGACACGGCCAGCCCGTGGGTGACCATCGTCTGGGACGATCCGGTGAACCTGATGAGCTATGTGACCTACATTTTTCAGAAGCTGTTCGGCTACAGCGAACCCCACGCCACCAAGCTGATGCTGCAGGTGCACACCGAGGGCAAGGCGGTGGTGTCGGCGGGCAGCCGGGAGTCCATGGAGGTCGACGTGTCCAAACTGCATGCCGCCGGGTTGTGGGCGACGCTGCAGCAGGACCGCTGACTAGGGTCGCTGGGTGCGCAAGTGGAAGCGGGTGCAGACCGCTGACGGTCCCCGTTTCCGGTCGGCGCTGGATCCGCACGAGGCCGCGCTGATCACCAGCCTGGTCGGGTCGGTGGTCGGCATGCTCGACGAGCGGGAATCGTCCTCGCCGCCAGACGAACTCGAGCAGATCACCGGGATGAAGACCGGCAACACCGAACCCCCCGCGGACGCCACGCTGCGGCGGCTGCTGCCGGATTTCTACAAACCGGCCAACGACCACCCGGCCGGCTCGGGGGCCGCCGACAGCCTCAACGCGGCGCTGCGCAGCATCCACGAACCCGAGATCATCGCGGCTAAACGCGAGACCGCGCAACGGGTGTTGGCGACCGTGCCCGCCGACGGCGGCCGGTTCGAGCTGACCGAGGACGACGCGCACGCCTGGATCGCGGCGGTCAACGACGTGCGGTTAGCGCTGGGCACCATGCTCGACATCGGGCCGGGCGGGCCGGAGCGGCTGCCCGCCGACCATCCGCTGGCCGCCCACTTCGACGTCTACCAGTGGCTGACCGTGCTGCAGGAATACCTGGTGCTGGCGCTGATCGGGAACCGATGAGCGCCATCACCGACGTCGCCGGGATCCGGGTCGGCCACCACCAGCGGCTCGACCCGGACGCGACCCTGGGTGCGGGGTGGGCCAGCGGGGTCACCGTGGTGCTGGCCCCGCCGGGCACCGTCGGCGCGGTCGACGCCCGCGGCGGGGCGCCCGGCAGCCGCGAAACCGACCTGCTGGACCCGGCCAACAGCGTGCGCTACGTCGACGCGGTGCTGCTGGCCGGCGGCAGCGCCTATGGGCTGGCGGCCGCCGACGGGGTGATGCGCTGGTGCGAGGAGCGCGGCCGCGGCATCGCGATGGACGGCGGGGTGGTGCCGATCGTGCCCGGCGCGGTCATCTTCGACCTGCCGGTCGGCGCCTGGGGCCACCGCCCGACCGCCGAGTTCGGGTACGCCGCCGCCGAGGCGGCCGGCACCGAGGTCGCCCTCGGCACGGTGGGCGCCGGGGTGGGGGCGCGCGCCGGGGTGCTCAAGGGCGGGGTGGGCACCGCGTCGATCCGGCTGGACATCGGGGTGACGGTGGGCGCGGTGGTGGCGGTCAACGCCGCCGGCAACGTCGTCGACCCGGCCACCGGGCTGCCGTGGCTGGCCTACCTGATCGACGAGTTCGGGTTGCGCCGGCCGCCGGCGCCGCAGATCGCCGCGCTGGCCGAACTGGACGCCGCCCGCAGCCCGCTGAACACCACGATCGGGGTGGTCGCCACCGACGCCGCGCTGTCCCCGGCCGGGTGCCGGCGGGTGGCGATCGCCGCCCAGGACGGGCTGGCCCGCACCATCCGGCCCGCGCACACCCCGCTGGATGGCGATACGGTGTTTGCGCTGGCGACCGGTGCGGTCGAGGTGGCACCGGCGGCCGACACGCCCGCCGGGCTGTCCCCGGAAACTGCGTTGGTCACCGCGGTGGGCGCGGCCGCGGCGGACTGCGTGGCCCGCGCCGTGCTGGTCGGGGTGCTGGCCGCCGACCCGGTGGCCGGAATACCGACCTACCGCGACCTGTTGCCCGGAGCATTCGAGTGAAAAGGAGCCGTTGACGTGCTGGTGATTCGTGCCGACCTGGTCGACGCGATGGTCGCCCACGCCCGCGCCGACCATCCCGACGAGGCCTGCGGGGTGCTGGCCGGCCCGGACGGCAGCGACCGCCCGCAGCGGCACATCGCCATGCTCAACGCCGAACGCTCCCCGACGTTTTACCGGTTCGATTCCGCCGAGCAGCTGCGGGTGTGGCGGGCGATGGATGACGCCGACGAGGTGCCGGTCGTCATCTACCACTCGCACACCGCCACCGAGGCCTACCCGAGCCGCACCGACGTGAGCCTGGCCGCCGAACCCGACGCCCACTACGTGCTGGTGTCCACCCGCGACCCCGACACCCACGAGCTGCGCAGCTACCGCATCGTCGACGGCGTCGTCACCGAAGAACCCGTCCGCATCGTTTCCAGCTATGAGGAGCCCGCATGAGCGTCACCGTGTCCATCCCGACCATCCTGCGCCCGCACACCGGCGGCGAGAAACGCGTCACCGCCACCGGCGACACGCTGGGCGCGGTGATCACCGACCTGGAGGCCAACTACTCCGGGATCTCGCAGCGCCTGGTCGACGACGGCAAACTGCACCGGTTCGTCAACATCTACGTCAACGACGAGGATGTGCGGTTCTCCGGCGGCCTGGACACCGCGATCGCCGACGGCGACACGGTGACGATCCTGCCCGCGGTGGCGGGTGGCTAGTGGCCCGGTATGACTCGCTGCTGGGGGCGCTGGGCAACACCCCGCTGGTCGGGCTGCCGCGGCTGTCGCCGCGCTGGGACGACGAGCCGCACGTTCGCCTGTGGGCCAAACTCGAGGACCGCAACCCGACCGGCTCGATCAAGGACCGCCCCGCGCTGCGGATGATCGAGCAGGCCGAACGTGACGGGGTGTTGACCCCCGGCGCGACGATCCTGGAACCCACCAGCGGCAACACCGGCATCTCGCTGGCGATGGCGGCCCGGCTCAAGGGCTACCGGATGATCTGCGTGATGCCGGAGAACACCTCGATCGAACGCCGCCAGATCCTCGAGCTCTACGGCGCCCAGATCATCTTCTCCCCGGCCGAGGGCGGGTCGAACACCGCGGTCGCCCGGGCCAAGGAGCTGGCCGCCGCCAACCCGGACTGGGTGATGCTCTACCAGTACGGCAACCCGGCCAACACCGACTCGCACTACGTCGGCACCGGCCCCGAGCTGCTGGCCGACCTGCCCGAGATCACCCACTTCGTCGCCGGGCTGGGCACCACCGGCACCCTGATGGGCACCGGACGCTACCTGCGCGAGCAGGTGCCCGAGGTGCAGATCGTGGCCGCCGAACCGCGCTACGGGGAAGGCGTGTACGCGCTGCGCAACATCGACGAGGGCTTCATCCCGGAGCTGTACGACCCGGCGGTGTTGACCACCCGGTACTCGGTGGGCGCCGCCGACGCGGTGCGCCGCACCCGGGAGCTGGTGTCGACCGAGGGCATCTTCGCCGGCATCTCCACCGGCGCGGTGCTGCACGCCGCGCTCGGGCAGGCGGCCAAGGCGATCAAGGCCGGCGAGCGCGCCGACATCGCCTTCGTGGTCGCCGACGCGGGCTGGAAATACCTGTCCACCGGCGCGTACGCCGGTAGCCTGGACGACGCCGAAGACGCGCTGGAAGGGCAGCTATGGGCGTGAGTCAGCCGGTCACCCCGGCGCCGACCAAGCCGCCGGCGTGGCAGGTCGGCGGGGCCACCATCCTCAGTTTTGTGGCGCTGCTCTACGTCGTCGAACTCGTCGACCAGGTGACCGACCACGACCTGGATGCCAACGGCATCCGGCCGCTGGAGGCCGACGGGCTGTGGGGCATCCTGTTCGCGCCGCTGCTGCACGCCGACTGGTCGCACCTGATCTCCAACACCTTCCCGCTGCTGGTGCTGGGGTTTTTGATGACGCTGGCCGGGCTGTCCCGGTTTTTGTGGGCCACCGCGATCGTGTGGATCGTCGGCGGTTTCGGCACCTGGCTGATCGGCAATGTCGGCGCCTGCCGCTTCGAATCCGACCACATCGGGGCGTCCGGCCTGATCTTCGGCTATCTGGCGTTTCTGATCGTGTTCGGCTGGCTGATCCGCCGGGTGTGGGACATCGTCACCGGGCTGGTGGTGCTGTTCGCCTACGGCGGCATCCTGGTCGGCGCCGTGCCGGTGCTGGACAAGTGCCACGGGGTGTCCTGGCAGGGGCATCTGTGCGGCGCCCTCGCCGGGGTGCTGGCGGCTTATCTGCTGTCCGGGCCGGAACGCAAGCAGCGTGCGCTGAAGAAGTCGCGTCCGGCATGAGCGCGCGCCGGGCACCCGTCGGGATTTTCGATTCCGGCGTCGGCGGGCTGACCGTGGCGCGGGCGATCATCGACCAGCTGCCCGACGAGGACGTCATCTACGTCGGCGACACCGGCAACGGCCCGTACGGGCCGCTGACCATCCCCGAGATCCGGGCGCACGCCCTGGCCATCGGCGACAACCTGGTCGACCGCGGCGTCAAGGCGTTGGTGATCGCCTGCAACACCGCGTCCTCGGCGTGCCTGCGGGACGCCCGGGAGCGCTACGACGTGCCGGTGGTGGAGGTGATCCTGCCCGCGGTGCGCCGGGCGGTGGCCGCCACCCGCAACGGGCGCATCGGGGTGATCGGCACCCAGGCCACCATCACCAGCCACGCCTACCAGGACGCGTTCGCCGCCGCCCGCGACACCCAGATCACCGCGGTGGCCTGTCCGCGGTTCGTCGACTTCGTCGAACGCGGCGTCACCAGCGGCCGCCAAGTGCTGGGCCTGGCCGAGGGGTATCTGGAGCCGCTGCAGCGGGCCGGGGTGGACACCCTGGTGCTGGGCTGCACCCACTACCCGCTGCTGTCCGGGCTGATCCAGTTGGCGATGGGCGAGCACGTCACGTTGGTGTCCAGCGCGGAGGAGACCGCCAAGGAGCTGCTGCGGGTGCTCACCGAATCCGACCTGCTGCACCCGCACGAGACCGCGCCGGCCACCCGGCTATTCGAGGCCACCGGCGACCCGGAGGCGTTCACCGCATTGGCGGCCCGTTTTTTGGGTCCGGTCATAACCGGTGTCCAATCCGCCCGCCGTCACGTCGGTGTGCCGGAGTGATTCGCGCGATGAATAGCGCGCAAAGCTGCCATGTCTGCGTCACCGCTTCGTTGGGCATGGCACAGTAGTGTCCGTGCGACTCACCGTGCTCGGCTGTTCCGGCAGCGTTGTCGGCCCGGATTCGCCGGCATCGGGGTACCTGTTGCGGGCGCCGGACACGCCGCCGCTGGTGGTCGATTTCGGGGGCGGGGTGCTGGGCACGTTGCAGCGGCACATCGATCCCGGGTCGGTGCACGTGCTGTTGTCGCACCTGCACGCCGACCACTGCCTGGATCTGCCCGGGCTGTTCGTGTGGCGGCGCTATCACCCGTCGCCGCCGGTCGGCAAGGCGTTGATGTACGGCCCGAGCGACACCTGGTCGCGGCTGGGGGCGGCGTCGTCGCCGTACGGCGGCGAGATCGACGACGTCTCCGACATCTTCGAGATCCGACATTGGGTCGACGCTGAACCGGTGACGCTGGGCGCGTTGACGGTGCTGCCGCGCCAGGTGTGCCACCCCACCGAGTCCTACGGGCTGCGGGTCACCGATCCGTCCGGCGCGTCGCTGGTGTACAGCGGCGACACCGGCTACTGCGATGCGGTGATCGAGCTGGCCCGCGACGCCGACGTGTTTTTGTGCGAAGCCTCCTGGACCCATGCCCCGGACCGGCCGCCGCGACTGCACATGTCGGGCACCGAAGCCGGGCGCGCCGCGGCCGCCGCGGGGGTCCGCGAGCTGCTGCTCACCCACATCCCGCCGTGGACGTCGCGGGAGGACGTGATCAGCGAGGCCAAGGCCGAGTTCGACGGCCCGGTGCACGCCGTGGTGTGCGGCGAAACGATTGAGGTCGGCCGCTAGCGGGCAGCCGCACCGGCTAGGGTTGGCGCGTGTCCAAACGAGAAGACGGCCGCCTCGACGACGAGCTGCGCCCGGTGACGATCACCCGCGGTTTCACCGCCCACCCGGCCGGCTCAGTGCTGGTCGAATTCGGCCAGACCCGGGTGATGTGCACGGCCAGCGTCACCGAGGGGGTGCCGCGCTGGCGCAAGGGATCCGGGCTGGGCTGGCTCACCGCCGAGTACGCGATGCTGCCGGCGGCCACCCACACCCGCAGCGACCGGGAGTCGGTCAAGGGCCGGGTCGGCGGACGCACCCAGGAGATCAGCCGGCTGGTGGGCCGGTCGCTGCGGGCCTGCATCGATTTGGCCGCGCTGGGGGAGAACACCATCGCCGTGGACTGCGATGTGCTGCAGGCCGACGGCGGCACCCGCACCGCGGCGATCACCGGCGCCTACGTGGCGTTGGCCGACGCGGTGACCTACCTGGCCGCCGCCGGCAAGCTGTCCGATCCGCGGCCACTGTCCTGCGCGATCGCGGCGGTCAGCGTCGGGGTGGTCGACGGCCGGGTCCGCGTCGACCTGCCCTATGAGGAAGATGCCCGCGCCGAGGTCGACATGAACGTGGTCGCCACCGACACCGGCACCCTGGTGGAGATCCAGGGCACCGGGGAGGGCGCCACCTTCCCGCGTTCCACCCTGGACAAGATGCTGGATGCCGCGCTGGCCGCCTGCGAGCAGCTGTTCGCCGTGCAGCGCGAGGCGTTGGAGCTGCCGTATCCGGGTGTGCTGCCCGAGGGGCCCGAGCCCAAGAAAGCGTTCGGAACCTGACGCCCCTGCTGGTGGCCAGCCGCAACCGCAAGAAGCTGGCCGAGCTGCGCCGGGTGCTCGACGGTGCCGGGCTGTCCGGGGTGACGCTGCTGTCGCTGGAGGACGTGCCGCCGTTCGACGAGGCGCCCGAGACCGGCGCGACCTTCGAGGACAACGCGTTGGCCAAGGCCCGCGACGGGTTCGCCGCGAGCGGGCTGGCGTGTGTCGCCGACGATTCCGGGCTGGCGGTGGCGGCTTTGAACGGCATGCCCGGGGTGCTCTCGGCCCGGTGGTCGGGGGTGCACGGTGACGACGCCGCCAACACCGCTTTGTTGCTCGCCCAGCTGACCGATGTGCCCGACGAGCGGCGCGGGGCGGCGTTCGTGTCGGCGTGTGCGCTGGTGTCGGCGGCGGGCGAGACGGTGGTGCGCGGCGAATGGCCGGGCCGGATCGCGCGGGCGCCGCGCGGCGACGGCGGCTTCGGCTACGACCCGGTGTTCCTCCCGGACGGCAGTGATCGCACCGCCGCGCAGCTGTCGCCCGCCGAAAAGGACGCGGTGTCGCACCGCGGCCGGGCGTTGGCGCTGCTGTTGCCGGCGCTGCGGGCGCTTGCGTGACGCCTTTTCGCCGAGTGTGCGGCCTCATACGCAAAACGGCCTCGAAGCGTATGAGTTCGCACAGTCGGCGGGCTTACAGGCCGAACTGCGCCTTGACGCTGCGGGTCTGGAAGTGTTCGACGATGATGCCGAGCAGCGGGATGGTGCCGGCCAGCAGCACCCCGATGGTCTTGGCGATTGGCCAGCGCACCTTGACCGCGAGGTTGAACGCGGCCAACACGTAGACGAAGTACACCCAGCCGTGCACCACACCGATCCACTTGATGCCCTGGCCGAAGGCGTAGTGGGCGACGAGTTCACCGCACAGCACCAGCAGCCAGATACCCGTCGCCCAGGCCATCACGCGATAGCCCAGCAGCGCGGGACGAATCTTCTCGACCGGGGTGGCGGCGGGTGCGGGTGTCTCGGGGGTGGTCATGCAGTGGTCCTGTTCTGTCGTTCATCGGATTTGGCGAGCTGGGCCAGATAGGCGTTGTACTCCCGCAACGCGGGGTCATCGGGCGGCGGGGCGGCGGGCGTCGGCCGCTCGGGGAGCAGCCCCGGCGGGATTTCGGTCACGCCTTTCGCCGGCTCCGGCGGGGCCTCTTCGTAGCGGACGAATTTGCGGTAGGCGTAGACGCAGAAGCCGGCAAACAGCGGCCACTGCAGGGCATAGCCCAGGTTCTGATAGGTGCCCGACACCGACTCGAACCGGGTCCACTGCCACCAGCCCAGGGCCAGGCAACCGCAGGCAGCGACGATCACCAGCGCGACGAGCGCTGGCCTCCGACGCCGTGTAGTGGGCACCCCTTGACGGTACCGCTCACGCCTTCGGCCCGATAAATTCGTCGAGTCGCGCCGTCGCCGCCTTGCGGTATACCGCGACCTCGTACCTGCTGTTCCGGGTCCACGGAATCCCGAGGGCGTCCAGCGCCGCGCAGAACAGGTCCCGAATGTCGTCGGATCGGTTTGAGAAGTGGTAGCGGACGCTGCGCACACCGCGATCGTTGGCGACGGTGCGGCAGCCGTCGCTATGAATGAGACCGCGAACGAATTCCTCGGTGGCCTGGCTGACCAATGCCTCCTGCCAGGGCTCGAGTCGGATCGGCCGCAAGTGCTTCTTGCCGGGGCCATGCTGAGGGAATAAACACGGCCAATGCTTGGAGCAGAGGCGAGACCTCGGTGCAGCTGTCGGAACGTCGCAGTAGCGCCGCGTGTTGCCCTGGCATGAGTATGTCGATGGCCTCGCGACAGCGTTGGATGATGCCCGGGTACTTCGCGTCGAGGGTAATCCGGAGACGCCACACTCGGGGGAGTCGCGAGATGCACCCGTCGCCGAGGTAAAGGCCGAGTAGATAGCAATAGGCCTCCACCGGAAGGCTCGCGAAATCGTGGGTGCAACTGCCTGGTTCGCGTGACTGTCGCGATCGAATCTGCGGCCGACGCCGCCAATCACGCACGGTAGGCCGTGGAATGCCGGTAAGGCGTGCAATCGCACAGTCGTTGATACCGTCGGCGATGAGCCGCTGAACAGTGTCGAATTCCTCTGCACACCGCATGCTCCGGCCTCTTTCGTGATGTGCGCCAACGTACGGCACACCACCGACACGTTCGCCGGTCGACTGAGCGGTAGGATCGGTGGGCTTGCGGGCGTGGCGTAATCGGCAGCCGCGCGGGTTTTAGGTGCCCGTGCTCGAAAGAGCGTGAGGGTTCGAGTCCCTCCGCCCGCACCATAGCTGTAAACGTGTCGACGCAGTTCAGAAGCTGTTTTCGGCCGGTAGCAAGACTTCGACGGCAGCTCAGCAGAAGTCGTCCGGTTGCCGGACTGACGATCGTTCGCGACAAACGCGATAAGCGGTCCACCGCTAGCTCACCGAGGTGAGGAAGCGGTCGAGTTGTGCGGCGAAACCGGGTGCTGCGGCGACGAAGTGGCCGGCGCCCGGTGCGACTATTCGCTGGGCGTACAACTGGTTAGCGGTGGCGTCGCACATGCGCTCGGCGGCTGTCGTGTGTTGGCCGGAAACCACAAGGGTGGGGATACCGAGACTTCGGATGATGTCGAATTCCAGGTTCGCCTCGCCAGGTGAGCGGCTTCCGTGGTTGCGACGCACTCCCCGCGCGACCGCCTCGGGCAGTGGCCCCTCGTCTGGAACCGGGGCGCCGGCGGCGCGCAGGAACTCGCGCAACACGGCGGGGTCGGTGTCTAGGCCGTGGGCGAGCATTGCATCGCCGAGGCGCCGGAAGCGAGCTACCTCGGGATCGTCGGGTGGCAAGAAAAACGCCGGTTCGATCAACGTCAGTGAACGGACCTGTGTGGGCCTGCGTGTGGCGGCGAGGACGGCACCCAACGCGCCGTAGGAGTGCGCCACGACGTGCGAGCGGCCGTCCAACAGGGCGGCGAGATCGCCGGCGTCGACGTCGAAGTCCTGGCGCTCGCCGGGAGCCGGCGGACTGGGCGCAAACCCGCGACGGTAGACGTATGCCAGCGTCCAGCGCGACGTCAAGGGCTCCAGGCCCGACCAGGTGATCTCCGGGTTGGCGCCGCCGTGAATGAGCAGGACCTGCGGGCCCACACCTCGGCGTACCACCGCGATCGGCTGCACGTCAGCGCCGCTCACTGCGGTGTCGAATCGTCGACAAGACCACACCCTTCTACCTTGTGTAGCCAAGGTAACGTTACGGACAGGTACCTTGGCGGGTCAAGGTAACATTGCGGTTCGTGACCGCCACCGCGAGAACGCGAAGGCCCCCCGACGAAGCTCGCGGGCTAATCCTCGACGCTGCCGCAGCGTTGCTCGCTCAGGGCGGCGCCGCCGCCGTGCAGGTACGCGCGGTGGCCGCGCAGATCGGCATGACCGACGCCGGTGTCACGCATCACTTCGGCAACCGCGACAAGCTGCTCGCCGAGTTGCTTCGACACGGTGGGCGCCAGCTTCGTGCCGCGCTGCAGGAAGTCCTCGCGGCCTGGCTAGACCGCGGCGCCGATCTCGTCGAACTCGTCGAGTCGCTTGAGCGCTTCTACCGGCGCGGCTACGGCGAGCTTGCGGCGGCGCTACACGCGGCGGGTTGGCGCGACCGGGGCGGCGGTATCCTCGATCCCGTCGCCGACGCCCTGCATCAGCTTCGGCCGGAAGGGAAGTCGATCGACGACACCCGGCTGGCAGTCGCGGCGCTGCACCAGGCAATGGCGACAGAGGCTCTCTACGGAAGCGCCTTCCGGCGCAGTGCCGGCCTCACCGGCGGCGCGGCAAGCGACTCGACTACCCAGGTGCGCTGGTGGGCACGCCAGCTCCAACTTGCGCTCGGAATCGAGCCGACCCGCCAACGCCGCCGACCGCGTCGAACCGACGTGCGTGTGTCTCGATGACCCTGACGAATCGATGGGGCAAATGGATTACGGCACGACCCGGAACCGTCCCCCGCTAAGCGGCCGGAGTACCTCGAAATGCCGCCGGTCGAGCGTCGCCATCGTCCTGGTGCGGTACCGGTCGGCTAGCACCACGTTGGATGCGTCGGCGACGCCAATGCGCTGATCACCGTATTTCTGAATGACCGAGGTGGCCTGCTCCAGCTCGCCCACCGCAAAGCTGGCCAGCTCCCAGGCGCCGCTGGATAGCTCTCTCAACACGGCCAGCTCTGCATCAAGACCGACTCGGGCGGCGACGAGGTAGTCAAGTTCGGCGACGACGTACGGCGAGACGACGAGCGCCTCGTCGCTGGTATCGATGACGCGCGAGACCGCATCGTGGTCGGGTTCACCAGCATCGAAGTAGGCAAGCAGTGCGCTGGTGTCGACGATCATCGTTCGCCAAATCCATCCAAGAGCTCGTCGACGTGTCGAGCAATCGGCTCCGAGCCTGAATACAGACCGCCACGCGGCCGCGGCTTGATGCCGCCTACCTCGGCGCGGATGGATTCGCGGATGATTTCAGCTTCCGAGACTCCGCGCCGCTGAGCCGCGCGCTTGAGTGCCTCCTTGAGGTCGCCCGGCAGGTAGACCGTCGTCTTCTCCACGAACATATGGTACTACCGGTGGCACCATATATCTCGGAATGCTGGTTGTCCGGCCCACAGCTCTGCCGCGGTGGGGCGTGCACGTCGAATCGGGCCCACCCGCGACGTAGCGGTTGACTCTCGGTAAGGTCACCCTTAGTTTGTGGGGGTAACTTACTCAAGGTGGTGTGCGCATGGCGGTTGCGTCGCGGGTCGGGGGACGTCCCCCGCTCATCGCGGTCGATGACATCGTCCGGGCCGGACGTGAATTGGGCATGCAACGGCTCAGCGTCAACGCGGTCGCGGCCCGGCTGGGCGTGTCGGCGACCGCGCTGTACCGGCACGTCGAGGGCCGCTGGGAGCTGGAACGCCTGGTCGGCGAGAGCCTGCTGGCCGACCTCGAGCTGCGCGACGAGCCCAGCGCCGACACCGAGCGCCATCTGCTGACCTTCGGCCTGCAACTGTTCGAGTTCGCCACCGCGCACCGCGGGCTGGCGTCGTATCTGCAGGTGCTGTTTCCGCGCGGTACCGCCGGCGCGCGGTTGTTGGCCGACGAGGTCGAGGCACTAGGCCGGCGCGGTTACGTCGCCGAGGCCGCCGTGGTGCTCGGCAGCGCGGTCGCCACCCTGGCGATCAGCCTGGCCGCGCGCGAGGAGAGCAACGCCGAGGCCACCGGCGGCGACGACGCCGGCGGATTCGCCGCCGAGCGCGACGCGGTCGCCGACCGGCTGGTGGCCGATGCGCAGTTCGGGGCGACGCATTCGGCGTTGCCGCAGGTGTCCAGCGCGGAGTTCGTGCGGTTGTTGTTGACCGCGGCAATCCGGGGCCTGGTGTCGGCGATCCCCCCGGCGCGCCCCATCCACGACGTCGTGGCGGAGCTCACCGCCGCCAGAGAGGACCGCTAATGGGACGCGGGTTGCAGGGTGCGATGCTGCGCGGCTTCGGCGCGCGCGATCACACCGCCACGGTGCTCGAAACCGTCCACATCGCACCGCATTTCCTCCGGGTGCGGATGGTGTCGGAGACCCTGTTCGAGGACGCGGTCGTGGAACCCACCGCCTGGCTGCGGTTTTGGTTTCCGGACCCGGACGGGTCCAACACCGAGCACCAGCGCGCCTACACCATCTCCGAAGGCGACGCCGCCACCGGCAAATTCGCGGTGGATGTGGTGCTGCATGAGCCGGCCGGGCCGGCGTCGCGGTGGGCCCGCACCGTCGAGCCCGGCACCACGATCTCGGTGATGACGCTGATGGGTTCGGCGCGCTTCGACATTCCCGACGAACAGCCCGCCGGCTACCTGCTGCTCGGCGACTCGGCCTCGATCCCCGGCATCAACGGCATCATCGGCACCGTCCCGGATGACGTGCCGATCGAGCTGTATCTGGAGCGCCACGACGACCACGACGCGCTGATCCCGCTCGCCCAGCACCCGCGGCTGCGGGTGCACTGGGTGCCCCGCCGCGACGCGACGTCGCTGGCGGCGGGGATCGAGACCCGGGATTGGTCGAACTGGTACGCGTGGGCCACCCCGGAAGCCGCCACCCTCAAGCACATTCGGGCGCGGCTGCGCGACGAGTTCGGGTTTCCCAAATCCGAGATCCACGCGCAGGCGTACTGGACCGCCGGCCGGGCGATGGGCACGCTGCGCACGGCCGAGCCGGACACCGAGACGCCCGACGAGCCGGACACCGAGGCGCCGGCCACCGAGACCGCCGACCAGCCGCCGCCGGCCGTCCCGGGCCGGTGGCGCGCCCAGGCCGCCGGCCGGCTGCTGGGCCCGCTGAAGGTGCCGCTGATCGTCTCCGGGCTGCTGCAGGCGGTGATCACGCTGCTGCAGCTGGCGCCGTTCGTGCTGCTGGTCGAACTGGCCCGGCTGCTGGTGTCCGGCGCCGAGCAGTCGCGGCTGTGGACGGTCGGGCTGGCGGCGGTGTCGCTGCTGGGCGTCGGCACCGTGCTCGGCGCCGGCCTGACCCTGTGGCTGCACCTGGTCGACGTCCGGTTCGCCCGCGGGCTGCGATCCCGGCTGCTGCGCAAGCTCTCCCGGCTGCCGCTGGGCTGGTTCACCGCCCGCGGCTCCGGCTCGATCAAGCAGCTGGTGCAAGACGACACGCTGTCGCTGCACTACCTGGTCACCCACGCCATCCCGGATGCGGTCGCCGCGGTCATCGCCCCGCTGGCGGTGCTGGTCTACCTATTCGTGGTGGATTGGCGGGTGGCGCTGGTGCTGTTCGTCCCGGTGCTGGTCTATCTGGTGGTGATGTCGTCGATGACGGTGCAATCCGGTCCGCGCATCATCCAGGCGCAGCGGTGGGCGGAGAGGATGAACGGCGAGGCCGGCACCTACCTGGAGGGCCAGCCGGTGATCCGGATCTTCGGCGGTGCGGCCGCGTCGGCCTTCCGTCGCCGCCTCGACGAGTACATCGGGTTCCTGGTGGACTGGCAGCGTCCGTTCATCGGCAAAAAGACCCTGATGGACCTGGTGACCCGCCCCTCGACGTTCCTGTGGCTGATCACCGTGGTCGGCACCCTGCTGATCGTCACCGGCCGGATGGACCCGGTGAACCTGCTGCCGTTCCTGTTGCTGGGCACCACCTTCGGCGCCCGGCTACTGGGCATCGGGTTGGGGCTCGGCGGCATCCGTGCCGGCATGGTGGCGGCCCGCCGGCTGCAGATCACCCTCGACGAACCCGAACTCGAAGTCCAGCAGGCTCAGCCCGGTGCCGAACCGTCCGGCACGGTGGAGTTCGACCAGGTGAGCTTCGGCTACCGGCCCGGCGTCCCGGTGATCAACGACGTGTCGCTGACCCTGCGGCCCGGCACGGTCACCGCCCTCGTCGGCCCGTCCGGGTCCGGCAAGTCGACGCTGGCCGCTCTGCTGGCCCGGTTCCACGACATCGACCGGGGCGCGATCCGCGTTGACGGGCAGGACATCCGGTCGCTGAGCGCCGACGAGCTGTACCGGCGGGTCGGGTTCGTGCTGCAAGACACCCAGCTGGTGCACGGCACCGTGCGCGACAACATCGCGCTGGCGGTGCCCGACGCCACCGTCGAGCAGGTGCAGGCCGCCGCCCGCGACGCGCAAATCCACGACCGGGTGCTGCGCCTGCCGGACGGCTACGACACCGTGCTGGGCGCGGGCACCGCGCTGTCCGGCGGGGAGCGCCAACGGCTCACCATCGCGCGCGCGATCCTGGCCGACACGCCGGTGCTCATCCTGGACGAGGCCACCGCCTTCGCCGACCCCGAATCGGAATACCTGGTGCAGCAAGCACTTAACCGACTGACCAAGGATCGCACCGTGCTGGTGATCGCCCACCGACTGCACACCATCACCGCCGCCGACCAGATCGTGGTGCTCGATCACGGCCGGATCGTCGAACGCGGCAGCCACGACGAGCTGCTCACCGCTGGCGGACGGTACCGCCGGCTGTGGGAGAGCGGACAACGCCACACCGTGGCCGCGGCCCCGGAGGTGCTGCAATGATCGCCACCCTGCTGCGGCTGATCCCGCACGACCGGCGCGGCAAAGTCGCCCGCTACATGGTGCTGACCCTGCTGTCGGTGCTGACCCGGGCGGTGGCCACCGTGCTGCTGGTGCCGTTGGTGGGGGCGCTGTTCAGCGACACACCGCGTGACGCGCTGGCGTGGCTGGGCTGGCTGACCGTGGCCACCGCCGTCGGCTGGGTGATCGACATGGCCACCGCCCGGCTCGGTTTCGACCTGGGGTTCGCGGTGCTCGACCACACCCAGCACGACGTCGCCGACCGGCTGCCCCGGGTCCGGCTGGACTGGTTCACCGCCGACAACACCGCCGCCGCGCGGCAGGCGATCGCGGCCACCGGCCCCGAACTGGTCAGCCTGGTCGTCAACCTGCTGACCCCGCTGATCGCGGCCGTGCTGCTGCCGGCGGCGATCGCGCTGGCGCTGTTGCCGATCTCCTGGCAGCTCGGCGCGGCGGCGCTGGCGGGGGTGCCGCTGATGCTGGGCGCGTTGTGGGCGTCCAGCGGGCTGGCGCGGCGCGCCGACGCCGCCGCCGGAGACGCCAACACCGCACTGACCGAACGCATTATCGAGTTCGCCCGCACCCAGCAGGCGTTGCGGGCCGCCCGCCGCGTCGAACCGGAACGCAGCCTGGTCGGCGACGCGCTGCACGCCCAACACGGCGCGGCGATCCGGTTGCTGCTCATGCAGATCCCCGGCCAGCTGCTGTTCAGCCTGGCCAGCCAGCTGGCGCTGATCCTGCTGGCCGGGGCGACCACCGCGCTGACCCTGACCGGCACGCTGACCGTCGCCGAGGCCATCGCGCTGATCGTGGTGATGGCCCGCTACCTGGAACCGTTCACCACCATCAGCGAGTTGGCGCCGGCACTGGAGTCCACCCGCGCCACCCTGGACCGGATCCGGTCGGTGCTCACCGCACCGGCGGTGACGGCGGGAACCGGCACGCTGCCCACCGACACGGCGGCCCCCCGCATCGAGTTCGACAACGTCACCTTCCGCTACGACGCCGCCGGCGACCCGGTGCTCGACGGGGTCAGCTTCGCGCTGGCGCCGGGCAGCACCACGGCGATCGTCGGGCCGTCGGGATCGGGAAAGAGCACCATCTTGGCGCTGATCGCCGGCCTGCACGCGCCGACCGGCGGCCGGGTCCTGATCGACGGGGTCGACGCCGCCACGTTGGACCCCGAAACCCGGCGCGGCGCAAGCAGTGTGGTGTTCCAGCATCCCTACCTGTTCGACGGCACCATCCGCGACAACATCCGGGTGGGGGACCGCGACGCCGGCGACGACGCGATCGCCCGGGCGGTCGGCCTGGCCCGGGTCGACGAGCTCACCGGCCGGCTGCCGGACGGCGAGGCCACTGTGGTGGGCGAGGCCGGGGCGGCGCTGTCCGGCGGGGAACGCCAACGGGTCAGCATCGCCCGCGCGCTGCTCAAACCCGCCCCGGTGCTGCTGGTCGACGAGGCCACCAGCGCGCTGGACACCGAGAACGAGACCGCGGTCGTCGACGCGCTCACCGCCGACCTGCGGTCGCGCACCCGGGTGATCGTCGCGCACCGGCTGGCCAGTATCCGGCACGCCGATCGGGTGCTCTTCTTCGACCACGGCCGGGTCGTGGAGGACGGCAGCATCGACGAACTCCGCGCCGCCGGCGGACGTTTCGACGAGTTCTGGCGCCAGCAGCGCGACGCCGCCGAATGGCGCATCCTGGCCGATTAGCTCAGCACTGCGTCTCGATCTGGAAGCTGGCCGCCTTGGCCCGGTCCGGGTGGTCCGGGTCGGTGCCCTCGGCGGTTCCGGTGATGGTGTAGGTCGAGTCGCGGAACGTGGCCTGGGCTTTGCCGGCCCCCGCGTTCGCCACGCCGTGGAACCCGTTGAAGTTCTCGATGTCGACGGTCTGCGGGATCGGCTTGTCGGGCTGCAGTTCCAGCAGTGCCCGCACCCGCCCGGGCGCCACCCCGATCTCCACGGTCAACAACGACTGCACCTGGGTGCACGAGATGGCGTGGGAGGTACGGCTGTTGCCGTCCACGGTGATGTGCGCGGTTTTCTGCGGCAGCGATTTGGACTGCCCGTAACAGCCCGAGCCGGCGACCGCCGCCAGCCCAACGATCAGCGTCGCCGCGACGAACCGGTTGCGCATCGGGCCACCTCCTAGCGTGTCTTCGCGATGATGTTCGTGGCGAACCGTTCGATGTGCGGCCGGTACCGCTCGGCGTCCAGGCGCAGCGGATCGTGGTTGCCCGACAGCACATCCTCGGCCCCGGCCCACGGACTGCACATCACCGCGGTGATGCCGACGTCCTCGGCCCGCTTGAACAAGTCAGCGGACGGCGTTTCGCGCAGTGCCAGCATGATCTCGAACGGCTCACGGTTACGGCCGTATTCGCGCCGCAACGCGTGCAGCCGGTGCACATAACTGACCGCCTCATCCCACGGGTAGGCCGCGCCGACCCAGCCGTCGCAGCAACGCGCCGCGCGCCGCAGCGCGGCCTCGGACTCGCCGCCGCACAGGATCGGCACCGGCGCCTCCGGGTGCGGCTCGATCATCAGCTCCGGCACCCGGTAATACTCGCCGTCCCACGACACCCAGCCACCGCGCCACAGCGCGCGCAGCGCGGGGATCATCTCGTTGAGCCGTCGCCCCCGCGTCGCGAAATCCTGGCCCATCAGCTCGTATTCCTCGCGCATCCAGCCGATCCCGACCGCCAGGGTGACCCGGCCCCCCGACAGCACCGACGCGGTGGCCACCTGCTTGGCGACCTCGAGCAGCGGCCGGGCCGGGGCGATGTAGACGGCGTTGGAGAACCGCAGCCGACGGGTCAGTGCGGCCATCGCCCCGATCAGCACCCAGGAGTCCGGCCAGGCCGTCTCCGGGGACCACATCGGTTTTCCGGTGGGCGACGGGTACGGCGAGGCCAGCTCCCGCGGGTAGATCAGGTGATCCGAGCAGGTGATGCCGTCGAAGCCGGCCTCGTCGAGTAGCTGCGCCACCAGCGGCGCCTCCGCGGTCTTCATGAATGCGGTGCCCGACCAGAACTTCATGGACCGACCGGCCCATTGACGAACCAGACGTTTTCTTCCCGCAGATTGCGGCTGCGCCACCCGTCGCCGGTGCGCACCAGCTGGTGGTGGTAGTAGCCGCCGCAGTAGCTGAGCCCGTCGACGCCGGGCAGCTGCATCGGGTTGTAGAACATGGCCCGCACCCGGGCGGTGTCGCCGTCGACGTCGCTCTCGATATTGGTGATGTAGTGCATGCTCATTTCGATCGCGGCGAACCCGGCGCACAACCAGTCGGCGACCTCGTCGCGGGGCCCGGCGATCGCTCCCGCCGAGGTGTAGTCGATGACGGCGTCGTCGGTGAACACCGACCGGTACAGCGCCCAGTCCTTGGTGTCCACCGCGCGGGCGTAGGTGGCCAGCAACGCCGCAATGGCCAGCTGGTCGCCGATCTGCTGGACGTCCACCGACTTACTCGGGCAACCCGATGGTCTTGGATTCCAGGTATTCCAGGAAACCCTCGGCGCCGTTGCGCCGGCCCAGCCCGCTTTGTTTGGTGCCCCCGAACGGGCTGGTGATCCCGAAGTGCGACTTGCCGTTGATGGTGACATTGCCGGTCCGCATCCGCTGCGCGACGCCAAGCGCGCGGTCGACGTCGGCGGACGACACCTCACCGGACAGGCCGTAGATGGAGTTGTTGGCGATCGCGATCGCCTCGTCGTCGCCGTCGTAGCCGGTGACGGTCAGCACCGGGCCGAAGATCTCCTCCTGCGCGATCCGGGCATCCGGATCGACCCCGGACAGCAGCGTCGGCGCCACGTAATACCCGGTGGGCAGCTCCGCGGGGACACCGCCGCCGGTGACGACACTGGCCCCGGCCTCCACCCCGGAGCCGATGAGCCCCAGCACTTTCTGGCGTTGCGTCTCGCTGATCTGCGGGCCCTGCAGCTTGCCCGGATCCCACGGATCGCCGACCGGGAACGCTTCCATGCTGGCCTTGAGGATCTCCACGCCTTCGTCGTAGCGGCTGCGCGGCAACAGGATCCGGCTGGGCAGAATGCAGCTTTGGCCGCTCATCACGCAGGCCATCATCGCCGCCATCGGCAGCGCGGCCCCCAAATCGGCGTCGTCGAGCACGATGTGCGCCGACTTGCCGCCCAACTCCAGCAGCGTCTTTTTCACCGTCGCCGCCCCGGCGGCCAGGATCGCGCGGCCGGTGGCCGTCGACCCGGTGAAGGTGATCATGTCGACGCGCGGGTCGGCGGCCAGCGCGGCCCCCACTTCGTTGGCGTTGGACACCACCACGTTGAACACACCCGGCGGGATGTCGGTCTCCTCGGCCACGATGCGGCCCAGCTCGCTGCCCGACCACGGGGTGAGCTGCGCGGGCTTGAGCACCACGGTGTTGCCGGCCATCAACGCCGGCACGGTCTCGGCGATGTTGAGGTACAGCGGCACATTCCACGGTGTGATCGCCCCGACCACACCCACCGCGTCGTAGTGGATCTTGCGTCGGGCCGGGCCCAGCTGGGTGGGGTGCACCCCGGTGTCGACCAGGTACGCGAAGTCCTTGCCGTGGTTGGCCCAATGCCCGACTTCGGCGATCGGATCCTCGATCTGGCTGCCGGTCACCGCAATCGGGCAGCCCACCTCGGTCACCAGAATCCGGCGCAGCCGCTCCTTGTTCCGGGTCAACGCCTCCTGCAGCTGGGTCAGGCAGTGGTAGCGGAACTCCACGTCGCGCGACCACCCGGTGGTGTCGAACGCCCGCCGTGCGGCGGCGACCGCCCGGTCCATATCGGCCGTGGTGCCGTCGGTGGCCTGCCCGACCGCCTCTTCGCTGGCCGGGTGGATCACGTCGAATGTGGCGCCGCTGGCGGTGTGCTGCAGCTCGCCGTCGATGAGCATCCGCTCCTCGCCGGCTAACACCCCGGTGTCGCTCTGCACTTCGGTCATCGCGGATCCGCTCCTCGGCCATCGGTCACCAGCTGGCCCCCTAGCTTTACAAATTATCGATTCAGTGTCACCCCTTTCGGGTGATCCGGTGCGGCTGCCGCGGTCCGGGGCGGCGGGTCAGGCCGGTTCGAACTTCGAGATCAGCCAGGTGTCGCCGACCTTGGCCAAGTTCACCAACACGCTGCTGGCCGCCACCGACGGGCCGGGCTTGTCTTTGCTCGTGGTGGTCTGATTGACGAAGACCAGAACGGTGGCCGAGTCGGGAGCCAACTCCGCGACGGCGGCGCCGACGACCGCGGCGGTGATCTGCACCGACTTGTCCTTGGCGGCCGGCGCGATGATCTTGCGGGTGTAGTCGTCGTAGGAGGACAGGAAGTCGCCGGTCAGGTGCGACTTGGCGGCGTTGACGTCGGCGTCGACCGTCTCGGGGGAGAAGGACAGGATCGCCACCATGCCGTCGGAGGCGGCCCGCACCGCCGCCTGCGCGACGGCTTCGTCGGTGCGCTGGTCGGTGCGGTACCAGCCGAAATACAGCCACGCGGTCAGGCCGGCCGACGCCAGCAGCAGCGCGACCAGCACGGTCGGAACGACTTTCAGCTCGATCCGCCAGCTCGACAGCGGCCGTCGGCCGCGGGGTTCGGCGGTCACGACACCATCTCGACTTTCGACACCTTGTACTGATCGCCGTCGCGACTGACCGTCATCCGCATCCGCCAGGCGCGCGGCTCTTCTTGGGCGCCCGCGGCATTGGTGACATTGGAGGTCGCCGACACCAGCACCACCGCGGAGTCGTCGCTCATCGACTCCACCGCGACCGCGGTCACCGTGCCCTCGGTGACCACCTTGGACTGCTCGACCACCCCGGTGAAATCGTCGGCCCGCTTGGTGAAGTCGTCCTTGAACTCCCCGGTGGCGTTGTCGAGCACCCGTTGCACGTCGTCCTTGGCGTGGGTGTAGTTGAACGAGGTCAGGTTGATTAGTTCCTGCTTGGCGGCGGCGGCGAACGCGGCCGTCTGCGCACGCTGGTGGGCGGCGGCGTGGTGGTGCCAGCCCAGGTAGGCGCTTGACCCCAGCAAACCGCAGATGACGACGAGTGCGGCGGCGGTCAGCGCCGTCGACGCCCAGGCCGGACGGCGCTTCGGTGCCGGCTCGTCAACCTCGGCCTCGGCGGCGTCGGTGGCGTCTGGGGCCTCCGCTGCCTCCACCGCTTCGGGGTCCTCAGCCACGCGGGCCCACGCTCGTCAACGTCATTATCGACTGCACTCCGGTATCTTTTACGGTATCGCTTGTTGCTAGCATCGCAGACACTCGAACTCCGATGAGGACCGATCAGCAACATGACCGCCGTCGATTCCCCCGAGAACATACTCTTCGCCTCGACCGCGCAGGCGTTTCTGCAGCAAGAGACGCCGCTGAGCAAAGTGCGGGAGCTGCACGCCGCGGGGATCTCCTTCGACCGGGAGTGGTGGCGTCGGGTCGCCGAGCTGGGCTGGACGGGTCTGCTGGTTCCCGAGGAGTTCGGCGGGGGCAGTGTCTCGGGCAACGGGGTCGCGGATCTGGCCATGCTCGCCGAGCGGATCGGCGCCACGGTGGCGCCCGGGCCGCTGTACCCGGTCAGCACCGTGCTGGCCGGGCTGACCGGCTGCGCCGATCCGCGGCCGCACGCCGCCACCATCGGTGCGCTGGTTTCCGGCGAGACGGTGGCGTCCTGGGCGGTCTACGAACCGGGCCGCGGCTGGGCGCCGCTGGAACCGTCGGCCACCGCCACCCGCACCGCCGCCGGCTACCGCATCGACGGGGTCAAGGACCGGGTCGAGGCGGGCGCCGACAGCGAGCTGCTGTTGGTGGTGGCCCGCTGCGACGGCGCGGTGCGGCAATTCCTGGTCCCGACGACCGCGCCGGGCGTGCGGATCGCCGCGCAGCAGTCGATCGACCTGGTCAAGCGGTACGCCCGGGTGCGGTTCGACGGGGTGCGCGTCGAGTCCGCCGCGGCCGTCGGCGACGCCGAGGACACCGCGGCCCTCATCGACCGGCAAAGCCAGCTCGCCCAGGTGCTGCAGTGCGCCGAGGTGGTCGGCATCTTGGATACCGTGTTCGGCTTCACCGTCGCCTGGGCCCGGGATCGGCACACCTTCGGCCGGCCGCTGGCGTCGTATCAGGCGCTCAAACACCGCTTCGCCGACATGAAGATGTGGCTGGAGGCCTGCCGGGCCACCACCGCGGCCGCGGTGGCCGACATTGCCGCGCGCGCACCGCAAGCCGGGCGCTCGGCCAGCATCGCCAAGTCGTATGTGGGGGAGATGGCCCCCGGGATCGTGCAGGACTGCATCCAGCTGCACGGCGGCATCGGCGTCACCTGGGAACACGACCTGCACCTGTATCTGCGCCGAGTCACGTTGTACCGCGCCATGTTCGGCACCCCCGAGGAACACAACCTGCGGGTGTATGCCGGCGCGGAAGCGGGGAGGTCGCTGTGATGACCGAAACGGTGGAGCAGTTCCGGGCCCGGGCCACAGCCTGGCTGGCGGAGAACATGCCGCGCATCGATCCGACCGCGCCGCCGGTCGCCGACCGCGACGACGAACGCTGCTGGCAGCGCGCCCGGGACCTGCAAAAACGGCTCTACGACGGCGGTTTCGCCGGGATCTGCTTCCCCCGCGAATACGGCGGCCTGGGGCTGGACTACCCCTACCAGCGCGCTTTCGACCAGGAGAGCCTCAGCTATGAGATGCCGCTGATCCTCAACACCCCGACGTTCACCATCTGCTGCGCCACCCTGCTCGACACCGGCAGCGAGCAGCAGAAGCAGCGCCACCTCACCGCCGCGTTGCGCGGCGACGAGGTGCTGGTGCAGCTGTTGTCCGAACCCAGCGGCGGATCGGATCTGGCCGGGGTGATCACCCGGGCCGAGCGCCGCGGCGACCGCTGGGTGATCACCGGGGCAAAGACGTGGAGCACCAGCGCCTTCGCCGCGGACTACGGGTTGTGCCTGGCCCGCACCAACTGGGAGGTGCCCAAGCATGAGGGGCTGACCATGTTCCTGGTGCCGATCAACCACCCGGCAATCACGTTGCGGCGCATCACCCAACTCAACGGATCCACCGAGTTCTGCGAGGAGTTCCTCGACGGCGTCGACGTCGGCGACGACGCCGTGGTCGGGGAGGTGGACAACGGTTGGGCGGTCGCGTCGCGGCAGCTGTATCACGAACGCCGCGCGGTGGGGCAGGGTTCGGAGTTCGCCAGCGGCATCGGCAGCGAGGGCGGTCGGTCCACCCCGGTCGACTATGTGGCGCTGGCGGAAAAGACTGGCCAGGCCGACAACGAGCGGGTGCGCGCGCTGGCCGGGCGGGCGCTGGTGCACCGGGCGGTCAGCGATCAGCTGGTCGACCACGTCACCCGCAGCGTGCAAGCGGGCACCCTGCCGCCGGCCGGCGGAACATTGATCCGGCTGTTCCACGCCGAGACGGTGACCACCGACGTCGACACCGCGCTGGCGATCGCCGGAACCGCCGGGGTAGTCGGCGAACCCGGCGACGGCCTGGAGACCGGGCTGCGCTACCTGTCCCGGCAGACGGTGTGTCTGGGCGGCGGGTCCACCGAGATGGCCCGCAACGTCATCGCCGAACGGGTGCTGAACTTCCCCCGCGAATACGCCGCCGACCGCGGCGTGCCGTTCAACCAGGTGCGCCACTAAGCACGCGGGCCGGGCGTTTCGGGCGCGGGCCACCCTGCGCGCGAGCGTGCGTAGTTGTACGGGTTTCGGCGTGTTTCGCCGTACAACTGCGCACGCTCGCGGCTGAAGAAGGGCCGCGCCCCTAGGCCGGGACCGGCTTGGCGATCTTGAACAGCTCCATCATGTTGCCGCCCATGATCTTTTCGATGTCGGCCTGCGGCAGACCGGCCAAGTCGTCGACGAAGGTGATCGGGTCTTTGAGGCCCTCGGGGTGCGGCCAGTCCGAGCCAAACACGATCCGGTCGGAGCCCACCATCTTGGCGATGTCGACGAAGTTGTCCTCCCAGAACGGGCTGATGTACACGCAGCGCTTGAACCCCTCGACCGGGTCCTCCGGAAACGACTGCGGCATCTTCGCGTAGACGCTGTTGAACTGCTTGAACAAATACGGCACCCAGTCGGCGCCGTTCTCGATCGACAGCACCCGCAATTCCGGGTTGCGGAACAGGGCGCCGTGGCACACCAGCGCGCTCATCGCGTCCTCGATCGGACGCTTGCCCATCGCGACCATCCGGAACGCGGTGGGTTTGAACGGCAGGAATTCGTCGCCGGGCTCCCACACGTTGAGGAATTCGGAGTAGCCGCTGTCCGAGGCGTGCATCGACACCGGGATGCCGGCCTTGATGCAGGCCTGCCAGAACGGGTCAAACTCCTCCAGCCCGAACGAGCGGGTGCCGCGGTAGCCGGGCACCGGGGCCGGCCGCACCAGCACCGTTTTGGCGCCGCGTTCCAGACACCATTCGAGTTCTTCTAAGGCGCGGTCGACGATCGGCAAGGTGATCACCGGGGTGGCGAAGATACGGTCTTGGTAGTTGAACGACCAGGTCTCATACATCCACTGGTTCAGCGCGTGGATGACGTCGTGGATCAGCTCGGGATCGTCTTTCATCCGCTCTTCGACCAGGCTGGCCAGGGTCGGGAACATCAGCGCGTAGTCGACGCCGAGTTCGTCCATCACCTCCAGCCGCGGGCCCGGCTCGCGGAACGCGGGGATCGCCTTCATCGGCTCACCCATCACCTCGCGGTAGCTCTTGCCGCCGCTGCCGTGCCGGAAGTAGTCCTCCTGCGCGCCGGGGCGCGCGACCACCTCGAAGGTGGGGTTGGGGATGTAGTCGCTGATGTGCCCGCGCACGACGATCTTGGTGCGGCCCCGCACCTGGACGTAGTCGATGACGTGCTTGCGGTTATCCGGCAAGAACTTGGTCAGCGCCTCCTCGGTTTCGTACATGTGGTTGTCGGCGTCGAACACCGGGAAGGAAAGCTCGCGAGACGGCATGGCAACCTCCTGGACAGCGGCTTACGCAAATGGGCTAACGCATCGCGGTAATGACGTTACCACCGGAGGGTGACGACGGTAATAGGACGAATGCGGATTAGGTATTGCGGGGCGCCGCGCCGTCGGTCGGGTAGTCGACCACGGCGAAGTTGAGGGTGGCGGTGGCCGCCAGTTCGTCGTCGGAGCTGCGGAAGATGTCGACCTGGGCGATCACCGAACGCCGGCCCGCCCGCAAGATCTTGGGCACCGCCCGCGCCGCGCCGTCGCGAATCGGGCGCAGGTAGCGCACCGCCAGATCGGCGGTGGTCAACCCGTGACCCGGCGGGATGAACCGCAGGCCGAACGCCCCGGCGGCCACGTCGGCCAGGGTGGCGATCAGCCCGCCCTGCAGCGCCCCGGAGGTGTTGACCACCAAGGGGCTGACCGGGATTTCGGTGACATAGCTGTCGTCGCCGGCGTGGCCCAGCGCGGTACCCCGCATCCCGATCTGATCGAACACGTCACCGAGCGACGTCGCCGGGGCGGGTGGGTCGGCGTCCGCGGTCAGCGCACCGACACAGAAGTCGTGCAGTTGGCCGGCGTCGATCGGGGTGCCGGTCAATTCGGCGCCGAGCCAATGCAACCGCAGCGCACCCAGCACGGTCTGCATGACGATCGCCGCCGCCGAGCCCACGTTGAGTCCGGGGCGAAATGCCCCCTCGGTGACCCCGCGCTGCACCAGGTCGCAGAACAACTGGTGCAGCGGGGACAGCACCCGGGCGTAGTCCCGCGGTCGGGTCTCGGCCAGGTGCTGGTTGTACAGGCTCAGCGCCCGGTTCAGGCTGTCCTGGGTGCTCGATTCGGGTTGGGCGCTGATCCGGTCGATCACCAGCTTCAGCGCCGACGCGCTGTCCAGGCCGGCGGTCTCGGCCCGCCAGGCGTGCGCCGTCTGCGCCATGGTCTTGTCGAACAGCGCCAGCAGCAGATCATCCTTGCTGGAAAAATGCTGGTAGAAGGCGCGCAGTGAGGTCTTGGAGCGGGCCACCACCTCTTGCACGGTGAAGTCGGTGCGCCCGGTCTCGCCCAGGATCGCAATCGCGGTTTTGATGAACCGGGCATCGCGGGTGACGGGTTCGTCGGTGTCGTTGGTGTCGACCGTGGACATCTCGCCTCCTGCATTCCCGACGCTATGAGAATGAGGTTACCGCAGTAGTCAGGCTGGTAGCGGGTCCTCGTTCACCGTCGGTCGGCTGGGGTCCACCGCAGCTCGGCTTTGGCCTTTGCGTTGGACACCGGCAACCGTGCGGTACCGAATGCTTCGGCCATGTACGGGGCGGCCAGGCGCACGAGCCGGTTCGGCACGGTTATCGGCCGGGGACGGTGCAGCCGGGTGGCGAGGTCGGTGGTGTAGTCGCGGAAGGACCGCGGAGTGTCGTCGACAATGTTGTAGATCTGGCCGCCGCGACCGTGGTCGATCGCGGCGACCGTGGCTCGGGCGAGGTCGTCGATATCGATCCAGGACAGTATTCCGTCGCCACCCGGAACGGGCAGCGCCCACCATTTCACCAACGTCGTGATCATCTCGGCGTGTGGAACGTTTCGTCCGTAGAAAGCCCCGTAACGCAACACGATTCCCTTCGTGGCCGTGGTGTCGCCGGAGGACAGCACCGCCCGTTCCATCCCTCGCATCGCCTCGAGCATGGGCGCCCCGCGGCGCGGTGGCGGGCCCGGATAGGGGTCGGATTCGTCCAGCATGACGTCCCCAGTCGGGGCGTATCCATAGGCGAAAATCACTGACTCGGCCACGATCCGACGGACTCCGGCGCGTTGCGCGGCCGTCACGAGATTCGGCACCCCGCGATCCCACAGCATCCGGGTGGGTTCGAAATCCCGCATCCGCATCGGGCCTCGCTTGGGGAGCGTGATCAACAACGAGACCACCACATCGGGGGAAACCTCAGCGAGAGCGTCGACAGTCTGCGCGGCGTCGAGTACATCGACGACCAGCGGGCGCGCGCCGCTCTCGGCAATCGCAGCCGCCTTAGCGGACGACCGGGTGAGCCCGACGACGTCGTGACCCTGCTCGCACAGGGCGCGGATTACCGGCGGACCCGGCACGCTGGTGGCACCGGCTACCAAAACCTTCATCGATCCTCCTTGTCGTTCAGGCTGATGTGCCGTGGAAGCGTGAGCGCTACCGCCACCCCCAGTGCGATCGTGCCAATGGCCAGCCCGCCGAACTCGGCCAGTCCGATGCTCCGGCCGTCGGCGTGATCGGTGTCGAGGCCATGGCTGAGCGCGTGCAGGGCCCAATGCGCAGTGGCGTAGGCCAACGCTGCGGGCCGCCACGTCGGTAATCGCAGCGCGGCCAACAACAGCAAACCCAAAGGCAGTTCAAACGATCCGGCGTCGAAGATGTAGTGATCGTTGCGAACCCCGAACGCTCCCAGGCTGTCGAAGAATGCGCCCGGCGCCACCATCATGCACAGGCCTACGACCGCCGAGTACCCACCGAATACCACCAACACCGCAGTGACGTACCCGGTGCGGGCTGCTTGAGGAAGGACCGGCATGCAGGCCACGCTAACCGGGCAATGGTGCCTGATTGGGCTCCACTTTGATGGCACTTTCGGGTACCACCGGCGCCGGCTCACCAGTGGGTCACGATTAAGCTCCGCTGATATGACGTCTTTGGGTGCCACCTGCGGGCCAGAGGTGCTGGTGGAACTGGACCGCGATCGCCCTGAGCCGTTGCACCGTCAACTGACCGGCAGCCTTCGGGACGCGATCCGCACCGGTCGGTTATGGCCCGAAACGCGAATGCCGTCGAGCCGGGTGCTGGCGGCAGACCTGGGTGTTTCGCGTCGGCTCGTCGTTGAGGCCTTCGCGCAACTGGTGGCCGAGGGCTTTCTGGTGAGCCGACACGGTGCGGGCACCTACGTCGCCAGGATCGACACCAGGGCCGACACCGTCCCCGCGGACGAGCCACCCGTTGCGCAGTACGACGTGGATTTCAGCCCCGGGCTCCCGGATCTGCGGAGCTTTCCACGCGGCACCTGGATACATGCGCTACGGCGTGGCTTGGCCGACCTGCCCTCCGAATCGTTGGGGTACGTGTCCCCGCAGGGACTGCCGGGCACCCGCCGGGCCGTGGCGGACTATCTGCGACGCACCCGTGGCATCGTTGCCGGCCCCGATCGGGTCGTGCTGTGCTCTGGGGTGACCCAGGGCCTGAGCCTGGTCGCTCGGATGCTGCGTCAGCACGCGAAACCCGCTATCGCCGTGGAGGATCCCGGTTTCTGGCTGCACCGCGGGGTGATCCGGGGCGACGGAATTGAGGGGGTACCCATCCCGGTCGACGCGCACGGGTTGGATGTCGCGGTACTCCGCGCGAGCACGGCGACCGCCGTGCTCACCACACCGGCACACCAGTCGCCTACCGGAGTTGTCATGAGTGCCGCCAGGCGTGCCGACCTGCTGGAGTGGGCACACGCCGGCAACCTGGTGATCGAAGACGATTACGACGCTGAATTTCGCTACGACCGCCGCCCCATTGGCGCCCTACAGGGACTTGCGCCCGAACACGTCATCTACCTGGGCTCGGTGAGCAAAACGCTGGCCCCCGGCTTGCGCATTGGCTGGATTGCGCTGCCTGCCAACCGGGTAGGCGTCGCCGCCGCGAAGGGGCTCGCGGATGGCGGAATCTCGGTGACGGATCAGATCGCGCTCGCCGAGCTGTTGAATTCCGGCGAATACGACCGACATCTGCGCCAGATGCGTCGACGGTATCTGTCGCGTCGAAACGCGTTGTTGGCTGCCTTGGAACAGTTCCTGCCCAGCGCCGTCGTGGTCGGCGCTGCCGCGGGCGTGCAACTCATGGCACGATTCCCAGCCGACTGCGACATCGACGCCCTGGTGCAGGCGGCCGCCGCACTCGGCATTCGTGTCGAATCGACGCGGCGGTGGTACGCGGACCCCGATGCTGCCCCGCCCGGCTTGGTGATGGGCTACGCGAACCTCACTGAGTCCCAGATCACGACGGGCATACAGCTGCTGGCACGCGCCGCGCGTCAGACGGCAGCTGCTGCTTGACGGACGGCGGCGCCGCCGGATTCGGGATAAATCTATTCGGGCCTGCGCAATCAACCGCACCGCACCGACGTCTCTGTCATACTCCGGCCATGGACCTCAAAGACCGCGTCTTTCGGAATCCGCTCGAATGGAACTTCGGCGAGAAGCTGGGTCTCAAACACGTTCAAAAGTACGTTTACCCGTTTGTGACTCGCCGGTTTGCCGACGACGACGTCGTATTCATCAATTACGGCTACGAAGAAGATCCCGTGATGGTGTTGCCGCTGGACGCCGCCGATGAACCCAACCGGTACTGCATCCAGCTCTACCACCGCACCGCGACCCAGGCGGCGGATCTGAAGGGCAAGCGGGTGCTGGAAGTCGGGTGCGGGCACGGCGGCGGGGCCTCCTATCTGATGCGCGTGCTGCAGCCGGCGTCCTACACCGGACTGGACCTGAACTCGGCCGGTATCGCCTTTTGTCAAAAGCGGCACAACGTGCCCGGCCTGACGTTCGTGCAGGGCGACGCCGAGAAGCTGCCCTTTCCCGACGAATCCTTCGACGCGGTGATCAATATCGAATCGTCGGTCCACTATCCGCATTTCCCGGTCTTTCTCACCGAGGTCGCGCGCGTGCTGAGTCCGGGCGGGCATTTCTTGTACGCCGACTCGCGATTGACCGACGCTTTTGCCGCCTGGGACGAGGCGCTGGCCAACGCGCCGCTGCGGATGCTGTCGCAGCGCGACATCAGCGCGGACGTGGCGCGCGGGCTGGAGAAAACGTCGCAGCACACCCAAGAGGTGATCAACCGCCATGTGCCGGGGTTGGTGCGCGGGTTGACCCGCGCGCAGGGCTCGTGGGTATTGCGGACCCTGCAAACCGGCCGGATGTCGTACCGGATGTACTGCTTCGTCAAGGACTGAGGCACGCCTCAGTAGTTGTTGCAGGTGTTGAAGACGTCCTGGATGATCGTCAAGTTCTGCTCGGCGCCGGGTTGGCTGGCAAGCTGGTCGGCTAGCTGCTGGCGCTGGTCGGGCGAGGCCGCGAGGAACTGACGCAAAAAGTTCTGCTGCATCGGCGACGAGTTGAATTGTGCGGCGGCGGCCGGATTTTGCGCGTTGAGCGCCGACACCACCTGCGGATACGTACAGGTGGTATTGACGATGGGACCCAGATCGGGATCCGCGCACGCGATTCCCGCCCCGGCGGTCAACGACAACGCCGCACCACCCACCGCGACGGCCAGCCTGGTCAACGACGGTTTGACCATTTCTGGACTCCTTCCAACGGAATGCACCGACTCTAATCGCCCTGCTCACAGCGTGTGGGCGGTTCGCCACCATCCGATCAACCGCGGTCGTGGAGAGTGACCTGGTAGCCGTCGGGGTCGGCGAAGGTGAATGTCCGACCGAACGGGCCGTCGATCGGTGCGGAGACGATGGTGTGACCGTCGGCGGCGAGAGCATCGTGGATGGCCTGGACGTCGGTGGTGTGGAGCCAGATCGCGGCGCCGATGCCGGGCTGGGCCACGGATGCGAGATCGGTGCCGGGGATGACGTCGCGGAGTGCGAACGCGATCGGCTTCGTCTCGAAGACGACGGCGTGCGGAGGTCCGGCCTTCGAGCGGACGAGGCCGAGGTAGTGCTTGTAGAACGCTTGTGACGCGTCGAGGTCGCGCGCTTGCAGCGAGATGAAGTCGGGGCCGGTGACGGGCATGATGATGCTCCTTCATGTTGTGTCAGTTTTCTGACATAGATCAATGTATGTCAGAATACTGACATGGGTCAAGACGGTGTCGACCTCGAGACGTCACTGGGCTACCTGCTGAAAGAGGCGTCGAGCGTCCTGCGGGCAGCCATGGAGCGGGTGCTGCGGCCACTCGGGATGAGCGTGACGCACTACGCCTGCCTCGAGCTGCTGGCTCAACGACCGGGCTTGTCGAACTCCGAACTCGCGCGCGGCGCGTTCGTAACACGGCAGTCGATGAACGTGCTGCTCCAGGCCCTCGAACGCGACGGCTACGTGACCAGACCCGCGGAGGCGCCCGTCGGGAAGATTCTTCCCACGCGGCTCACGCCCCGCGGCCGACGCAGCCTTACCGAGGCGAGCGCCGCCGTCCGATCCGTCGAGGTCCGCATGCTGGCCGGCCTGACCGAGGCCGAGCAGTCAGCCGCGTTGCGGATCCTGCAGAGCATGATCCATTCCCTGCGCGACGGCAACGACGGCGCCCAGACTCAAGCCCGGGCGTGAGTTCTCGCGAGCCGAGCGGATTCCACGACTATTCGACACCGACCTGTCAGGCTTCGCACAGCCTTGTTTCCTACTATCCGGGAATGCCCATCAACCGACGAAAAATACTGGGAGGTGCGGGCGTTGCCGGAGTGGCGGCACTGAGCGGAGCGGGCGTCGACCGGGCGTTGTCCGGCGGCCCGTCCGGCTATCCGACCGATAAAGAGGAGGGGCCAGTGACCGACGACGCCGCACGTTTCGGGGATCCCCGGATACCCGCCGAGCTGATCACCACGCAATCGCATCTCTTTCATCTTGGCGCCTTGCCCGCTACCACCTTCGACGGTGGCTCGCTGCGCCAGGCTCACGAAGATAACTTCCCAATTCTCAAGGGCCAGCAGGCCAGCGTGGTGTTTGTCACGTTGCAGCCGGGCGGTATCCGGGAGCCGCACTGGCATCCGAGCGCGTGGGAGATCAACGTCATCACCGGTGGCGTCGCTACCTGGACCCTGCTCGATCCCGTTGGAAACACAGAAACGTTCGACGCTCATCCCGGTGACGTGGTGTTCGCGCCGCAAGGCTCGCTGCACTACTTCGAGAACAAGGGCCCCGAAGACCTCAACCTGGTCATCGTCTTCAACGCGAGCACCCAGGAAGGCAAGGACGACATCGGGATCGGCGCATCCATCAGCAAACTGCCGCCGCGCGTGCTGTCCGCGGTGTTCGGTGTTCCGGCCGAAACGTTCACGTCGTTCAAGCAGATCGACAAGTCAGTCACGATACTGCGGTCGCAGTAGGACAGCACCGGCTCACGCCCGCGGGCGGCCGCTGAGATTGCGGCCAGGGTCGTGGATTTGGCGCTTGGGCTCAAGCGGTCGCTGCAACACCTGATTGGTTTAGGGGTGTTGTTCGATGGCGTTTCGGAAGCAGGGCAGCAA
>NZ_JBGGKS010000030.1:0-55928 GCF_041287095.1 Mycobacterium sp. pUA109 | reverse complement strand
AGGACGTCGCCATCTCCTAGAAAAACGCCACTTTCTTCGCCAACACGCGTCATAACTCTCTTACTACGCACGCTCGCGCCGAAAAAGCTCAGGTCCGCAGGGCGTCTTCGGCGGCCGCGGCCCACTGCCGCCACTGCTCGGCGCTGGCCTGCGCCTCGTCGGCGTCCTTGTCGCGGCCCGCCGCCCGGGCCTTCTCGGCCTGGCGTTCGAATTGTTCGGCGCGGGCGCGGAATTGCTCGGCCCGAGCCTGCGCCTGCGGATCGGTCCAGTCCGATTCGGCGGCGTCCCGCACCCGCTTCTCCACCGCCCGCAGCCGGCGCTCCAGCTCGGCGGCGCGCTCCCGCGGCACCTTGCCGATCGCGTCCCACTTCTCGACGATCGAGCGCAGCGCGGCCCGCGCGGCATCCAGGTTGGCGGTGTCGAGCTTCTCGGCGTCGGCCAGCAACGCCTCCTTGGCGGTGGCGTTGTCCCGCAGCTCGGCGTCCTTCTCCGCGAACACCGCATTGCGGGCGGTGAAAAACGTGTCCTGGGCGGCCTTGAAGCGCTGCCACAGCGCGTCGTCGACGTCCTTGGCGGCCCGCCCGGCCGCCTTCCACTGGGCCAGCAGCTCCCGAAACGCCGTCCGGGTGGCCGCCCAGTCGGTGGAGTCGGCCAGTTCCTCGGCCCGCACGCACAGCCGCTCCTTGGCCGCCCGGGCGCCGGCGCGCTCGCGGTCCAGCTCGGCGAAATGCGAACCGCGCCGCCGGTTGAACGTCTCCCGGGCCGCCGAATACCGCTTCCACAGCGCGTCATCGGTCTTACGGTCCAACCCGGTGATCGTCTTCCACTCGTCGAGGATCGCCCGCAGCCGGTCCCCGGCCGCCTTCCACTGGGTGGCGGTGGCCGCCAACTCCTCGGCCTCCACCGCCAGCGCCTCCTTGCGGGCGGCCGCCGCGGCGCGATGCTCCTCACGCCGGGTGCGGTCATCGGCGGCGACGGTCTCGGCGTGCTCGCGCAGCGCGGTCAGCCGGGCGGCCAGCGCATCGACGTCGCCGAGCACATGCGCGCTCGGCAGCGACTCGGCCAGTGCCGCGGCGGTGGCCTTGATCTTGCGAGCGTCGCCGGTGCCCGACGCCAGCCGCTCCTCCAGCAGCGCGACCTCGGTGTTCAGGTCGTCGAAGCGGCGCCCGAAGTGGGCGAACGCGGCCTCACGGTCGCCGGCCTGCCAGGAGCCGATGACCCGTTCACCCGCGGAGCTGATCAGCCACACCGTGCCGTCGTCGTCGACCCGGCCGAACCGGTGCGGATCGGTGGGGGTCGGCGCGGCGATCGGGTGGATGGTGGGCCGCGCTGTCGGCCGCGGGCCGGGACGCGGTCCCGGACGTGGGCCCGGGCGGGGCGAATCGTTGCCGGTACTCATGCGCTACGTCACCTACCCTTCGCGCGGGCACACCCGCGCACCTGCCGCGCACCGCGGCGCCAACGACGACCATCCGGGGAGCCAACGGTCTCCCCACAGGGTATTGAAGCAGTTCGACGCCGCCAGCGTTGCCCGCTTGGCGTCGGCCGCGGTGATCGGCCGCGCCGGGTGGGTGCATAATTCCGGCACCGGCCCGGTCGGCGAGGAGGTCAGCGGTTGGCGAAGGCGGATATCGCCGCGTTGCTCGCCGTGGGCGCGGCCCTGCTGATCGCCATCGGCGACGTGCTGCACCAGCGGTCGGCGCACGACGTCACCGACCAGCCGGTCGGGCACATCGGGCTGTTCACCCGGCTGTTGCGGGACACCCGGTGGTGGTCGGGCACCCTGGTGTCGGCCGCCGGGTTCGGGTTGCAGGCCGCCGCCCTCGGCTTGGGCTCGGTGTTGCTGGTGCAGGCGCTGTTGGTGACCTCGCTGCTGTTCGCGCTGCCGATCAACGCACACCTGGCCGGTCACCGGGTGACCCGCGCGGAGTGGCGGTGGGCGGCGCTGCTGGCCGCCGCGGTGGCGGTCATCGTCGTCGCCGGCCATCCCACCGCCGGTCAGGCGCGGGCGTCGCTGGGCACCTGGATCGCGGTGGCCGCCGTGTTCGGGCCGGTGCTGGTGCTGTGCATGCTGGGGGCGCGGTATCGGCCCGGGCGGGTGGCGGCGGTGCTGTTGGCGGTGGTGTCGGCGTCGTCGTGGGGGCTGTTCGCGGTGCTCACCAAGGGGGTCGTCGACCTGCTCGGCCGCGGCCCGCTGCCGCTGCTGCGGTCACCGGAACTGTATGCGTGGCTGGTGGTGGCCACGGCCGGGACGGTGTTTCAGCAGTCGTCGTTTCGGGCCGGCGCGCTGACCGTCACGTTGCCGACGATGACGGTGACCGAACCGGTGGTGGCCTCGGTGCTGGGGGTCGCGCTGCTCGGTGAGGTGTTGCGGCCCGGCAAGCTGGGCTGGGCGACCCTGGTCGCGGCGGTGGTCGTGATGATCGTGGCGACCGCGGCGCTGGCCCGCGACGAGGCCGCCGACGCGCAGCTCGACCGCGCCGACGACATGGCCGCCGCGGCTAACCGGTCCGCGGGTCACTGACCGGTATCGTTCCCAGCAATAACTTGCAGAGTTTCGGCGCGCGACGCGCCACACCTTGACGTTGTCCAGCCACACTGGCGTGCCCGGTCACCGGGGTGTACCGCTGGCCGGGCCGGGACATGGGTTGAGGAGGCCGTCTATGCAGCCCGCGAACATCATCGCGGCGCTTTTGGCGCTATGCGCCGCCCTGGCGTCCGCGGTCGGCGATGTGATCCGGCAACGCTCCGCGCAAGAAATCACCGACGACGAGGTCGGCCACCTCGAGCTGTTCCGGATGTCGCTGCGCGATCCGCGCTGGTGGGGCGGCGGCGGGGCGGCCGTCGCCAATTACGCGCTGCAGGCGGCCGCGTTGGCGGCCGGATCGGTGATGCTGGTGACCGGGCTGCAGGTGACGGCGCTGCTGTTCGCCTTACCGATCTACGCCCGGCTGACCCGGCACCGGGTCAGCCGCCGGGAGTGGACCTGGGCGGCGCTGCTCGCCGCCGCGTTGGCGGTGGTCGTCGTGGTCGGCGACCCGTCCCCGGGGGCGGAGCCCGCCCCGGCCGGCACCTGGATCGCGGTCGCCGTGGCGCTGGGCGCGGTGCTGGTTGGCTGTGTGCTGGCGGCACGGGCCTTCGTCGGCCGGCCGGCCGCGGCGGTGCTGCTGGCGGTGGTGGCCGGCACCTCGCTGGCGGCGTTCGCGGTGCTGACCAAGGTGCTGGTCAACACGCTGCAACACGACGGATTCCTCGCGGTGCTGACCGCACCCCAGCTGGTTCCGTGGCTGCTGGCGACGCTGGCCGGGATGATCTTCCAGCAGTCGGCGTTTCGGGCCGGCGCGCTGACCGCCTCGATGCCGACCATGACGGTGGCCAAGCCGATGGTGGCCGCCGCACTCGGTGTGCTGCTGCTCGGGGAGACGATCGATGCCGGCGGCGTCGAGAATGTGGCGGTGGCGGCCGGGGCGGTGCTCATCATCGTCGCCACCGCGGCGCTGGCCCGCGGCGAAGCGGCCACGCTGGCGGCCAACGCCGAGGGCAGCGACAAGGCCCTGGCCATGGCGTCGCTGTAACGCCGCTCGTTCGGTAGCGAGGAGCACACGTGATGGCGAAGGCGGATATGGCGGTATTGCTGGCTTTGGCGGCCGCGCTGGCCTGCGCGATCGGCAATGTGATCCGCCAGCGCTCCGCGCAGGAGATCACCGACAATCCGGTCGGGCACCTCGCGCTGTTCCGCATGTCGGTGCGCGACCGTCGCTGGCAGCTGGGCGCCGCGGCGGCGGTGGCCAATTACGCCTTACAGGCCGCGGCCCTGTCGCTGGGGTCGGTGCTGTTGGTGACCGGGCTGCAGGTGGCGGCGCTGCTGTTTGCGTTGCCGATTTACGCGCGGCAGAGCGGTCAGCCGGTGACCCGCTGGCAGTGGCGGTGGGCGGCGTTGCTGGCCGGCGCATTGGCGGTGGTGGTGACCGTCGGCGATCCCACGGCTGGTCTCAACCGGGCTCCGGCGGAGACCTGGATCGTGGTCGGGGCGGTGGGCGGACCGGTGGTGGCGCTGTGCCTGTTGGGGGCGCGGATCTGGTCGGGACGCCCGGTCGCCGCGGTGTTGCTGGCGGCGGTGGCGGGGGCGTCGATGGCGCTGTTCGCGGTGCTGGTCAAGGGCGTTATCGAGGTGATCGGGCACGGGGTGGGGGCGGTGCTGGGTGCGCCCGAGGTGTATGGCTGCATCCTGGCTGCGCTGGCCGGGATGATGCTGCAGCAGTCGGCGTTTCGTGCCGGTTCCTTGACCGCCTCGATGCCGACGATGATCGTGGCAAAGCCGGTGGTGGGTTCGGTACTGGGAATCACGGTGCTCGGGGAGACGCTGCGGATCGATGGTCCGCAGGATTTCGCGCTGGTTGCGGCGGTGCTGCTGGTAATCGTGGCGACCGCGGCGTTGGCTCGCGGCGAGGCCGCCACCATGACGGTCCACCCCCGGGGCGGGGAAGCCACCGGCGAACCCGCCGCGGTGGTGAACCGTTAATTTGGTGGCGTGCTAGGCACCATCGCGATCATCCCGTCGGCACCGGTGCTGGTGCCCGCACTGGTCGGTGCCGCCGCTGTGGAGCTGACCGAGCTGCGTGACGCCGTGCTCACCGCCGCCGCCGCGTTGCCGCCGCGCTGGGTTGCGCTCGGCGCGGGCCGCACCGACGCCGTGATCGGCCCCGAGGCGGTCGGCACATTAGCCGGGTTCGGGGCCGACGTGCGGGTGCGGCTGTCCCCGCAGGCCGGCGGCGACCCGGTCGCGGTGCCGCTGTGCGCGCTGATCGCCGGCTGGGTGCGGGGGCAGACCCACCCCGACGCCGCCGTGCAGGTCCGCATCTACGGCGACGACGTGGCCGCGGCCCGCCGCCACGGCCGGCGGCTGCGCGCTGAACTCGACGACGCCGCCGACCCGATCGGGGTACTGGTCCTCGCCGACGGCGCCACCACCTTGACCGCGGCCGCCCCCGGCGGCTACCACCCCGGCGACGGCGAGCTGCAACGCCGGCTCGACGACGCCCTCGGCCGCGGCGACACCGCCGCCCTGACCGACCTGCCCGCCCAGGTCGCCGGCCGGGTCGGCTACGCGGCGCTGGCCGGGCTGGCCGAGCCGGGGCCGCGCTCGGCCAAGGAACTGTACTGCGGTGCCCCCTACGGGGTCGGCTACTTCGCCGGCGTCTGGCAGCCGTGAGACCCATCGCGATCGTCGGGCCCACCGGCACCGGCAAGTCCGCATTAGCGCTCGACGTCGCCGAGCGGGTGGGCGGCGAGATCGTGAACGCCGACGCCATGCAGCTCTACCGCGGGATGGATATCGGCACCGCGAAACTGCCGGTCGCCGAGCGCCGCGGCATCCCGCACCACCAGCTCGACGTGCTCGAGGTCACCCAAACCGCGACCGTCGCCCGCTACCAGCAGGCCGCCGCCGCCGACGTCGAGGCGATCGCGGCGCGCGGGGCGGTGCCGGTAGTGGTGGGCGGCTCGATGCTCTACCTGCAAGCGCTGCTGGACGACTGGGCGTTTCCGGCGACCGACCCGGCGGTGCGGGCCCGCTACGAGCGGCGGCTGGCCGAGGTGGGGGTGGCCGCTTTGCACACCGAGCTGGCCGGGGTCGACCCGACGGCGGCCGCGGCGATCTTGCCCACCGACGGGCGACGCATCGTGCGGGCGCTGGAGGTGGTGGAACTGACCGGCCAGCCGTTCGCCGCGTCGGCCCCGGTGATCGGCGCCCCCCGCTGGGACACCGTGATCATCGGATTGGATTGCGACACCGCGCTTCTCGACGAGCGGCTGGCCGCCCGCACCGACACGATGTTCGCGCACGGCCTGGTCGACGAGGTGCGCACCCTGCTGGGGCGCGGGCTGCGCGACGGCGTCACCGCCGCCCGGGCGCTGGGCTATGCGCAGGTGATCGCCGACCTGGACGCGGGCGGCGACGGCGCCGCCGCGCGGGAACCGACGTTCATCGGCACCCGCCGCTACGTGCGGCGGCAGCGGTCGTGGTTTCGCCGCGACCACCGGATCCACTGGCTGGACGCCACCGCGGCGGGCCTCCTCGAGGCGGTGGCAACCGCGTGGCGGCACGTATCCTGAGCAGGTGAGGTTCGCCAAGGGGCACGGCACCCAAAACGATTTCGTGCTGCTGCCCGACCTCGACGCCCACCGGCAGCTGACCCCCGCGGCGGTGGCCGCGCTGTGCGACCGGCGCCGCGGGCTGGGCGCCGACGGGCTGCTGCGGGTCACCACCGCGGGTGCGGCGCTGGCGGCCGGGGTGCTGGACCGCCTGCCCGACGGGGTCACCGCCGCCGACTGGTACATGGACTACCGCAACGCCGACGGCTCGATCGCCGAGATGTGCGGCAACGGGGTGCGGGTGTTCGCCCACTACCTGCGCGCCGCCGGGCTGGAGGACCGCGACGAATTCCTGGTCGGGTCGCTGGCCGGGCCGCGCCCGGTGGTGATGCATCACCTCGACGCGACCCGCGCCGAGGTGACCGTGGAGATGGGCAAGACCAACGAGCTGGGGGTGGGGGACGCCATCGTCGGCGGTCGGCCGTTCGCCGGGCTGGCGATCGACGTCGGCAACCCGCACCTGGCGTGTGTGGACTCCGACCTGACCGTCGACGAGTTGGCCGCCCTAGATGTGGGCGCCCCGGTCCGCTTCGACGCCGCGCAGTTCCCCGACGGGGTGAACGTGGAGGTGCTGACCGCACCGCACGACGGCGCGGTGACGATGCGAGTCCACGAGCGGGGGGTCGGCGAAACCCGGTCGTGTGGCACCGGAACGGTCGCCGCCACCGTCGCCGCGCTGGCCTGGGCCGGCGCCACCACCGGAACGCTGGCGGTGCGCATCCCGGGCGGTGAGGTCACCGTCACCATCACCGACGCCACCAGCTACCTGCGCGGGCCGTCGGTGCTGGTGGCCCACGGCGACATCGCGGAGGAGTGGTGGTGCGCGCTTTAATTCGGGTGCACAATCGCGCCGGTGCGGGCACCATCGGGTATTGACTATGAGCTATCCCGACATCCCCAGCACCGGTGAACTCGCCCTCGACGACCGCTCGGCGTTGCGCCGGGTCGCGGGCCTGTCCACCGAGCTCGCCGACATCTCCGAGGTCGAATACCGCCAGCTGCGCCTGGAGCGGGTGGTGCTGGTCGGCGTATGGACCGAGGGCAGCGCCGCCGACGCCCAAGCCAGCATGGTGGAGCTGGCCGCGCTGGCCGAAACCGCCGGCTCGCAGGTGCTCGAGGGCCTGATCCAGCGCCGCGACAAGCCGGACCCGTCGACCTACATCGGCTCCGGCAAGGCCGTCGAGCTGCGCGAGGTGGTGTTGGCGACCGGCGCCGACACCGTCATCTGCGACGGCGAGCTGTCCCCGGCGCAGCTGACCGCGCTGGAAAAGGCGGTGCGGGTCAAGGTGATTGACCGCACCGCGCTGATCCTCGACATTTTCGCCCAGCACGCCACCAGCAGCGAAGGCAAGGCGCAGGTGGCGCTGGCGCAGATGGAGTACATGCTGCCGCGGCTGCGGGGCTGGGGTGAGTCCATGTCACGGCAGGCCGGGGGACGCGCCGGCGGCAGCGGCGGCGGAGTGGGGCTGCGCGGGCCCGGCGAGACCAAGATCGAAACCGACCGGCGCCGCATCCGGGAGCGGATGGCCAAGCTGCGCCGCGACATCAAGGCGATGAAGCAGGTCCGCGACACCCAGCGCAGCCGCCGGCGGGCCAGCGACGTGGCCTCGATCGCGATCGTCGGCTACACCAACGCCGGCAAGTCCAGCCTGCTCAACGTGTTGACCGGGGCCGGGGTGCTGGTGCAGGACGCGTTGTTCGCGACGCTGGAACCCACCACCCGGCGCGGGCAGTTCGACGACGAGCGGCCGTTCGTGCTGACCGACACCGTCGGGTTCGTGCGGCACCTGCCCACCCAGCTGGTGGAGGCGTTCCGCTCCACCCTGGAGGAGGTCGCCGACGCCGACCTGCTGGTGCACGTGGTGGACGGCTCCGACGCCAACCCGCTGGCCCAGATCGACGCCGTGCGCCAGGTGGTGCGCGAGGTGATCGCCGAGTACGACGGCGTCGGGCATCAGTCGGTGCCGGAACTGTTGGTGGTCAACAAGATTGACGCCGCCGGGGATTTGGCGTTGGCGCAGCTGCGCCGGGCGCTGCCCGAGGCGGTGTTCGTGTCGGCGCACACCGGGGACGGGGTGGACCGGCTGCGGCAGCGGATGGGGGAGCTGGTGGCCTCCACCGACACCACCGTCGACGTCACCATCCCCTATGACCGCGGCGATCTGGTGGCCCGGCTGCACAACGAGGGCCGGGTGGACGCCACCGAGCACGGCGCCGGCGGCACCCGGGTCAAGGCCCGGGTGCCCGCGGCGCTGGCCGCCAGCGTGCGCGAGTTCGCCACCTTCTGAGGTGCGCTAATTGCGCCGAGTGTGCGGTTTCATACGCGATACGCCGCTGAGGCGTATGCAGCCGCACAGTCACGAACGAGCGGCTGCTAGGCACCGAACGCGAGCGTAGGCTCGGTGGATCGGGACCAACCAGGCCCCACAGTGAAGGGGTCAGCAGTGTCTGACAAGTCGCCCCGGCACATCACGTCGAAAAAGCCCGGCAAGTCGCTGAAGGAAAAGCGCGCCGCCAAGCGCGCCAAGGCGGAGCATCCCTCAGCGGTGGAAGCCTCGCTGCACCCGAAAAAGCGTTGAGGTGCCGTAGCTTTCACGGACCGGTCGGTACGCGCGGGGCGGGCTCGCCGCCCGCGGGCCGGTGCGTAATCACGGGCCGTCGCGCTCATGCGGTAGGCTGAGCGGCAACGTTGGCGTCACCGATGGCGCCAATACGTCGTGGAACGCTTAGTCACCCGTTCGGCCCCACCGCGGACCGGTGCGCTGCATCCGCACAAGCTCTTCTCGCGGCGATCGATTTTGCCCACCGGCAATCTCGCCACCTTGTGCCCCCATCCGCCAGACGCCGTCGTCGCGGCGATGCGGGCAACCGATGCCGGAAAGGCATGCCCCACATGACCACAACTTCATCCTTCGCTGACCTCGGCGTGCCCGGGCCGCTGGTGCGGGTGCTCGCCGAGCGCGGCATCACCAGCCCGTTCCCCATCCAGGTCGCGACCTTGCCGGACAGCCTCGCGGGCCGCGACGTGCTGGGCCGCGGCAAGACCGGCAGCGGCAAGACGCTGGCGTTTTCGCTGCCGCTGGTGACCCGGCTCACCGACACCAAACGGCAGCCCAGCCGACCGACCGGCCTGGTGCTGGCACCCACCCGCGAGCTGGCCACCCAGATCACCGCGACACTGGAGCCGCTGGCGAAGGCCCGCGGGTTGACGGTCACCACGATCTTCGGCGGGGTGTCGCAGACCCGTCAGGTGGCCGCGCTCAAGGCGGGCGTCGACCTGGTGGTGGCCTGCCCCGGGCGGCTCGAGGACCTGATGAAACAACGCCTGATCAGCCTGGACGCGGTGCAGATCAGCGTGCTCGACGAAGCCGACCACATGGCCGACCTCGGGTTTCTGCCCGGGGTGACCCGCATCCTGGCGGCGACCCCGGCCGGGGGGCAGCGGCTGCTGTTCTCGGCGACCCTGGACAACGGGGTGGACAAACTGGTGCGGCGGTTCCTACACAACCCGGTGTTGCACTCGGTCGACGAGGTCGACGCGCCACCGCCGGCGATGACCCACCACGTGTTCCACGTCGCGGGGGCCCAGGACAAGAAGGACCTGGTGCACCGGCTGGCGTCGGGCAGCGGGCGCCGGATCCTGTTCCTGCGCACCAAACATCAGGCCCGCAAGCTGGCCCGGCAGCTGACCGAATCCGGGGTGCCGTCGGTGGATCTGCACGGCAACCTGTCCCAGCCGGCCCGCGAGCGCAACCTGGCCGCGTTCACCGCCGGCCAGGCCCGGGTGCTGGTGGCCACCGACATCGCCGCGCGCGGGGTGCACGTCGACGAGGTCGAGCTGGTGGTGCACGTGGATCCGCCGGCCGAGCACAAGGCCTATTTGCATCGCTCCGGCCGCACCGCCCGAGCCGGCTCCGCCGGCGACGTGGTCACCGTGGTGCTGCCCGAGCAGCGCAGGGACACCCAGCTGCTGCTGCGCCGCGCCGGGATCACCGTCGCGCCGCAGCAGGTCACCGCCGACTGCGCGCCGGTGCACGCCCTGGTCGGCGAGGTCGCCCCGCTGCAGGCGCCCGCCCCGAAAGTGGTCGCGCCGGTGCAGCCCGCCGCCGGGCAGGCGCGGCGCACCGAGGGGGGCCGCCGGCGGCGACGCGGTGGCGGTCCGGGCCAGGGGCAAGGCCAGCAGCACGGCCGCGGTCACACCGGCACGCCGCGCGGTGACGGTCGCCGCCGCGCCCGTCGGAGCCAAGCCGGCCGGCCCCATCCGACGTCGTAGGTGCCGGGGGCGCAACCCCGCAGGTTGGACACGGCATGGGGCTTCATCCCGTCGGGGCAGGTGAGGGGTCGGCCCTGCCAGTTCGATCGATGGCTTGGCTGAATTGTCGACTGGGATCTCGTTGGTATCATGATCCCAATGGAGGCTGTGATTGATTCCGTGGGCCGCATTGTGGTGCCCAAACCGCTGCGCGACGCATTGGGTCTCACACCGGGAACGGTGGTCGACATTTCGCAGTACGGCAACGGGGTGCAGATCACGCCCGGCGGCCGTACCGCCAGACTTGTACGCGATGCGACCGGTCGGTTAGTCGCTCACAGCGACACCGCCGTCAGTGACGAGACGATGTTTGCGCTCATCGATGCGGGGCGCCGTTGACGGCGCCGGTTGTCGTGGCGGTCGATACCAGCGTTGCGGTACCGCTGCTTGTCGCTAACCATCAGCACCATGCGGAGGTTGCCGCGTGGGCCCGCGGCCGGACACTGTGCCTGAGTGGCCACAGTCTCGCCGAGACGTATGCGGTGCTGACTCGGCTGCCTGGCGATGCGCGCGTGTCCGCACCCGATGCGGTGCAACTCATTGACGACAACTTCGTTCAACCGCTGGTGCTCTCGGCTCGGGCCGCGCGATCATCCCACCGGGAGTGCGCCAGCAAGGGGGTGACCGGTGGCGCGACCTACGACGCCCTAGTCGCGCTAGCGGCTCGTGAGCACGATGTACCGCTGGCGACCAGGGATGCGCGGGCGCGGTCCACATATGAGGCGGTCGGAGTTGTCGTCGAGCAGGTGCCGGTCCAGATGGCTGATTGACGGCCAGCAGTGTCAGGCCGCCGCCGTAGCCCGGGGACCCGGCCCGCCGACCGACCAACCACCTGGTTGGTATATCTTCGGGGAAGGTTCGTTGCCCATTCCCTCAGACCTCGGAGGCCACATGACCAGCGCCGTCAAATACCAGCGCACCCTGTTCGAGCCGGAACACGAGCTGTTCCGCGAGTCCTACCGCGCGTTCTTGGACCGCCACGTCGCCCCGCACCACGAGGAGTGGGAGAAGGCCAAGATCGTCGACCGCGGCGTCTGGCTGGAGGCCGGGAAGCAGGGCTTTTTGGGGATGGCGGTGCCCGAGGAGTACGGCGGCGGCGGCAACCCCGACTTCCGCTACAACACGATCATTACCGAGGAAACCACCGCCGGCCGCTACAGCGGCATCGGGTTCGGCCTGCACAACGACGTCGTCGCGCCGTATCTGCTGCGGCTGGCCAACGAGGAGCAAAAGCAGCGCTGGCTGCCGAAGTTCTGCACCGGCGAGCTGATCACCGCGATCGCGATGACCGAGCCGGGCACCGGCAGCGACCTGCAGGGCATCAAAACCAAGGCGGTCAAGCAGGGCGACCACTACATCCTCAACGGCTCGAAGACGTTCATCACCAACGGCATCCACTCCGACCTGGTGATCGTGGTCGCCCAGACCGATCCGGAGAAGGGCGCCCAGGGCTTCTCGCTGCTGGTGGTCGAGCGCGGCATGGAGGGCTTCGAACGCGGCCGCCACCTCGACAAGATCGGCTTGGACGCCCAGGACACCGCCGAGCTGTCGTTCACCGACGTCAAGGTGCCCGCCGAGAACCTGCTCGGCCAGGAGGGCCTGGGCTTCATCTACCTGATGCAGAACCTGCCGCAGGAACGGATCTCGATCGCGATCATGGCCGCCGCCGCGATGGAGAAGGTGCTCGAGGACACCATCCAATACACCAAGGAGCGCAAGGCGTTCGGCAAACCGATCGGCAGCTTCCAGAACAGTCGATTCGTGCTGGCCGAGCTGGCCACCGAGGCCACCGTGGTGCGGATGATGGTCGATGAGTTCATCAAGCTGCACCTGGAGGAGAAGCTGACCGTCGAGCAGGCCGCGATGGCCAAGTGGTATGCCACCGAAAAGCAGGTGGAGCTCATCGACCGGTGTCTGCAGCTGCACGGCGGCTACGGCTACATGCGCGAATATGGGGTCGCCCGGGCCTTCCTGGATTCCCGGGTGCAGACGATCTACGGCGGCACCACCGAGATCATGAAGGAGATCATCGGGCGCAGCCTCGGCGTGTAGCCGCGGTCCGCGCCGGGTTGCACCGAGATCGACGTTTTCGCGGCCGGCACTCGCGCTTTTGCTACGAAACGTCGATCTCGGCGTACTCGTGCGCTACCCGGACGGCTCACGACGGCGCCAGATGCTCCAGGAGGGCCGGGGTGACGATCCCGGGCTGCTCGACGTTGGCGAGATGGGCGGCATCCGCGACGACCAGCAGCCGGCCGTCGCGGACCCCGTCGGCGATCTCGGTGAGCTTGGCCGGCGGCGTCGCCGGATCGTCGGCGCCGGCGATCGCCAGCGTCGGCGCGGCAATCGAGGCCAGGTCGGCGCGCAGATCGAGCGGCCCGATCGCCGCACAGCAGCCGGCGTACCCCTGCGCGGGGGTGGCGGCGACCATGGCCTGGTGCGCCGCTTTGACGTCGGGGTGGGCGGCCAGATACCCGGGCGTGAACCACCGCTGCACCACGGATTCGGCGACGGCGCCGGCGCCGTGGGCGCGCACCGTCGCGGCCCGCTCCGCCCAGTTGGCGGCCGGCGGCAGGCTGGTCGCGGTGCACAGCAGCACCAGCCGGTCCACCCGGTCAGGGTGGCGGGCGGCCACCCGCATCGCGGTCATCCCGCCCAGCGACAGCCCGACCAGGTGCGCGCGGCCCACACCGAGCCGATCCAGCAGGGCGATCAGGTCGCCGGCCAAATCGTCGATCGAGTACGGGCCGGCCGGAACGGGGGAGGCGCCGTGGCCGCGGGTGTCGTAGCGGATCACCCGGAACCGCCGCGCCAGGTCGTCGAGCTGGGCATCCCACATGCGGTGGGTGGCGCCCAGCGAGTTGGACAGCACCACCGCCGGGCCGTCGGCGCGTCCAGTGACGGAGGCGTAAACCGGAACTGCGCGCATGCCCTTCACGGTAGTGAGCGCCACCTCGGTGTCGGCCCGGCGTGGGTGAGCTCAACCGAGCCCGAATGAGCGACACGCGCAAACCTGCATCAATTGAACATCGGTTGTGCATCTATTTTCGTAATGTCGGAGGCACGCGTTCGCAATTTGTGTCCGGCGACGCAATAGTTATCCGCGACGTGACAGACAGCGGCATATGGGCGGCCGGGGAGGTTTGGTGACTGGGCAGAGAGGGCGACTAGGCAGGGCGGCCGTACGTGCGGCGCTCGGCCTGCTGACCACGGCGGCAACCGTCGTGCTGTGGGCACCCACCGCCGCGGCGACTCCGGAGTCCGACGCCGCCGACGCCATCAGCGCCGCGTGGGACGCCGCCGGCGGGGACAATTCCGAACTCGGCGCGCGGCAAGGTGATGTCTATCCGATCGGGGAGGGCTTCGCCGAGGACTTCGCCGGCGGGAAGATGTTTTACACCCCGGCCACCGGTGCCCGCGCGATGTACGGCGCGGTGTTGCAGAAGTACGAGTCGCTGGGCGGTCCCGCCGACAGCGACCTGGGCTTCCCGAACGTCGATGAGGCCCCCGGCTTGGCCAGCCCGGACAGTCGGTCGATCACCTTCGACGCCGCCGATCACCCGGTGCTCTTCTACACCCCCGAGCACGGCGCCTTCGTGGTGCGCGGGGCGATCAACGCCGCGTGGGACAAGTTGGGCAGTTCGTCGGGCACGCTGGGCGTCCCGGTTGCCGACGAAACCACCGACGGCGACGTGATCACCCAGAAGTTCAGCGGTGGTCAGGTGTCGTGGAACCGGGTGACCAAGGCATTCAGCACCGATCCGCCCGAGCTGGCTGGCGACCTCAAGGACTTGCAGGTCCCAATCGACGCGACCGCGTCCATCAACCGGGCGTGGCGGGCGGCCGGCGGCGCCTCCGGGCCGCTGGGCGCCAAACAGGGCGACCAATACACGGTCGGCACCGACGGTGCGGGCCAAGACTTCGCCGGCGGCAAGGTCTTCTTCTCCCCGGCCACCGGGGCCAACGCCGTCTCCGGCGACGTGCTGGCGAAATACGAGTCCCTGGGCGGGCCGGCCGGTAGCGATCTGGGCTTCCCGGTCAGCAGCGAGGCCGACGGGCCGATCCCGGGCAGCCGGGTCAGCACCTTCTCCGGCGAGGACAAGCCGGTGATCTTCTTCAGCCCCGATCATGGCGCCTTCGTGGTGCGCGGTGCGATGAAGGTCGCGTGGGACAAGCTCGGCGGCGCGTCCGGGAAGCTGGGCGCGCCGGTGGGCGACCAATCGGTCGACGGCAACGTGGTCTCACAGAAATTCACCGGCGGCACCATCTCCTGGGACCGGGTCGCCAACCGGTTCAGCACCGACCCGGAAAACCTGGCCGGCCAGCTGGCGGGGCTGCAGGTGCCGGGCCAGAACGCGCCGAGCGGTCCCGCGCTGAGTCACCACGGTGGCGGCGGCACCGGGCCCGGCTGGCATTGGTGGTGGCTGGCCGTCGCGCTGGCCGCGCTGGTGTTGCTGCCGCTGCTGGCGGGGCTGTGGTGGCAGCGGCGACGCAAGGCCGAACGATTCCTGTTGCGCCGCAACGGGCGTCGTCGCGCGACGGCCGGCGCGGTCGCCAACGGTGCCGCGCCGGGCATCGGCTATGACGCCGAGGACGACGAGCGGTGGTCGGCGGAGGCCGAGGAACCCGGAACCACGGTGCGCCTCTCGCGGTTCCCCGCTGGCTACGGCGAGGAGCCCGGCGGTTACGGCGAGGAGCCGGGCGGTTACGGCGAGGAGCCCGGCGGGCCGCCGTCGGGGGTGGACCTGTTCGGCGGGACCGGACCCGACGACAGCTGGATGCCCACGCCCGGCGGGTCGGCGGGCGGCTTCGGCGAAGCGCCGGTCGACGACGCGGAAGCCGACGAACTCGAGGAGGCCGAGGACCCCGACGCGGTCGACACCGCGCCGACCCGCATCCCGACCTCGTCGGAGGTGCAGGGCGCGCCGGAGCCGCAGACCGGGCGGCACGCGGCGTTGGGCGCCGCCGACGACGACGCCCCGGAGTCACCCGGCTACGACGGGGAGGCCTATCCAGCGGTGCACCTTCCGCTCGATGACCCCTATCAGGCGCCGGAGGGGTATCCGGTCAAGGCCAATACCGTGTCCGGCCTGTACTACACCCCCGACAGCCCCGCGTACTTCGAAAAAGCCGCCGAAATTTGGTTCGCCAGCGAGGAAGTGGCCCAGTTCAACGGTTTCGTCAAGGCCGACTAAAGCGCACCCGTCTAGATCTTGCGGATCACCGTGACGACTTTGCCCAGCACGGCGGCGTCGTTACCGGGGATGGGGTCGAACACCGGGTTGTGCGGCATCAGCCACACCTGGCCGCCGGTGCGCTTGAACGTCTTCACGGTGGCCTCCCCGTCGATCATCGCCGCGACGATGTCGCCGTTGTCGGCGACGTTCTGCTGACGCACCACCACCCAGTCGCCGTCGCAGATCGCCGCGTCGACCATGGATTCGCCGACCACCTTGAGCAAAAACAGCGCGCCCTCGCCGACCAGCTCCCGGGGCAGCGGGAACACATCTTCGACGGCCTCCTCGGCGAGGATCGGCCCGCCGGCGGCGATGCGGCCCAGCACCGGGATGTAGGCCGGCTCGGGTAGGGCATCGGAGCCGGCGACGTCGGTGTCGACCGGCGCCACCGCGGCGACGGTGCCGTGCGGGCCGCGCACGTCGACCGCCCGCGGCCGGTTCGGGTCGCGGCGCAGGTACCCCTTGCGTTCCAGGGTGCGCAGCTGGTGCGCCACCGAGGAGGTGGAGGTCAGCCCGACGGCGTCGCCGATCTCCCGGATGCTGGGCGGGTAGCCGCGTTTGGTGACCGAGGCGCGGATGACGTCCAGGATGGTGCGCTGCCGCGCGGTCAGCGTCGTATCCAGTGGCTTATCGGAACCTTGGTCCCGATCGCCGGGGCCCGAAGTGTCGCTGCTGTCGCTCATAGGAACGAATGTAGACCCGCAGCAGCCGATTCTCAAACACCTGTTCGACAAGTGTCGCGCCACCGGGGCCTGGGACTCATGTGACCGGTGTTGTCGGTGGGTCGGTCTAGAGTTCGACAACAGTTCGATCACATGTTCGTGCATCGAACACGTGATCGACTATAGTTCGAACACAGGAGCGATTGCGTCGGAGGAAGGAGCTCCCATGACACTCATCGAGACCGCCCCGCCGCGCCGGGTGATGCCGCGTCGGCCGGTCCGGGTACACCCGAACGGCCGGATGAGCGAGCAGGTGCGTCCGCCGCGGCCGCGGCCGGCCGGTGCGCCGCTGCGCTACCGGGGGACCGGCGTGCTGGTGTCGCGGGGTCCGCACCGTCGGCGCCCGATCACCCCGGGGACGACGGCGGCGCTGGCCATGCTGGCCGCCCTGATCACGGTGTGGCTGGGCCTGATCGCGCAATTCGGGGCGGCGGCCAACCACCCGGCGCCGGTGCCCGACCGGCTGGCCGTGGTGCGCGTCGAGCCGGGCGAAACCCTGCAGCACGTCGCCGCGCGGGTGGCGCCCGGGGCGTCCACCCGTCAGGTCGCCGACCGGATCCGGGAACTCAACGGGTTGGACTCGGCGGCACTGGACGCCGGCCAGACCCTGATCGCGCCGATCGGGTGAGTGGTGGTACCGCCACTGCTGACGCCGCACGCCGCGCAGGTACGCTCGGAGTCGTCTCAGACACCCTGCCCGCGCGGCGAAGGAGCGGCCATGCACTGCCCGTTTTGCCGTCACCCCGATTCTCGGGTGGTCGACTCCCGCGAAACCGATGAAGGCCAGGCGATTCGACGCCGCCGGTCCTGCCCGGAATGCGGGCGGCGGTTCACCACCGTGGAAACCGCGGTGTTGGCCGTGGTCAAGCGCAGCGGTGTCACCGAACCGTTCAGCCGGGAGAAGGTGATCAGCGGGGTGCGCCGCGCCTGCCAGGGCCGCCACGTCGACGATGACGCGCTCAACGTGCTGGCCCAGCAGGTCGAAGACACGGTGCGCGCGGCCGGATCGCCGGAGATTCCCAGCCACGAGGTCGGGCTGGCGATCCTGGGCCCGCTGCGCGAACTCGACGAGGTCGCCTACCTGCGCTTCGCCTCGGTGTACCGGTCGTTCACGTCGGCCGACGACTTTGAGCGGGAGATCGAGGCCCTGCGTGAGCACCGGGCGCTGGTGGGCCGAGCAGACGCAAAAGCACCGTAAAACGCGGTGTTTGGGGTGCGTTTGCGTCTGCTCGCGGTAGGTAGGCTGACGCCATGACGGCTGACCTGCACCCGAACCTTGCGGCATTGGCTCCACTATTGGGCACCTGGTCGGGCCGCGGCTCGGGGGTGTACCCGACCATCGACTCGTTCGACTATCTCGAGGACGTGGTGTTCGGCCACGTCGGCAAGCCGTTTTTGAGCTACGGGCAGAAAACCAAATCGGCCGCCGACGGGTTGCCGCTGCACGCCGAGACCGGTTATCTGCGGGTGCCGCAACCGGGTCGGGTGGAATGGGTGCTCGCCCATCCCAGCGGTATCACCGAGATCCAGGTGGGCACCTTGGCGGCCACTGGCGACGTCATCGAACTCGAGATGACCGCCGCCACCATCGGTTTGGCCCCCACCGCCAAGGAAGTGACCGCCCTGTCCCGGCGCTACCGGCTCGACGGCGACGAGCTGTCTTACACCCTGGAGATGGGTGCGGTCGGCCAGCCGCGGCAAAACCATCTGACCGCGGTGTTGCACCGGACCGGTTAGACGACCGTTAGACGACCGTCATCACCCCATCGCTGGCCACCCGGCCGGCGATGCGCACCCAGCCCTCGGGGCTCCAACGGGTGTAGATCACCGACCCGTTGCCCTGGGTAATGGTGAGGTCTCGGCTGAGGTAATCGGTGATGCGCACCGCGGCGGCGCCGGTCGCTTCGTCCTCGGGTACGCCCAGGTTGCCGGCGAACATCCGCGCGCGCAGCGCCCCGTTCTCCTGGTCGGTCCAGGTCCACAGGTAGTGCTGGGTGTCGTCGGGAAACTCGGCGGGATCGGCGGCGGCCAGCTCGTCGAGCGAATCCAGGTCGTGGATGGCGAATTCGGGCGCCCACTCCGAGCGGGCGCTGACCACGGTGAGCGCACCTTCGTAGCCGACCTGCACAATGCCGGCCGGCACCTGCAGGGTGCGGATCGGGCTGCCCCGCTCGCGCAGCCACCACGACACCCCGACGGTGGGGTGCCCGGCGAACGGCAGTTCGGTCATCGGCGTGTAGATGCGGGCGTGCGCGCTGGTCGACCCCGCTTCCGGCAGGTCGACGAATAGCGTTTCGCTGTACCCCAATTCGGCGGCGAGCCGCTGGCGGTCCGGGGGCGGCACCGCGGCCGCGTCGACGATGCCGAGCGGATTGCCGAAGTTGTCGTTCTCGTCGGTGAAAACGCGCACCACCGTCACGTCGATGCCCATAGGCCGACTCTACGTGTGGCCGCTCAGCTCTGGTCGTCGTCGCCGGACTTCTTCTTGCGGGCTTCGGCGGCCAAGAACCGCTCGAACTCCGCGCCGAGCTCGTCACCGCTGGGCAGGTCCTCGTCGCGCGCCAGCAGCGACCGGTTCTCCTGGGCGGTCATGAACGTGTCGTACTGGCGCTCCAGCGCCGTGACCACCTGCGCCACTTCGGGGCTCGCCTCGACCTGCTCGTCGATCTTGGCGCGGATGTCGGTGGCGGCTTCGCTCAACGCGGTCAGCGGCAGCTGCAGCGAACCGGTCTTGGCGACCTGTTCGAGCAGCGCCCGGGCGGCGTCCGGATAGTCGGTTTGGGCCAGGTAATGCGGCACGTGCACGGTGAAACCGACCACCTCGTGGCCGTGCTGGGCCAGCCGGTACTCCAGCAGGTTCGAGGCGCTGGCGGGCACCTGCACCTCGGCGATCCACGGGGTGTGGTCGGCGATCAGCTCGCGGTTGTTGGAATGCGCGGTCAACGTCACCGGCCGGGTGTGCGGAACCGCCATCGGGATGGTGCCCAGCCCGATGGTCTGGCGCACCCCGAGGCGTTCGGCCAGCAGCCGGACCGCGGTGATGAACCGCTCCCACTTCAGGTCCGGCTCCATGCCGGCCAACAGCAGAAACGGGGTGCCCACGCTGTCGTGCAGCGCGTACAGGCTCAACTCCGGCTCGTCGTAGGCGGTGAAGTGGTCGGTCTTGAACGTCATCAGCGGGCGCCGCGACCGGTAGTCCAGCAGCTCATCGATGGCGAACGAGGCCACCAGCTCGGTGTCCAATGCGTCCTTGAGGTGGCCGGCGGCCAGCCGGATCGCGTGGCCGGCGTCGGAGAAGCCCTGCAGCGCGTGGATCAGCACCGGGCCGCGGCCATCCGGTGACGACAGCTGCGGCGACGGGAACTCCAGCTCGTACATTCCGCCCTGCTCCGGCTGGTAGCGGTGCCCGTGATCTGGGTGTTGGTCCTGCTCCATCGGTTTCGCCTCCTCACCACGGTGTTGGTAGCACCAGGTTCCATTGTCCCCCAGTTGCGGTGGGTGCCCGTCGGCGCCCACGCCTACCCGGTGCCAACGCGGCGGCCGGCAGGTTTATTGCCGCACGTGAGCGGCCCGACACGCCTTAACTGCGGAACTGGTTGAGCGCCCGCATCTTGTTCATCACATCCAGCGCGGCCGTCTTGTAGGCCTCGGAGAACGTCGGATAGTTGAACACCGCGTCGACCAGGTACTCCACCGAGCCGCCGCAGCCCATCACCGCCTGCCCGATGTGCACCATCTCGGTGGCGCTGGTGCCGAAGATGTGCACGCCCAGCAGCTTGAGGTCCTCGGTGGACACCAGCAGTTTGAGCATGCCGTAGGAGTCGCCGGCGATCTGGCCGCGGGCCAGCTCGCGGTAGCGGGCCACCCCCACCTCGTAGGGGATCGCGTCCTTGGTCAGCTCCACCTCGGTGGCCCCGACATAGGACACCTCCGGAATCGAGTAGATGCCGATCGGTTGCAACTCGGTCATCCCGTCGGTCGGCTCGCCGAAGGCGTGGTAGGCGGCCAGCCGACCCTGCTCCATCGAGGTCGCGGCCAGCGCCGGGAAACCGATCACATCGCCGACGGCGTAGATGTGGTCGACCTTGGTTTGGAACTGGTCATCGACGAAGATCCGGCCGCGGTGATCGGTTTCCAGCCCGGCGTTGTGCAGGTCGAGGTGATCGGTTTGGCCCTGCCGGCCCGCCGAGTACATCACCGTCTCGGCCGGGATCTGTTTGCCGCTGGCCAACGTGGTGACGGTGCCCGCCGAGCCGACGTCGACGGCGGTCACCTCTTCGCCGAACCGGAACGTCACCGCCAGATCCCGCAGGTGGAACCGCAGCGACTCGACGATCTCGGGGTCGCAGAATTCCAGCATGGTGTCGCGTTTTTCCACCACGGTCACCTTGGTGCCCAGCGCGGCGAACATCGAGGCGTATTCGATGCCGATCACCCCGGCGCCGACCACCACCATCGACGCCGGGATCGATTTGAGGTCCAAGATGCCGTCGGAGTCCAGCACCCGTTCCTCGTCGAACTCCACCCCGGCCGGGCGGGCCGGCCGGGTGCCGGTGGCGATCACGATGTAGTCGCCGGTCAGGGTGGTCTTGTCGCTGCTGCCGTGCTCCTCGACCAGGATGGTGTGCGGGTCGACGAAGCGGCCGTGGCCCAGCACCAGGTCGATGCGGTTGCGCATCAACTGGTTGCGCACCACGTCGATCTCCTTGGTGATCACGTGCTGGGTGCGGGCCAGCAGGTCGGCCGGGGTGATGCGGTCCTTGACCCGGTAGCTGGCGCCGTACAGTTCGCGCTGGCTCATCCCGGTGAGGTAGAGCACCGCCTCCCGCAACGTTTTCGACGGGATCGTTCCGGTGTTGACGCACACCCCACCGACCATCCGGCCGCGTTCGACCACCGCGACCGACTTGCCCAGCTTGGCCGAGGCGATCGCCGCCTTCTGCCCGCCCGGCCCCGAACCGATCACGACGACGTCGTACTCCCGCATCGAACCCATGAGATAGACATCTACGCCCATTCGTCAAATTGCGCACCTTGGCTCGGCGGGGCCCGCCATCCCCAGTTGCGGGTTCGTCCCCAACTTGGCGATTTCGGGCCGCGGCGGCGGGTGCGATGACGGTGCCGGTTGCCAGCGTTGCCGCCATGAGGACATATCGGCCTGACTTCGAACTGCACCGCCCCGGCGCGCTGATCGCGGCGCTGCCGGCGATCCTGGGCTTCGTGCCGGAAAAATCCCTGGTCCTGGTCTCCGTGCAGGGCGGCGCACTGGGATCGGTGATGCGCGTCAACCTGTCCGACCGGCTCGCCGCACGGATGCCGCAGCTGGCCCAGGTCGCGGCCGCGGCCCGCCCCGAGGCCGCGATCGCGGTGATCGTCGACGCGAAGGGGGCGCGCTGTCCGGTGTGCAACTTCGACTACCGGCTGGTGTGCACGGCGTTGACCGAGGAGTTGGCGCGGCACGACATCGTGTTGTGGGCGGCGCACGTGGTGGACCGGGTGGACGCCGGCGGGCGCTGGCACTGCGTCGACGGCTGCGGGTCCAGGGGAGTGGTCGACGATCCGGCGGCGTCCCCGCTGGCGGTGGCCGCGGTGCTGGACGGGCGGCGGCTGTACGCGCGGCGGGCGGACCTGGAGGCGGTCATCGCCGTCGACGACGGCCGCCGGGCCGCGGTGCGGGCCGTGGTGGCCGAGCGGGCGGCCGCGCGGGAGGTGGCGCATCGCGCCGACCCCGACGGTCAGGGCCGCCGCGATGTCCGCGACGCGGTGGCCGCCGCGGCCCGGGTGGCCGACGGCCAGCAGCTCGACGACGCGCAACTGGCCGCGGTGGGGTGCGCGTTGACCGACGTACGGGTCCGGGACACGTTGTACGGCTTGGCGATCGGAGAGGGCGCCGCCGGGGCCGAGGAGTTGTGGGCGGTGCTGGCGCGGGTGTTGCCGGAGCCGTGGCGGGTCGAGGCGCTGGTGCTGCTGGCGTTTAGCGCCTACGTCCGCGGCGACGGGCCGCTGGCCGGGGTGTCGTTGGAAGCCGCGCTGCGCTGCCAGCCGACGCACCGGATGGCCGGCATGCTGGACACCGCGCTGCAGTCGGGATTGCGACCGGACAAGATCCGGCAACTCGCCCGCACCGGATACCGGCTGGCGAATCGGCTGGGGGTGCGGCTGCCGCCGCGGCAGGACTACAGTCGCCGCGTCGTGTAGGCGCTAGATCTTTTCGACCTTGACCGCGTGCGCCATCTCGTGGGGCAGGTCCACGTCGGCGTGGCCGGGCATCAGGATCGTCACGCCGCCGGCCGGGTTCGTCCGCACGGTCACCCGGGCATTGGGCACCACCCCGGCGTCCTTGAGCCGGCTGATCAAATCGACGTCGCCTTGCACGTGTTCGGTGAGTTGCCGCACCACCACCGCCACCGGCGACCCGGCCGGCAGCTCGGTCAACCGCACCAGGTTGGCGTCCCCGGCGCCGAATTCCGGCCCGACCCCCAGATCCAGCAGGCCCGGGATCGGGTTGCCGAACGGTGAGGTCGTCGGGTTGTTGAGCACCTTGACCAGCCGGCGCTCGACGTCCTCGCTCATCACGTGCTCCCAGCGGCACGCCTCGGCGTGGACTTCCTCCCACGGCAACCCGATGACGTCCACCAGCAGCCGCTCGGCCAGCCGGTGCTTGCGCATCACGGCGATCGCCAGCGTGCGGCCCTTGTCGGTGAGCTCCAGGTGACGGTCACCGGCGACCCGCAGCAGCCCGTCGCGCTCCATCCGGGACACGGTCTGGCTGACGGTGGGCCCGCTCTGCTCAAGCCGCTCCGCAATCCGGGCACGCAGCGGCGTCACGCCCTCTTCCTCGAGGTCGTAGATCGTCCGCAGGTACATCTCGGTGGTATCAACCAGCTCGTTCATTCCGCATCCTCCGTCGGTGCCGAGTCTACTTGCCCAGCTGCGCGGATGGTCATCTAACACTCCTGGTGACAGCAGTGTGCCCGCCGCAAGGGACGCGGCGGGCACACTGCTAGAGGTCGATCAGCTGGCGTACGAGCGGAGCCGGTCCGCGCGTTCACCGTGCCGCAGTTTCGCCATCACCTCGCGTTCGATTTGGCGGACCCGCTCGCGGGACAGGCCGAACAGCTTGCCGATCTGATCCAGGGTGCGCGGCTGCCCGTCGTCGAGACCGAACCGCAGCCGGATCACCTGGTGCTCGCGTTCGTCGAGGGTGGCCAGCACACTGCGGATGTCGGTGTGCAGCAGCTCGGCGATCACCGCGTTCTCGGCGGACATCGCCTCGGCGTCCTCGATGAAGTCGCCCAGCGGGGCCTCCTCGTCTGAGCCCACCGGCATGTCCAGGCTCACCGGGTCGCGGCTGTGTTCGAGCAGGTCGGCGATCTTCTCCGCCGGGATACCGGACTCCGCGGAGAGTTCCTCGTCGGTGGCTTCGCGGCCCAGCTGCTGGTGCATCTCCCGCTTGATCCGGGCCAGCTTGTTGACCTGCTCCACCAGGTGCACCGGCAGCCGGATGGTGCGGCTTTGGTCGGCCATCCCGCGGGTGATCGCTTGCCGGATCCACCAGGTGGCATAGGTGGAGAACTTGAATCCCTTTGCGTAGTCAAACTTCTCCATCGCGCGGATCAGACCCAGGTTGCCTTCCTGGATCAGGTCCAGCAGCGGCATGCCGCGGCCCGTGTAACGCTTGGCCAACGACACCACCAGCCGCAAGTTGGCTTCCAGCAGGTGCTGACGAGCCGCCTGGCCGTCGCGCACTACGGTCTGCAGGTCGCGTTTGCGGTTCTCGCCGAGGCGCTTGCGGGTTTCCAGCAGATGCTGGGCATACAGCCCGGCCTCGATCCGCTTGGCGAGCTCAACCTCGTCGGCGGCGGTCAGCAGCGCCGTCTTGCCGATGCCGTTGAGATACACGCGCACCAGGTCCGCGGCGGGGCTGGAAGCATCTAGATCGCTGTCAACCCGGCTTGTGGTGGCATTTGCCATGGCGACCTCCTGATCGGCTTGAACTGTCATCGGGTTTAACGCCCAACCCGAGTCAAGAGTTCCCGCCGAAGCGCCGTCTCACACCGTTTGACGTGCGGAAATAGGCCGATGACCTGAGAATGTGTTAAGAACCGCCCGCGGTGGGCGTGCGGCTACGAACCGTCGCCGTCGGCGGCCGCGGAGTCGGGTTGCGGCGGGTGCGGCCGGGGCCGCTCCAGCGCCGGACGTTCGGCCGTCGGGAACAGCGGGGTGCGTCGCTGCGCGTCGTCGAATCGCCGCGGCTCGTCGGGGCTGCGGGGCGGTCGGTCGTTGGCGATCAGCACCGCAATCCAGGGCAGCGGGATCGAGGCGACCACGATCAGCAGCGAGATCAGCCCGTTGTGCCAGGCGCCGTAGGCCATCGCCGCCAGGATCAGCGCCGGAATCCGGAACGCCATCAGGGTCAGATATTTGCGTACCCGCGCGCGATGCTGCACCTCATAGGAAGGCGCCGCCGCGGTGATCAGCACCGGCCGACCGTCGTCGTCGAAACCCAGCTCGGAGCCGTGCTTCATACCGTCTACTGTCCCACACCTGGCCGCCGCGGGGGCAAGCCGGTTTCCGGAGGTGCTCACTTCCGGGCAGAATATGCGGTATGCAGACCCAGACGATCGAGCGCACCGACACCGACGAACGCGTCGACGACGGGACCGACAGCGATACCCCGAAGTACTTCCACTACGTCAAGAAGGACAAGATCGCCGAGAGCGCGGTGATGGGCAGCCACGTGGTGGCGCTGTGCGGCGAGGTGTTTCCGGTGACCCGCTCGGCCAAACCGGGTTCCCCGGTCTGCCCGGACTGCAAACGGATCTACGAGACGCTCAAGAAGGGCTGACCTCTTCGGCCCGGTCGCCGGCCGTGTCGGCCCGGTCCGTAGACGGGCGGGGCTTCCACACCCGCGCCAGCACCCAGTTGCGCAGCCGGTGCGCGTGGGTGACCGGCGCCGGCCACTCCTCTTGAATGGCGGCGTTGAGTTCGGCGCCCAACATGACCGCGAAGCCGAGGAAAAACGCGAACAGCAGGAACGCGATCGGCGTCGCCAGCGCGCCGTAGGTGTACCCGGTGCTGGTGATGTAGCGCAGATAGACCCGCAGGCCCAGCGTGGCGACCACAAACACCGTGGTGGCCAGCAAGGCCCCGACGACCAGACGATGCGACGGCAGCGGTTTGGGCAGCGACGCCCGGTACAGCAGGGTCACCGCCACCAGCAGACCCAGCACCAACGCCGGGTAGTAGGTGAAGTGCAGCAAGTTCGCCCACCGCTCCGGAATGTGCTCGACCACCGCGCGCGGTCCCAGCGCGACGAACGGCGCGCCGGCGATCGCGACGATCAGCATCGCCACGTAGAGCCCCAGCGCGAAGAACCGTTGCCGCACCGGATGCCGCAGCGGGGTCTGATCGTGCGCCTCGACCACCGAGTCGACGAAGGCCGAGATCGCCGACGAGCCCGCCCACAGCGAGATCACGAAACCCAGCGACACCACCTCGCCGCGGGCGTTGGCGACGATGTCGCGGACCGTGGGTTCGATGATCTCGGTGACGACGTTCTTGGAGAAGAAACTGCTCGCCATCGTGATCAGCCGGTCCTGGATGGTGGGCAACGTGTCCGGGCCGAACAGCGGCGCAATGTAGGACAAGCTGCCCAGCATGCCCAGCAGCAGCGGCGGCAGCGACAGCACCGACCAGAAGCCCGCCTGGGCCGACTCGGAGAAGATGGAATCGTCCCAGCTCTTCGACAACGTGCGTCGAGCGATGTGGAGTAGGTGGTGGCGGGAGGGTTTCGGAATCTGGCCAGTCATGACCCGTCCAGCATTCCTGACGAGTGCCGTCACTGCCCAGTTCGGCAGGTGGGCGTGTCCCGGATGCTCGTTAGGAGTCGATCGGCTCGGCGCTGACGTGCAGCACGGCGGCCAACTCGATCAGCTTCGCCTCATGCTCGTTGGCGTGGTGCTGGCAGAACAGCAGTTCGGCTCCGGAGGGCAGCGTGGCGCGGACCCGTGCGGCGGCACCGCACCGATCACACCGATCAGCCCTGGTGAGTTCGGGACTGGTCAGAGTCGCGTTCATGGCTCCTCCGTTTCTCGCGTATCTCTCAAGTGTGTCAGACGTTTGGGCGTCAGGCCTTGTTCCCCGGTCCCGCTGTGTCGTGTCTCACGCTCGCGGGACGCCCAGCTCAGGCAGGCTGGTGGGGTGTCGGCGACGAGACAAAGGAAGTGGCGCCAGTGACAACGAGCTCCCCGCCGACGCCCCCGGTGCTGGTGCACCTGTGCACCGCCGCGGAGTGGGCGGGCGCGCAGCCGGACGCCCAGCTGCGCCCGGCCTCGTTAGGTAGTGACGGGTTCGTGCACCTGTCCACCCCCGAGCAGGTGCATCTGCCCGCCAACCGGCTGTACCGGGGCCGTACCGACCTGGTGTTGCTGTCGATCGATCCGGCGCGGCTCGACGCGCCGGTGCGCTGGGAGCCGGGGGTACCCACCGACCCGCAGGCGATGCTGTTCCCGCACCTGTATGGGCCGTTGCCGGTGGACGCCGTCATCGACGTGGTTGCCTACCGGCCGGGTCCTGGCGGTTTGTTCCCGCCAGCGGCGGGCTCGGGCGACGCCTAGAGGTGCTGCCGGTCAGTCCAGGTAGTCGCGCAGCACCTGGGAGCGGCTCGGGTGACGCAGCTTGGACATCGTCTTGGACTCGATCTGGCGGATGCGTTCGCGGGTGACGCCGTACACCTGCCCGATCTCGTCAAGGGTGCGGGGCTGGCCGTCGGTCAGCCCGAACCGCAGCCGCACCACGCCGGCTTCCCGCTCGGACAGCGTCTCCAGCACCGACTGCAGCTGATCCTGCAGCAGGGTGAAGCTCACCGCGTCGACGGCCACCACGGCCTCGGAGTCCTCGATGAAATCGCCGAGCTGGGAATCGCCTTCGTCGCCGATGGTCTGGTCCAGCGAGATCGGTTCCCGGGCGTACTGCTGGATCTCCAGCACCTTCTCCGGGGTGATGTCCATTTCCTTGGCCAGCTCCTCGGGCGTGGGCTCCCGGCCCAGATCCTGCAGCAGCTCGCGTTGGATGCGGCCCAGCTTGTTGATCACCTCGACCATGTGCACCGGGATGCGGATGGTGCGGGCCTGGTCGGCCATGGCGCGGGTGATGGCCTGACGGATCCACCAGGTGGCGTAGGTGGAGAACTTGTAGCCCTTGGTGTAGTCGAACTTTTCGACCGCGCGGATCAGGCCGAGGTTGCCTTCCTGGATCAGGTCCAAAAACGCCATGCCGCGGCCGGTGTAGCGCTTGGCCAGCGACACCACCAGCCGCAGGTTCGCCTCCAGCAGATGGTTCTTGGCGCGGTCCCCGTCCCGGCAGATCCAGGCCATGTCGCGGCGGTAGGCCACCGCCAGCTTCTCGCCCTTCTCGGCGTGCTCGGCCATCTTCTGGGTGGCATACAGGCCGGCCTCGATGCGCTTGGCCAGCTCGACTTCTTCCTCGGCGTTGAGCAGCGCCACCTTGCCGATCTGCTTGAGGTAGGCGCGCACCGAGTCCGCCGAGGCGGTGAGTTCGGCGTCCTTGCGGGCCTGCCGCAGCGCCTCGGATTCCTCTTCGTCCCAGACGAAATCGCCGGACGCCTTGTCCTTTTCGGACGGTTCCTCGATTTCGTCGTCCTCGTCGGTGGTTGCCGCACCGGCCGGGGTGGCGGCGGGCTCAGCGGCCTCCTCGGCGCCCTCGCCTTCCAGGTCGTCGAGCTCGAGGTCGCCGGCGTCGACCTCGATGTCGTCGTCGCCGGGCTCGGCGTCGAGTTCGACGTCCTCGACGGCGGCGTCGGGGTCAATGGCTTCGGTGTCGACCGCGGCGCCTTTGGCACCGGCGGCCTTCTTGGCCGGCCCGCGGGTGGTCCGCTTGGCGGCCTTGACGGGGCCGTCCTTGGTGGCCGCAGCGGTCTTGGTGGCCCGCGCGGTGGTCTTGCGCGCGGTGGTCTTGGTGGCCTTCTTGGCCGGCGCCGCGCCGTTGGCGGTCTTGGCTGCCGTCCGCTTAGCGGGGGCCTTGGTGGCGGTGCGTTTCACCGGCTCGTCGGTTGCCGGGCTTGCCTTGGTCGCTGCCACGTACACCCCTTCGGTCGGACGTCGGTTCGGGACGCTTGGGCATGCGCCACCGAAAATGTCGGATATGTCGAATGTTGGCGGTTTATCGACTTGGATACTCCCCGCTTTAATCGGTTGCGCGGCCGCCAGCGACCATTGTAACGACAATGCGCCCGCGCACCGCGCCGAGCGGGTGAAATTCAGCGCGTCACGTCGGTGGTGGACGCCATTGCCGCGCCGACGATGCCCGCGGTGTTTTGCAGCGCGGCCGCCACCACCGGGGTCCGGTTCTCCAACAGCGGCACCCACTTGTCGGCTTTGCGGCTGATCCCGCCGCCGGCGATGAACAGATCCGGGCAGATCGCGTTCTCGATGGCGACCAGCACCTTGGTCACCTCCCGCGCCCAGCGTTTGTAACTCCAGTCGTGCTTTTCTTTCACCGACGACGCCGCCCGGTGCTCGGCCTCTTTGCCGTCGACCTCCAGGTGGCCGAACTCGGTGTTGGGCAGCAACTTCCCGTTGTGAATGATCGCCGACCCGATGCCGGTGCCGAACGTCAGCAACACCACCACGCCGGTGTTGTCCTTGCCGGCCCCGTACCGTTCTTCGGCGAGCCCGGCCGCGTCGGCGTCGTTGAGCACGACGACGTCTTGGCCGTCGAGTTCGGCGCTGATCGCGTCGCGGGCGTTGACACCGAGCCAGGACTTGTCCACGTTGGCGGCGGTGCGTGCGACACCGCCGGTGACCACCCCGGGATAGGTCACCCCCACCGGCCCGGTCCAGTCGAATTGCTTGACCACCTCGGCGATGGTTTTGGCCACCGCGGGCGGTGTGGCCGGCTGGGGGGTGAGCAGTTTGAACCGGTCACCGAGCAACTGCCCGGTGTTCAGGTCGACGATTCCGCCTTTGATCCCGCTGCCGCCGACGTCCACGCCGAGCGCGCGATGCGGCGGCGGCGCGCCGGCGGGTGAAGCCTGCGGGCCCGGGGACGGGTCGGGTGTGGCATCGGTGCTGGACATGGGTCTCCTCGGCGGGCGGATGCGTCGGGGTCACACCTTAGTCGGTGGGCGCGGACTTGGCGGTTGTGCTGCGATGGAGGTGTGCCGACAGCAGAGAATCATCCCGCCCAGCTTCGTTCCGTAGCCGAAACGCTCGCCGGCGAGGCGGCGACGTTCGCGCGGCGGCGCCGCGCCGAGGTGTTCGGGGCAGTGGCGTCCGAGGCCGACGCGGTGCGGACCAAGAGCACCCCGACCGATCCGGTGACCGTGGTGGACACCGAGACCGAACGGCTGCTGCGCGACCGGCTGGCCCAGCTGCGTCCGGGGGACCCGATCCTGGGCGAGGAGGGCGGCGGCCCCGAGGCCGCGGCCGACGCCGACGCCATCACCTGGGTGATCGACCCGATCGACGGCACGGTGAACTTCGTCTACGACATCCCGGCCTACGCGGTGTCGGTCGCCGCCCAGATCGCGGGTGAGTCGGTGGCCGGCGCGGTTGCCGATGTCGTCGCCGGCCGGGTGTATTCGGCCGGGGCCGGGCTGGGTGCGCATGTCACCGACGCGCGTGGCCGCCACCCGCTGCGCTGTACCGCGGTGCAGGAACTGTCGATGGCGTTGCTGGGCACCGGATTCGGGTACTCGGCGCAGCGTCGGGCCGCGCAGGCGGCGCTGCTGGCCCGGCTGCTGCCGGTGGTGCGCGATGTGCGCCGCATCGGATCGGCCGCGCTGGATTTGTGCATGGTGGCCGCCGGTCGGCTGGACGCCTACTACGAGCACGGCCTGCAGCCGTGGGATTGCGCGGCGGGGACGCTGATCGCCGCCGAGGCGGGCGCGCGGGTGTTGGCGCCCCAACCGGCGGCCGGTGGTGCGCCGCTGGTGGCGGCGGCCGCCCCCGGCGTCGCCGACGAGTTGTTCGCGGTGCTGGAGCGCTTCGAGGGGCTGCCGTCGCTGCCGGAGTGAGCCCTCAGCAGGCCCCGGTGTGGATCTTCGACAGCAGCGCGGAATCGGCCGGTTCGGTGGCGTCCGGGCGCAGCCCGGCCAGCACCGCGTCGATGTCGTCGCTGTGGGCCAGCGTGGTGAAGTCGGTGCCCAACGCCAGGTCGACGGAATCGTCGGTGCGGTCGTCGCGGAACAACTCGGTGCACGGCGCCACCAGCCACACCGCGGCCGCACCGGCCTGACCGGCCGCACCGAAACGGATCTGGCCTTGGCAGTCCAACCGGGTGCTGGCATAGATCGGGTCGTTGGCGGCGGTGGGCTGCGCGAAGCCCAGATCCCGCAGTGCACCGGCGGTCTCGGCGGCTTGGCCGGCGCGGCCGCTGGCGTTGAGCACCCGAATTTTGGTCTCGGCCAACTTGGCCGGGGAGACATTCGTCATATCGGTGCGGGACACCGGCTTGCCCAGCGCGGGCTGATCGGGTCCGGCCGCCGGCGGCGGCGGGTTGCACACCGCGGCCTCGTGCACCTCCGGTGGGCGGGTCACCGCAATGGTCCACACCACGCCGGTCGCGACCGCCAGCACCACCAGCAGATAGATGGCGGGCCGGGGGTTACGCCGCCGAAATGGCCGACCGTGTTTATCGAAGGCGGTGCCCTCGGTGATTTGTGTGACCACAAACGCACTCTAGAGGCACCGGCACGATGCGGGTGCAGACCGCTCACCACGGCCGACTACGTAATGTGACGTAAATCACACTTAAAGTAGGCCGGATCCGGGCACGAATCATTTGGTGGATGCGTTCGACGCTGGTACAAAGCTTTGCTTGCAGGGTGACGACGGGGAGCGAGGGGATGAAGCCAATGGCTACCGACTATGACGCCCCAAGGCGTAGTGAAACCGACGATGTTTCGGAGGACTCGCTCGAGGAACTCAAAGCGCGACGGAATGAAGCGCAATCTGCCGTCGTCGACGTCGACGAATCCGAATCCGCGGAGTCCTTCGAACTGCCGGGCGCGGACCTATCCGGTGAAGAGCTGTCGGTGCGGGTGGTGCCCAAGCAGGCCGATGAGTTCACCTGTTCGTGTTGCTTCCTGGTGCAACACCGCAGCCGGCTGGCCAGCGAGAAGAACGGCGTGATGATCTGCACCGACTGCGCGGCCTAAGGGCCCCGTGGTCGGCTGCACTCAGCTCCTGAGCGCTGAGAGCACGCGCTCGGGGTGGCGGCAGCTCACCAACCAGTACGGCGTCGGGTCGTCGGGGTCGTCGAGGACCAGCAACACCATGGGGCCGACCCAGCCGCGGTGCAGCACGTACGCGGCGGGATCCAGCTGGCGGCCCAACGCCGCCGACTTGGCCGATTTTGGGACCTCGGCGGAGCGGGCGATGACGCTGACCGGCAGGTGCGCGTCGCCGGCCCACAGCTCGATGTCGCCGCCGGCCTCGGTGACCCGGACCTCGATGCGGCCCAGCCACAGCAGCGCCACCGCGGCGACCGGGAACAACACCGCGAACGGCACCCAGTCGGGCAGGCCGCGCACCGCGAGGTCGACCTCGTACGCGAGCAGCGCCGCCGGCACGAAACCCAGTGGCCACCACCACCAGGGCACCCGCAGCCGCTCGCGATACCGCACATTGCGCGAGGCCGGTGAGATTAGGTGCGAACCCGACACGCGGCCAAGGGTAGTCTGTGGCCTCGTGTCGACCAGTCTGGCGGTGGTTCGCCTGGATCCCGATCTGCCGCTGCCGCGGCGCGCCCACGACGGTGACGCCGGCGTTGACCTGTACAGCGCGCAAGACGTCGAACTGGCACCCGGGCAGCGCGCCCTGGTGTCGACCGGGATCGCGGTCGCCATCCCGTTGGGCATGGTCGGGCTGGTCCATCCACGCTCGGGTTTGGCTGCGCGGGTAGGGCTTTCGATCGTCAACAGCCCGGGAACCATCGACGCCGGATACCGCGGTGAGATCAAGGTCGCGCTGATCAACCTCGATCCGAGCACCCCGATCGTGGTGCACCGCGGCGACCGGATCGCCCAGCTGCTGGTGCAGCGGGTCGAGCTGCCCGAGCTGGTGGAGGTGACGTCCTTCGACGAGGCCGGGCTGGCCGACACCTCGCGGGGCGACGGCGGTCACGGTTCCTCCGGCGGACACGCGAGTTTGTGAGGAGCGGCGGCTAATGGCATTTGGTAAACGCAAAGACGACACCGGCGACGTTGCGCCGGAGGCCGGCGAGGTGGCAGCGCCCACCGGCGAGGAGCCGGCCGACGACCTCGTCGGCCCGTTCGACATCGAGGATTTCGACGACCCCAGCGCCGCCGAGTTCGCCCGGCTGGACCTGGGTTCGGTGCTCATCCCGATGCCGCAAGACGGCCAGGTGCAAGTCGAGCTGACCGAGACCGGGGTGCCCAGCGCGGTCTGGATGATGACCGCCAACGGTCGCTACACCATCGCCGCCTACGCCGCCCCGAAATCGGCGGGCCTGTGGCGCGAGGTGGCCGGTGAACTCGCCGATTCGCTGCGCCAAGACGGGGCCAAGGTGAGCATCGTCGACGGTCCGTGGGGCCGCGAGGTCACCGGCGCCGCGGCCGGCGTGGTTCGCTTTATCGGCGTCGATGGCTACCGCTGGATGATCCGCTGCGTGGTCAACGGCCCCGCCGAGACGATTGACGCGCTAACGGAGGACGCGCGAAACGCGCTGGCCGACACCGTTGTCCGTCGCGGTGACACCCCGCTGCCGGTGCGCACCCCGCTGCCGGTGCAGCTGCCCGAGCCGATGGCCGAACAACTGCGGCAGGCCGCGGCCCAACAGGCGGCCGACCAGCAGCAGCAAGATCCGCCCGAGCCGGCGGCGCGCCGCAGCGCGCAGGGCTCGGCGATGCAGCAGTTGCGCACCATCACCGGCGGCTAGCCGCCGCCTGCGCGAGCGCTCCTAGGCAGGCGGCGCCCAGCGCCGCCGGATCGGCGCCGATCTGATCCAGGGTGACGGTGTGCAGCGCCGCGTGCGGCGCGGTGGCGGCCCATTCGGCGGCCACCGCCAGCGGGTGGACCGGGTCGTCGGTGGCCGCGGCCACCCCCAGCGGCGCGGCCAGCCGCCGCAGCTCGGCGCTGTGCGGCGCGCGATAGCCGGCCGCTTCCTCCAGGGCGTCGGGCAGCTGCGGCCACTGGCCGGTCCAGGAGCGGGTGAGCTCGTCGGCCAACCAGCGCGGGCTGGAGGCCCGCATCTGCCGCACGGTGGCGGCCAAGCCGTCGTGCCGCAGCTGCTGGGCGGTGTGGCGGGCGGCGTGGGCGGCCGGCGCGGTGTCCGGGTCGCCGGTCCAGGCCGGCAGCGCCGCCAGCACCGCCATCGTGCGCTCCGGATGCTGCAGCGCCCAGGCGGTGGCCACCGCGGCCCCGATCGACACCCCGCCGACCGCGATCGGTCCGTGTTCGGCGGCCCGATCCAACGCGGTCAGATAGCCCTCGATCAGGCGCCCCGGCTGCGGTGGCGGCGCCACCAGCACCGCCCCGACCTGGCGCAGCGGGTCGCAAAACGCCCGGTAGACGTAGTCGTCGTCGGATCCGGTCCCGGGCAAGAGGACGCTGCTGACACCGCGCAAATCACCGAGCATTCCCCGATCGTGCCTGGTGGTCGGCGGCGTCGCTCACCCACCCCGTGGGCCGCGTGGCATAAGCGAACCAACAGGTCTACGGTGGCGTAGGCACACAACGGAGTGGCTTCCATCGATGGGTTTTCCATCCATGGAAACGCTGAAGTATCAGGAGAGGCCATGGCTACGGCCGAAGGTTATCTGCGACGACTCACGCGGCGGTTGACGGAGGACCCCGAACTGCGCGACGTCGAGCAGCTGTCCGACGAAGCAGTCAACACCGGCGCGCAACGTGCGATTGACTGCCAGCGCGGGCAGGAGGTCACGATGGTGGGCACGCTGCGCAGCGTGGAAGCCAACGGCAAGGGGTGCGCCGGCGGGGTCCGCGCCGAATTGTTCGACGGCACCGACACGGTCACCCTGGTGTGGCTGGGTCAACGCCGGATACCGGGCATCGACTCCGGCCGTACCCTGCGGGTACGCGGCCGGATGGGCAAGCTTGAGAACGGCAGCAAGGCGATTTACAACCCGCACTACGAAATTCAGCAGTGAACGATCCCAGTGACCGGCCCGGCCAACGTCGAGGCCGCTAGCACGTCGTGACCGATAACCGCACCGGAACCGAGCGCCTGCTGGCGCAGCTGGGCGGCGTGAGCGGGCTGATCTACTCCTCGCTGCCCGTCCTGGTCTTCGTACCGGTCTCCAGCACCTTGGGCTTGCGCCCCGCGATCGCGGCCGCCCTGACGGTGGCCGCCCTGATCCTGGTGTGGCGGCTGATCCGCCGCGAATCCACCCAACCGGCCGTCTCCGGCTTCTTCGGGGTGGCGATCTGCGCGCTGATCGCCTACCTGCTGGGGGAGTCCAAGGGCTACTTCCTGCTCGGCATCTGGATGTCGCTGCTGTGGGCGGCGGTCTTCGCGGCATCGGTGCTGATCCGTCGGCCGGTGGTCGGCTACCTGTGGAGCTGGGCCAGCGGCCAGGACCGCGGCTGGCGCGACGTCCGCCGCGCCGTGTACATCTTCGACCTCGCCACCCTGGCCTGGGTGGTGGTGTTTGCGTCCCGGTTCGTGGTGCAGCGCGTGCTCTATGACGCCGGCCACACCGGCTGGCTGGCGGTGGCCCGGATCGCGATGGGCTGGCCGCTGACTGCGGTGGCGGCGGTCGCGACCTACCTCGCGGTCAAGGCGGTGCGGCGGATCCTGCTGGCCGTCGCCGCGACGGAGACCGCGACCGAGCCGGCCCGCGACTGAGCCAGCCAGTCTGCGCCGGCGGCTGCCCTCGCGCCGAATGTGCATCTATGGCGAGATTTCCGCCGATTTCCCGCCCTGGACGCACGCTCGGCGCCGTCGAACACCGTCAGTGCACGTTCGACGGCGCCGGACGCGCGGCGCTCGTTAGTGGGCGGGCAGCAGCAGGTCGCGCAGCTCGGCTTCCACCTCGGTGACCGCGACGAACAGCAACTCGTCGCCGCCCTCCAGCGGCTCGTCGGCCTGCGGCACGATGACCCGCTGTCCGCGCAGGATAGTCACCAGTGAGGCGTCCCGCGGCAGCTGCAGCTTGCGCAGCGGTTTGCCGCCCCACGGGGTGTCGTCGGGCAGCGTGATCTCCAGCAGGTTCGCCTGGCCTTTGCGGAACTCCATCAGCCGCACCAGGTCCCCGACCGCGACGGCCTCCTCGACCAGCGAGGCCAGCATCCGCGGGGTGGACACCGCCACGTCCACCCCCCACGCCTCGGTGAACAGCCATTCGTTGCGGGGATCGTTGACGCGGGCCACCACCCGCGGCACCGCGAATTCGGTCTTGGCCAGCAGCGACAACACCACGTTGGCCTTGTCGTCGCCGCTGGCGGCGATCACCACGTCGAAATCTTCCAGGTGCATCGACTCCAGCAACGTCAATTCGCAGGCGTCGCCCAGATGCCACTGCGCCTCGGTGATGGCGTCCACGTCGACGTGGTCGGGGTTGCGTTCGATCAGGCTCACCTGATGGCCGCTTTCGATCAGCTCCCGCGCGATGGAGCGGCCGACGGCGCCGGCCCCCGCGATAGCGACCCTCATTTGCGCCACTCCTCAAACTCGGCTGCGCCGGCTGTATCGTCGTCAGCGCGCCTCATTCGCCCAGGTCCTCGCTGGGCGGCAGCGCGGCGATCGCTATCGCCTCGGCGGCCCGGCCGGCGACCGCGGCGACATACACCTGGTCGCTGGCCTGGATGACGGATTTCGGCTCCGGCAACACCCCGGTGCCGAAACGGATCAAAAACGCCACCCGGGCGCCGGTGGCCGCCTCGAGATCGGTGACCCGATGGCCCACCCACTCCTCGTGCAGCAGCACCTCCACCACGGCGACGGTGCCGGTGGGGTCGCGCCATTTGGTGGTCTCGGTCTCGCGGGTCAGCGCATTGAGCAGCCGGTCGGTGGTCCACGGCACGGTGGCCACGGTCGGGATGCCGAGGCGCTCGTAGACGGCGGCGCGTTTGGCGTCGTAGATGCGGGCCACCACGCGCTCCACCCCGAAGGTTTCGCGGGCCAGCCGAGCCGAAATGATGTTGGAGTTATCCCCGGACGACACCGCGGCGAATGCGCCGGCATCCTCGATCCCGGCCCGCAGCAGGACGTCCCGGTCGAAGCCCATGCCCTGCACCCGGTCGCCGCTGAATTCCGGACTGAGCCGGTTAAATGCCGTGCTGTCGCGGTCGATGATCGCGACGTCGTGGCCGATCCGCGACAGGCCGTCGGCCAGCGAGGCGCCCACTCGGCCGCACCCCATCACAACTACCCGCACCTGAGGTCCTTTCGGCTGCGTCGTGCTGGGCGCCAACCCGCAACCATCATGGCCGACGATTGAGCCCCGCGCATGTCGGTATCTCCGAACGCTACCGCCACCGGCTGGTGGGCTTACTCTTGGCTCTCGTGTCCAAACTTTCGACCGCCGCGCGTCGGCTGGTTTTAGGTCGGCCGTTTCGCAGTGACCGGCTGAGCCATACGCTGCTGCCCAAGCGCGTCGCCCTGCCGGTGTTCGCCTCGGACGCGCTGTCGTCGGTGGCCTACGGCCCGGAAGAGGTCTTCCTGGTGCTGTCGGTGGCCGGCCTCGCCGCCTACCGGATGACGCCGTGGGTCGGTCTAGCGGTCGCAATCGTGTTGATCACGGTGGTGGCCAGCTATCGGCAGAACGTGCACGCCTACCCGTCCGGTGGTGGCGACTACGAGGTGGTGACCACCAACCTGGGCCACACCGCCGGACTGACCGTGGCCAGCGCGCTGATGGTGGACTACGTGTTGACCGTGGCGGTGTCGATCTCCTCCGGGATCGCCAATATCGGCTCGGCGGTGCCGTATATCGCCGAGCACAAGGTCGTGTTCGCGGTGGGCACCGTGATCGTGATCGCCGCGGCCAACCTGCGCGGGATCCGCGAGTCGGGCACCGCATTCGCCGTTCCGACCTACGCGTTCATGATCTGCATGTACCTGATGCTGGGCTGGGGGTTCTTTCAGATCTACGTGCTGGGCCACCCGTTGCACGCCGACTCGGCGGCCTTCAAGATCCATTCCGCGCACGGGGAGGTGCTCGGCTTCGCGCTGGTGTTCCTGGTGGCCCGGTCGTTCTCGTCGGGATGCGCGGCGCTGACCGGGGTGGAGGCGATCAGCAACGGGGTGCCGGCGTTTCGTAAACCGAAATCGAAAAACGCGGCCACCACGTTGTTGATGCTCGGCGTGATCGCGGTGACGCTGCTGCTGGGCATCATCATGCTGGCCCAAAAGACCGGGGTGAAAATCGCCAACCGGCCCGCCGAGCAGCTGATCGGTGCGCCGCTGGACTATCAGCAGAAAACGGTGCTCGCGCAGCTGGCGGACACGGTGTTTCGGGGTTTTCCGCCCGGGCTGTGGGTCATCGCCGGGGTCACCGCGCTGATCCTGGCGTTGGCCGCCAACACCGCGTTCAACGGGTTCCCGGTGCTCGGATCGATTCTGGCCCAGGATTCCTACCTGCCGCGCCAGCTGCACACCCGCGGCGACCGGCTGGCGTTCTCCAACGGGATTCTGTTTTTGGCGGCGGTGGCGATCGCATTTATCGTGGCCTTCGGCGCCGAGGTGACCGCGCTGATCCAGCTTTACATCGTCGGTGTGTTCGTGTCGTTCACGCTGAGCCAGATCGGTATGGTCCGGCACTGGAACCGGTTGCTGCGCACCGAGACCGACCCGGCCGCCCGGCGCACCATGATGCGCTCCCGGGTGGTCAACACCATCGGGTTCGTCATGACCGGCACGGTGCTGATCGTCGTGGTGATCACCAAGTTCGTCGCCGGAGCGTGGATCGCCATCGTGGCGATGTCCACGCTGTTCGTGCTGATGAAGATGATCCGCAAGCATTACCAGGCGGTGAGCCGGGAGCTCGACGACCAGGCCGTCGACGAGGAAGACCAGGCTGTGCTGCCCAGCCGCAACCACGCCCTGGTGCTGGTGTCCAAGCTGCACCTGCCGACCCAGCGGGCGCTGGGCTACGCGCGCGCCACCCGACCCGACGTCTTAGAGGCCGTCACCGTCAGCGTTGACGACGCCGAAACCCGTGCGCTGGTGCGTAAGTGGGAAGACAGCGATATCGCCGTACCGCTCAAGGTCATCGCCTCGCCGTACCGGGAGATCACCCGGCCGGTGCTCGACTACGTCAAACGGATCAGCAAGGAGTCGCCCCGCACCGTGGTGACAGTGTTCATCCCCGAATACGTGGTGGGGCACTGGTGGGAGCATGTGCTGCACAACCAAAGCGCGCTGCGCCTCAAGGGCCGGCTACTGTTCATGCCCGGGGTGATGGTGACTTCGGTTCCCTGGCAGCTCAATTCGTCGGAACGTCGCAAGATGTTGGAACCGCACGTGGCGCCCGGCGACACCCGGCGGGGATTTTTGAACGGAACGAAGTGACGCCCGGTGAGCTGACGCTGACCGTCGGCCCGCCGGCCAACGGCGGCAGTTGCGTGGCCCGCCACGACGGGCGGGTGGTGTTCGTCCGCTACGCACTGCCCGGGGAGCGGGTCCGGGCGCGGATCACCGCGCAGCGCGAATCCTATTGGCACGCCGAGGCGGTCGAGGTGATCGAGCCGTCGGCCGACCGGATCGCGTCGGCCTGCCCGATCGCCGGCCGTGACGGCGCGGGCTGCTGCGATCTGGCGTTCGTCGAGCCGGCCGCGGCGCGCGCACTGAAAGCCGAGGTGGTGTCGGGTCAGCTGGCTCGACTCGGCGGCCACCCCTGGCACGGCGAGGCGGAGCCGGTGGGCACCGTGGGCCCCACCGGGTGGCGCACCCGGGTGCGGCTGGCGGTGGGCGCCGACGGGCGCGCCGGGTTTCACCGCTACCACAGCGACGAGTTGGTCACCGACCTGCGCTGCGGGCAGCTGCCGGACGGGATGCTCGACGGCCTGCCGCACGGACTTTCCCCCGGCGACCAGGTGCACGTGGTGGTCGACGACGACAACGTTCGGCATGTGGTCAGCACCGCACGCCACCGCCGCCCGGAGGTCGTCGAGGGGGACTATCACGCCACCCAGCGGGTGGGGCAGCGCCGCTGGCAGCTGCCGGTGACGGCGTTCTGGCAGGCGCACCGCGAGGGGGCCCGCGTGTACAGCGACCTGGTGGCCGATTGGGCGCAACCGGGCCCCGGCGCGGCCGCCTGGGACCTCTACGGCGGCGCCGGGGTGTTCGCCGCGGTGCTGGGCCAGGCGGTGGGGGAGTCGGGTCGGGTGGTGACGGTGGACACCTCCCGGGCCGCGGCCGGCGCGGCGCGGGACGCGCTGGCCGACCTGCCGCAGGTGCGGGTGGTCACCGATTCGGTGCGCCGGGCGTTGGCCGCCCAGCGCAGCGCCGCCGAGGTGGCGGTGCTGGACCCGCCGCGGGCCGGCGCCGGACGCGAGGTGATCGACCTGCTGGCCGGCGCCGGAGTACCGCGGGTGGTGCACATCGGTTGCGAGGCGGCGTCTTTCGCCCGCGACATCGGGCTGTACCGCCGCCACGGGTACACCGTCGAGCGGCTGCGGGTGTTCGACGCGTTCCCGCTCACCCACCACGTGGAGTGTGTGGCGCTGCTGACCCGCTAGCGCGGCGTGCCGAGTGCGCAATAGCCGACGCCGCCGCGGCGTGTCGCGTCGCCAGATTCACGCTCGGCGAGCGATCAGGACCGCTGCCGCCAGCGGTCCAGCACCGCCGGGATCTCGGCGAGCAAAAACGTGTAGAAGTCGCGCATCTGGGTGAGGCGCTGGCCGGCCAGGCTGTCGGCGCCGGTGGCGGCGATGCCGGCCGCGGCGGCGTCCTGCATGGCCGCGATGGTGACGTTTTGGTTGGTGAACAGCACCGCCCAGGCATCGTCGCGGAGCCGATAGTGATCGCGCCGGCTGGCCGGCACCGGAACCCGTTCGGCCAGGCCGACCGCGGTGAGCATCTTCAGCGCCGCGGAGATCGCGCCGGCGCTGGCCCGCAGTCGATCGGCCAGCTCGCCCATGGTCAGGGTGGGCTGTTCGGTGAACAGCAGCGCGGCCAGCACGCGCGCGGTCATGCGCTGCAGCCCAAGGCCGGTGAGCACCAGCGCGAGTTGCTCGGCCGCGTCGTGCAGATCCGATTCTTGCGTCACCCGCCGACCCTCCATTGTCTTCAGTAATTTCTGAAACTTCAGTATAGTGTGCCACATGGATGTGCGGACGGAGATCGCGTCGGACCTGGACACCGCGGTGATCCGGGTGCGCGGGCTGACCTACACCTATCCGAACGCGCCGCAGCCCGCGATTCGGCAGATGGACTTCGCGGTCGCCCGCGGCGAGATCTTCGGCTTCCTGGGCCCCAGCGGCGCCGGGAAGTCGACCACCCAGAAACTGCTGATCGGCCTGCTGCGCGGCCACGGCGGCCGGGCCGCGGTGTGGGGCAAGGATCCGCGGGACTGGGGACCGGACTACTACCAGCGGATCGGCGTCTCGTTTGAGCTGCCCAACCACTATCAGAAGCTGACCGGGTGCGAGAATCTGCGGTTTTTCGCGTCGCTGTACGACGGCCCCACCCGGGACCCGATGGCGCTGCTGGATGCCGTCGGGCTGGCCGAGCACGCCCACACCCGAGTGGGCGCCTACTCCAAGGGCATGCAGATGCGGCTGACCTTCGCGCGGGCGCTGCTCCACGATCCCGAGTTGCTGTTCCTCGACGAACCCACCTCCGGTCTGGACCCGGTCAACGCCCGCACCGTCAAGGATCTCGTGCTCGACCTCAAGGCGCGTGGCCGCACCGTCTTTCTCACCACGCACGACATGGCGACCGCCGACGAGCTGTGTGACCGGGTGGCGTTCGTCGTCGACGGGGCGATCGTCGCGCTGGACACCCCCACCGAGCTGAAGATCGCCCGCAGCCAGCGGTCGGTGCGGGTGACCTACCGCGGGGAACGGGACCGGCTGGCGACCGCGGAATTCCCGATGGAAAGCCTCGCCGACGACCCCGCGTTTCATGCGGTGCTGCGCGACCACCAGGTGGAGACCATCCACAGCCGCGAAGCCAGCCTCGACGATGTCTTCGTCGAGGTCACCGGGCGGCGGCTGCCATGATGCGGCTGCTCAGTGCGCTGCGGCTGGAGTTGACGCTGCAGGTGCGGCAAAAGTTTCTGCACGCCGCCATCTTCTCCGGACTCATCTGGCTGGCGGTGCTGCTGCCGATGCCCGCCGGGTTGCGCCCGGTCGCCGAACCCTATGTGTTGCTGGGCGATACGGCGATCATCGGGTTCTTTTTCATCGCGGGCTCGGTGTTCTTCGAAAAGCAGGAACGCACCCTGGCCGCGATCATTGCCACCCCGCTGCGGTTCGCCGAGTATCTGGCCGCCAAACTGGCGCTGCTGGTGGCGGTTTCGCTGACGGTGGCGGTGGTGGTGGCGACGTTCGACGGGGCCGGCTATCGCCCGGTGCCGCTGCTGGTCGGGGTACTGCTGGCAACCCTGGTGATGCTGCTGGTGGGGTTCGTCACCTCGTTGCCGTTCGCCTCGATCAGCGACTGGTTTTTGGCGGCGACGATCCCGTTGGCGGTGCTGACGTTGCCGATCCTGCACTACTGCGGCGTGTGGCCGACGCCGGCGCTCTACGCGATCCCCACCCAGGGGCCGCTGTTGCTGTTCGGCGCGGCGTTCCACCAGATCACCCTGACGCCCTGGCAGGTGGCCTACGCGGTGGGCTATCCGGTGCTGTGCATCGCCGGGCTGTGCCGGGCGGCCCGGGCGCTGTTCGGCCGCTACATCATCGAACGGGCGTCGTGATGGCCGGCGCCCGGGCCGTGGCGGCGTTCGGCCGCAACGATCTTCGCGGCACCTACCGTGACCCGCTGCTGGTCATGATCGTGCTCGCCCCGGTCATCTGGACCACCGGAGTCGCGGTCTTGACCCCGCGGTTCACCGCATTGTTGGCCGAGCGCTACCGATTCGACCTGGTGCCGTATTACCCGCTGGTGTTGACCGCCTTCCTGCTGTTGACGTCGATCATCATCGCCGGGGGCCTGGCCGCCTTCCTGGTTCTCGACGAACTCGACGCCGGCACCCTGGCCGCGCTGCGGGTCACCCCGGTACCGCTGTCGGTGTTCTTCGGCTACCGGGCCGGCACCGTCATCGCGGTGACCACCGTCTACGTGATCGCGACCATGTCGTTCAGCGGACTCCTGCAACCGGGCCTGACCCCGGCGCTGATCCCGATCGGACTATTGGCGGGCCTGTCGGCGGTGGTGACCCTGCTGCTGATCCTGGCCATGGCCCACAACAAGATTCAGGGCCTGGCCGCGCTGCGCGCGCTGGGCATGCTGATCGCCGGGCTGCCGTGTGTGCCGTGGTTCATTGACTCTGGCTGGAATCTGGTGTTCGGGGTGTTGCCGCCGTATTGGGCCGCCAAAGCGTTCTGGGTGGCCAGTGAGCACGGCACCTGGTGGCCGTATCTGCTCGGCGGCGTCGGCTACAACGTGGCGCTCGCCGTGCCGCTGTTTCGTCGCTTCCTGCGCTATTGCAGCTGAGCGGCGATCCCGTCGAGCACCGTGTCCAGGCCGCGCTCGAATTGGTCCTGCAGCGGGGGATGGTTGGCCTCGGCCACGATCCGGGCCAGCGTCGGATAGTGCCCGCTGGCCAGCATGCGCTGCAGGTACGGCCAGCTCGCGGCCTGCCAGCCGCTCTCGTCGAGACCGGAATCCTGTTCGGCGCGCAGCTCGTGCTGTTCGCTTTGCAGCGCACCGGTCACGTAGGCGAGCACCGTGCGGTAGGCCTGCAGCACCACGTCGATGCTGGCGAAGGTGTGGCTCAGCGCGGCGAACGCCTCCTCGCGGTGGGCGAACGCGTGCGGGCCGAACTGGGGGCGCCCGCCCAACAGGCCGACGAACCAGCGGTGGGCGTGGCCGGCCGCCCGGATCCGGTGGGCGATCTCGGTGAGCACCTGCCGCCACCCGCCCGGTAGCGGGCCCGTGATTTCGCCCCAGATTTCGTCGACCATGAGCGCCAACAACTCGTCTTTGGTCGCGACATAGCCGTACAGCCGCATCGGCCCGGCGTCCAGCGCGGCGGCGACCTTGCGCAGCGACACCGCGGCCAGGCCGTGCTCATCGGCCAGGGCGATCGCGGCCGCCACGATGCCCTCCCGGCTCAGCGGTGTCGGCGTCGGCCGGGCCACCGGCTCGGGTCGCTCCCAGACCGCGGTCGGGTGTGGGCCGTTCGTCGGGTTCGCCGCCACCGGGACCCCCTCTCTCGACATACATCGTATCTGCCGATACAGTGTATCGAACAAATACGGCGTATCGAAGGAGTGCTGATGACCGACCCGGTGTTGGTGGTCGGCGGGGGCCCGACGGGGCTGTCGACCGCGCTGTTTCTCGCGCACCGCGAGGTGCCCGTCGTGCTGGTTGAGAAGCATCCGGGCAGCTCACCGCATCCACGGGCGGTGGGCTGGACCCCGCGGACGATGGAGCTGTTCGCCGCGGTGGGCATCCACATCCCCGAAGCCGACGTCGCGGCGAGCAAACCGCGCCGGGTCCGGGTCGACACGCTGGCCGGGCCGTGGCACGAAGAACAGCCGTGGACCCCGGGCGGCGGCGCGCCCAGCGTCCGGTTCTCCCCGCACACCAATGCGCGCATGTCGCAGGATGAACTCGAACCGCTGCTGCGCCGGCGGGCCGCCGAACTCGGCGTCGACCTGCGGATGAGCACCACCCTGGTCGAGTTCGACCAGGATCCCGGCGGGGTGCACGCGCGGCTGCGCGGCCCCGACGGCACCGCGTCGACGCTGCGCGCGTCGTACCTGGTGGCCGCCGACGGGGCCCGCAGCCCGATCCGGGAGGCGCTGGGCATCGGTCGCAGCGGCGGGGGCGCGCTGCTGGCGATGCGCAGCGTGCTGTTCCGCGCGGCGATCCCAGCCGAGCTGCGGGCCCGCCTCGAGGAGGCGCGTGCCGAGGCGATCGTGCAGTTCGCGGTGCAGCAACCGGAATTCGGTGGCCTGCTGGGCCAATTCCCCGACGGCCGGTTCATCTTCATGTTCAACGACGACGTGGAGCGCGACGACGCCGCGCTGATCGCCATCGTGCGGCGCGCGCTGGGCGTCCGGGACGTGCCGGTGGAGCTGGTCGCCGGCGGCCGCTGGGAGGTCAGCGGCCTGATCGCCGACCGGTTCTGGTGCGGCCGGGTGTTTTTGGCCGGCGACGCCGCGCACGCCTTGCCGCCCAATCGGGGTGGTTACGGCGCCAACACCGGCATCGACGACGCCAACAACCTGGCCTGGAAGCTGGCGGCGGTGCTGCACGGGACGTCCACCGCCGCGCTGCTGGACAGCTACGACGCCGAGCGCCGCGCGATCGCCTGGCTGCGTCACCAGCAGATCTTCGTGCGCCCCGACCACGCCTACGGTGCCATCGGCGAGGGGGAGGTCCTCGACGACGACGCAATGGAATTCGGCCAGCTGTACCGCTCGTCGGCGGTGATCGGGGCCGGCGCCGAGCTGCCGCCGGCGGCCCGGCCCGACGAGTGGGCGGGCCAACCGGGCACCCGGGCACCGCACGTCTGGCTGACCCGCTCCGGTGCGCGGCTCTCCACCCTGGAGCTGTTTCAGCGCGGCTGGGTGCTTTTGACCGAGGAGCCGCGGTGGCGGCCGGCCGCGACCGAGCTGGGGATCGCGTGCACGGTGATCGGTGTCGACGCCGCCGACGACGGCGCCTTCCGAACGGCCTACGGGCTGGGCGTGAGCGGCGCGACCCTCGTGCGCCCGGACGGCTATATCGCCTGGCGCACAACCGGATTGCCCGACGACCTGGAACTCGCGCTGGGCGAGGCGTTCAGCCGGGTCGCCGCGCTGGCGCCGGTCTTGAGCTGAGGCTCGAGACTAGGTCCAGTCCCACACCGACATGTCGCCCGCCGGGTACCCCGAGCACGCCTCGGTGGATTTGGCCACCACGCCCTTGTTGTTGAAGAACAGCTTGGCGTGGTTGGGCCACTGGGTGGTGAGCGGGTCGGGCGGGTAGTGGGTGGCCATCTCCTCGGAGTACGCCCGGCGGTCGGCCGGAGACAGCGAGAAGAACCAGTGCATCTTGTCGATGGTGGCCTGCTGGACGTCCGGCGACTTGTTGTGCATGTCGATCATGTACCGCTCGTAGTACACCGGGGAGGTGTCCCGGGTGGCGGCCAGGATTTGCTCGGCGTCGCAGGTCGTCGCGATGATCCGCCGCGGGATCGGGTAGTCGTCGGTCGAGTCCGCGGAGGCGGTTCCCGGGAAAGCTACGGCCGCGATGCCGAGCGAAGCCAAGACGGCGCCAGCGCGCAGGGTGAGATGCCGCATCATGTTAGACACCTTAACTTATTGGCTGGGCGGTGGCGAGACCCGGCCGTGACCTAGCCCAGCACGAAGTAGCGCAGCCACAGGTAGAGCCCTGCGAGTGCGACGGAGACCACAGTCACCACCGCCCCCTTGCGGGTGAATTCCCAAAACGAGACGGGATTGTCTGCGCGGCGGGCGATTCCGAGCATGACGACGTTGGCGCTGGCGCCGACCGCGGTCAGGTTGCCGCCGAAGTCCGCGCCCAGGGCCAGCGCCCACCACAACGCGTCGTGGTGGACGTCGCCGGGCAGCGCGGCGGACAGTTCGGCCACGATCGGGGTCATGGTCGCCACATACGGGATGTTGTCGATGACCCCGGACACCGGGGCGGACACCGCGAGGATGCCCATCGTGGCCAGCAGCGCGTTCCCGCCGGTCACTTCGGTGGCCGCCCGCGCCAGGTCGCTGACCACGCCGGTTTTCACCAGGGCGCCGACCATGATGAACAGACCGGCGAAGAACAGCAGCGTCTCCCACTCCACCCCGGACAGATAGTCGGAGCGCTCCAACCCCGAGATCACCACCAGCACACCGGCGCCCAGCAGCGCCACCACCGACGGCTCGGTGTGCAGCGGGGTGTGGGCGATGAAGGCGGCGAACACCAGCCCCAGCACCACCCCGCACTTGATCAGCAGCCGGCGGTCGCGGATCGCCTCACCCTCGTGCAGCGCCATCACGTCGGCGACCCGGGCGGCGTCCACCGTGAACGAACCCGGAAACAGCCGGGGCAGCAGGGCCACGAACACGGCGATGACGATCACCACGATCGGGGTCAGGTGCAGCAGGAACGCGTTGAACGTCAACCCGGCACGGCTGGCGATGATGATGTTGGGCGGATCGCCGACCAGGGTGGCCGCGCCGCCGATATTGGACGCGAACACTTCGGCCATCAGAAACGGGGCGGCGCCCAGCGCCAACCGGTCGCAGACCAGCAGGGTGACCGGGGCAACCAGCAGCACCGTGGTGACGTTGTCCAGCAGCGCCGACGCGAACGCGGTGACCAGCACCAGCAGGATCATCACCCGCAGCGGCGAACCGCCCGCGCGTTTGGCCGCCCAGATCGCGATGTACTCGAACACCCCGGTCTGGCGCAGCACGCTGACGATGACCATCATGCCCAGCAGCAAGAAGATGACATCCCAGTCGATGCCGGTGTCGCGGGAGTAGAAGACGTCGTCGGCGTGAATCACCGGCAGGCACACGATGACCGCCGCGCCCGCCAACGCCACCAGGGTCTTGTTGATCCGGTCGCTGGCGATCAGCGCGTAGGCGACCGCGAACACGGTGATCGCGATGACGGTCATCGGCCGGGGCTCACGAGGCACTCCTGGTCATGGGACAGGTCACGCCGACCAGACTTCCCGGCACACCGGTCCAAACGGTATCAGCAGCCCCGGCGGCTCAATGCTGGAGCGCGGCGGCCAGCAGCCGGGACGCGGTGATCACCCCGTGCAGGGAGCCGTCCTTGACCACCGCGATCAGCGGGCTGCGCAACCGGGCCATGGTGGCGGCCACCTCGATGATGGTGTCGTCGGCGTGGGCGGCGGGCACGTTGCGCAGGTGTTCGGGCAGCACCTCGCGCACCGTCTTGCCGCCCAGCTTCTCGGCGGCCCGGTCGGCCATGGACTCGTCGAGCACCCCGGCCAGCGAGGGATCGTCTTGCACGTAGCCGGGCACGATGAACCGGACCACCTGGGAGGCCGGCAGCACCGCGTAGGGCTTGCCGGTGGCGTCGGTGACCACAATCCCGGGCAGCCGGTGCTCGGCCAGCAGCCGGGCCGCGTCCAGCGCATCGGAATCGATGGTGACCACCGGGAAGTCCTCGGCGATCTCCTCGGCGTGCATAACCCCGACGATACGTCGGTGTCGGGCCGGTGGTGCGGACCAGATTCGGCGAGTAGCGGTGGCGTCGTGCGTAGACTGGCCTGATGCTTGAACAGATCCGTGGGCCGGCCGATCTGCAACACCTTTCGCAGGCCCAACTCACCGATCTGGCAGCCGAGATCCGCGAGTTTTTGATCCACAAGGTCGCCGCCACCGGCGGGCATCTGGGCCCCAACCTCGGGGTGGTGGAGCTGACGTTGGCGCTGCACCGGGTGTTCGACTCGCCGCACGACCCGATCATCTTCGACACCGGCCATCAGGCCTACGTGCACAAGATGCTGACCGGCCGCTGCCCCGACTTCGAGACGCTGCGCAAAAAGGGCGGCCTGTCGGGGTATCCGTCCCGCGCCGAAAGCGAACACGACTGGGTGGAATCCAGCCACGCCAGCGCGGCCTTGTCGTATGCCGACGGGCTGGCCAAGGCGTTCGAGCTGAGCGGGCACCGCAACCGGCACGTGGTGGCCGTCGTCGGCGACGGCGCGCTGACCGGCGGCATGTGCTGGGAGGCGTTGAACAACATCGCCGCCGCGCACCGGCCGGTGGTGGTCGTCGTCAACGACAACGGGCGCAGCTACGCCCCGACCATCGGCGGGTTCGCCGAGCACCTGGCCGCGCTGCGGCTGCAGCCCGGCTACGAGCGGCTGCTCGACGAGACCCGCCGGCTGATCCGCGGCATCCCGATCGTCGGCGACCTGGCCTACCACGCCGTGCACAGCGTCAAGGTCGGCATCAAGGACGCGCTGAGCCCGCAGCTGCTGTTCACCGATCTGGGGCTCAAGTACGTCGGGCCGGTCGACGGCCACGACGAGCACGCGGTGGAAGCCGCACTGCTGCGCGCCCGCGGCTACGGCGGCCCGGTGATCGTGCATGTGGTGACCCGCAAGGGGATGGGCTACCCGCCCGCCGAAAACGACGAGGCCGAGCAGATGCACCAGTGCGGGGTGATCGACCCGGCGACGGGGCTGGCCACCACGATCGCGGGGCCGGGCTTCACGGCGGCGTTCTCCGAGGCGCTGATCGAATACGGCGCCAAACGTCGCGACATTGTGGCGATCACCGCGGCCATGCCGGGCTCCACCGGGCTGGCGCCGTTTGGGCAGCGGTTCCCGGACCGGCTGTTCGACGTCGGCATCGCCGAGCAGCATGCGTTGACGTCGGCGGCCGGGCTGGCGATGGGCGGCATGCACCCGGTGGTGGCGGTCTACTCGACGTTCCTCAACCGCGCCTTCGACCAAGCCATGATGGATGTCGCACTGCACAAGCTGCCGGTGACGCTGGTGCTGGATCGGGCCGGGATCACCGGCAACGACGGCGCCAGCCACAACGGCATGTGGGATCTGTCGATCCTGGGCATCGTGCCCGGGATGCGGGTGGCCGCGCCGCGCGACGCCGCCCGGCTGCGCGAAGAGCTCGGCGAGGCGCTCGACGTCGATGACGGCCCCACCGCGCTGCGGTTCCCCAAGGGCGACGTGGGCGCCGACATTCCGGCGGTGCAGCGCCGCGACGGGGTCGACGTGCTGGCGGAGCCCGCCGACGGGCTGGGCGCCGAGGTGCTGCTGGTGGCGGTCGGCGCCTTCGCGGCGATGGCGTTGGCGGTGGCGCAGCGGCTGCGCAACCAGGGCATCGGGGTGACCGTGATCGATCCGCGCTGGGTGCTGCCGGTGCCCGCGGTCGTGGGGGAGTTGGCGGCCGAGCACAAGCTGGTCGTCACGCTGGAAGACAACGGGGTGGCCGGCGGGGTGGGCTCGGCGGTGTCGGCGGCGCTGCGGGCCGCCGAGATCGACGTGCCGTGCCGCGATGTCGGCGTGCCGCAACGGTTCTACGAGCACGCCTCCCGCGGTGAGGTGCTGGCCGAGGTGGGGTTGACCGAACAGGACGTGGCCCGCCAGATCACCGGTTGGGTGGCCGCGTTGTCCGGCGGTTCGGTCACCGAGCGCGAGATCAGCGAACACCTGGACTAGTCGCGCGGCTTCGCGCCGACGCGGCTTTTGCGCCGAGATCGACGCTGGCGTGACGTCCACTCGACCTTTTCCGCGCTGCCGTCGATCTCGGCGGGGTGGGGTGGGTGGGGCGACTAGGGCGCCGACGGCAACGCCGCGGCTAGCACCGGCACCACCAGGTCGCGCTGCCAGGCCCGAGCGCCGCCGTCGCGCAGAAACGCGTCGATCGTCGCGGCGTCGCCGCCGGCCCAGTCCCAGCACAGCCGGCGCACCCGGTCGGGGGCGATCAGGTTCTCGGTGGGCACCGACACCTGCTCGGACAGCGCCGTCAACCCGGTGCGGGCCGCGTCCAGCCGGGCGGCGGCCTCCGGTTTGCGTTTGCTCCAGCGCGCCGCCGGCGGGGGTCCGTTGGTCGGTTCGGCGGTGTCCGGCGGTTCGGGGTTGTCCCGGGCGGCCTGCAGCGCCGCGAACCAGGTGTCCGCGCTGCGCCGCTGCTTGCGACCGCTGAACACCGGCAGCTTGACCAGGTCGTCGAGGGTTTTCGGGTCGGCGAGCGCGGCCTCGACGATGGCCGCATCCGGCAGGATGCGGCCGGGCGCGATATCGCGGCGCTGGGCGATCTGGTCGCGCACCGTCCACAACTCGCGCACCGCGGCCAGGCCCCGCTGACTACGCACCTTGTGGATGCCCGACGTGCGCCGCCACCGGTCCCGCCGGGTGGGCGGCGCGACGAAGGTCCGCAGATGCTCGAACTCCTGCGCGGCCCACTCGGATTTGCCTTGCTGGTCCAACACCGCGGCGATCGCCTCGCGCAGCTCGGCGAGCACCTCCACGTCCAGGGCCGCATAGTTCAGCCATGCCGCCGGCAGCGGCCGCTTGGACCAGTCGGCGGCACCGTGCCCCTTGGCGAGGCCCAGCCCAAGCAGCCGCTGCACCATGGTCGCCAGATTGACCCGGTCAAAGCCGGCCAGCCGGCCGGCCAGCTCGGTGTCATACAGCGCCGGTGGCCGCATCCCGACCTCGGCCAGGCAGGGGAGGTCCTGGTCGGCGGCGTGCAGGATCCATTCGCCCTCGGTGAGCGCCCGGGCGACCGGTGCCAGCGCGGTCACCGGGTCGGCGCCGTGGCTGACCGGGTCGATGAGCACGGTGCCGGCGCCGGCGCGCCGGATCTGGATCAAATACGCCCGGTTGGAGTAGCGAAAGCCCGACGCGCGCTCGGCGTCTACCGCGAACGGTCCGTGCCCGCGGCCCAGCCGCTCGGCCGCCGCCGCGATTTCACCGACGGTGACCGACAGCTCCGGGACACCATCGGCCGGATGCGGCAAGGGTGTGGGTTCTGGTTCGGTGCGGTCGAGGTGCTCGCTAGTGGCTTCGCAGATGTCGGAACACATATCAGACGCGGGACCGCGAACTCAAGTCGGTGACCCCGACCGGAGGCAGTCCCGCGGCATGTTCGAGTACCTCGCAGAAGGCCTGGACGTGGGTGTCCAGGTCGCCGGCGGTCGCCGTCCAGGACGCGCGCAGCTCCAACTGGTGGCCGCGCGGCGGGCCGGCGATGTCGCCGTAGCGCACCGAGGTGGTGGCGGTGACGGTTCCGCCGAGCGCGGTGACGTGCTCGGTGCGCGACTCCAGCGCCTCGACCAGCCAGCTCCAGGCCACCTCGGGCAGCAGCGGATCCAGCGCCTCATGCGAATCCAGGTCGGCCTGAATGTAGGCGACCAGCCGCATGGTGCCGTCCCAGGCCTCCGAGCCGTCCGGGTCGTACAGCAAAATCAGCCGGCCGAACGCGTCGCCCTCGGAGTACTCCGGGACACCCCCGGCCTCGGCGGCCTCGGGGTGTTTGACCTCGGCGCCCAGCGCATAGCTATACGGTGCCAGACGCTGCGGCGGCCGGATCGGGCCCAACTCGATCTCCGAGCGCACCACCGCAGCGGTCATCGCCGCGACCGCTTCGCGAAATGGGGCCGGTTCGGCTGGGGTCATTGAGCGCCGCTCCTCCTCATCGCTGCGCACTTCTCGTCGCGGCGCTTGGCATCGTCGCGGCGCAGGTCACACCATCCCACGCTAGACCCCTGCACCGACCCGCCGCGACAGGCGCGCCGAACCCGCGTCGTGGCAGCATGGGGCGTGATGAGTACCCGCCGTGAGCTGCCTGAGTCGCCGTATCTGACCGCCATCGCCGGCGGTAAACCGCGCCGGATGCCGGTCTGGTTTATGCGGCAGGCCGGCCGGTCGCTGCCCGAGTATCGGGCGCTGCGCGCCCAGCACAGCATGCTGGCGGCCTGCTTCGACGCCGAGCTGGTCGCCGAGATTACCCTGCAGCCGGTGCGCCGCCACGACGTGGACGCCGCGATCCTGTTCTCCGACATCGTGGTGCCGCTGCGCGGCGCCGGCGTCGAACTGGACATCGTGCCCGATGTCGGGCCGGTGATCGCCCACCCGGTGCGCACCGCCGCCGACGTCGCCGCGCTCAAACCGCTCGACCCGCAGGCGGTGCAGCCGGTGTCGGAGGCGGTGTCGCAGCTGGTGGCCGCGCTCGGCGCGGTGCCGCTGATCGGTTTCGCCGGCGCGCCGTTCACATTGGCCTCCTATCTGGTCGAAGGCGGCCCCAGCCGCACCCACGCCCGCACCAAGGCGATGATGCTGGCCGCGCCGGACAGCTGGCGCGCGCTGATGGAGACGCTGACCGACCTGACCATCGCGTTCCTGCGGGTCCAGCTGGACGCCGGGGTGGACGCCATCCAGGTCTTCGACTCGTGGGCCGGCACCTTGTCGCTGGCCGACTACCAGGCCCACGTGCTGCCGCACAGCTCGCGGGTGTTCGCCGCGCTGGCCGACGCCGACGTGCCGATGACCCATTTCGGGGTCGGCACCGCCGAGCTGCTCGGGGCGATGTCGCAGGCCGTGCAACCGGCTCGGGCGGGCATGGTCGGGGTCGACTGGCGGACCTCGCTGGTCGACGCCGCGGCCCGGGTCGCCCCCGGCACCGCGCTGCAGGGCAACCTCGATCCGGCGGTGCTGCTGGCCGGCTGGCCGGTGGTGCAGCGGGCGGCCCGCGCGGTCGTCGACGACGGGCGTCGTGCGGTCGCCGCCGGCGCGGCCGGTCACGTCTTCAACCTGGGGCACGGGGTGTTGCCGGACACCGACCCCGGCATCCTCACCGACCTGGTGGGACTGGTGCACTCGCTGTGACCACCGGGGTCCCGTCTGGCGACGCCGCGGGCCGGGACGGTCCGCGGCGGAGCCGGGCCGGCCGGCCGCAGTATTGCGTGGTCGGCGGCGGGATCTCCGGGTTGACCGCCGCGTATCGGCTGCGCACCGCCTTGGGCGGCGACGCGGTCATCACCTTGTTCGATCCGACCGACCGGCTCGGCGGGGTGTTGCGCACCGAGCGGCTGGGCGGGGTGCCGATGGATATCGGCGCCGAGGCGTTCGTGGTGCGCCGTCCCGAAGTGCCGGCGCTGCTGTCCGAGCTGGGCCTGGCCGGCCGGCAGGTCGGCACCACCGGGCTGCGGCCGCTGATCTACAGTCAGCGCCGCCTGCATCGGCTGCCGCCGGACACGGTCAACGGGATCCCGTCGGCGGCGCCGGCGCTGGCCGGGCTGGTCGACGACGCCACCGTGGCGCGCATCGACGCCGAGCCCAGCCACGCCCTGCACTGGCGTCCGGGGGCCGACCCCACCGTGGCCCGGTTGGTGGGCGACCGGTTCGGTGACCAGGTGGTGGGCCGGTCGGTGGATCCGATGCTGGCCGGGGTGTATGCGGGTTCGGCGTCGACGATCGGGTTGCGCGCCGCGGCCCCCACGGTGGCGGCGGCGCTGGATCACGGCGCACCCAACCTGACCGAGGCGGTGCGCCGCGCCCTGCCGGCCGACCGCAACGGGCCGGTGTTCGGTGCGCTGGCCGGGGGCTACGCGGTGCTGATCGACGAGCTGATCCGCCGCAGCCAGCTGCGCTGGGTGCAGGCCGCCGTGCAGTGGATTCACCGCAGCCCCGACGGCTGGTCGCTGCGGGATTCCGCCGGCGGCTACTGGCGCGCCGACGCGGTGATCTTGGCGGTGCCGGCACCGCGGTTCGCCCGGCTGGCCACCGATATCGCGCCGCGCGCCGCCGCGGTGGCCAGCCACATCGGGTGCGCGTCGTCGGCGGTGGTGGGGCTGGCGGTGCCCGCCGGCAGCGGGTTCGGCGACCACTCCGGGGTGCTGGTGGCCAGCGGAGAACGGTTGCGGGCCAAGGCGATCACGTTCACCTCCCGCAAATGGGGGGCCTTTGGCTATGGCGGCAAGGTGGAGCTGCTGCGGCTGTCGTTCGGGAAGTTCGGCGACAGCCTCGCCAGCCGGGCCACCGACCAGGAGCTGCTGAACTGGGCGATCGCCGACCTCGCGACCGTGTTCGGGGTCGACGCCGACCCGCTGGACGTGTGCGTGCGGCGCTGGATCGCCGCGATGCCGCAGTACCGCCCCGGCCACGCCGGGCTGGTCGCCGAGCTGCGGGCCCACCTGCCGCCGACGGTGGCGGTGGCGGGCAACTACCTGGACGGGATCGGGGTGCCGGCCTGTGTGGCCGCCGCCGGGCGAGCGGTCGCGGAGCTGCTCGGCGCGGGCGTGGCACGATAGGGACATGGCCCGCCTCGACTTTGACGCGTTGAATTCCACCCTCCGCTACCTGATGTTCTCGGTGTTCTCGGTGCGTCCGGGCGCGCTCGGCGATCAGCGCAACGGCGTCATCGACGAGACCAGCACCTTCCTCAAACAGCAGGAAGAGCGCGGCGTGGTGGTGCGCGGGCTGTACGACGTCGCGGGGCTGCGCGCCGACGCGGACTTCATGATCTGGACCCACGCCGAGAAGGTGGAGGCCTTGCAGGCCACCTACGCCGACTTCCGGCGCACCACCACGCTGGGCCGGGCCAGCACCCCGGTGTGGAGCAGTGTGGCGCTGCACCGGCCCGCGGAGTTCAACAAGAGCCACGTCCCGGCGTTCATCGCCGGCGAGGCGCCCGGCGCCTACGTGTGCGTGTACCCGTTTGTGCGGTCCTACGAGTGGTATCTGCTGCCCGACGAGGAGCGTCGCCGGATGCTGTCCGAGCACGGCATGGCCGCCCGCGGCTACAAGGACGTGCGCGCCAACACCGTGCCGGCGTTCGCGCTGGGGGATTACGAGTGGATCCTGGCTTTCGAGGCCCCCGAATTGGATCGCATCGTCGATCTGATGCGGGATCTGCGGGCCACCGACGCGCGTCGGCACACCCGCGAGGAGACCCCGTTCTTCACCGGGCCGCGGGTTGAGGTCGAGCGCCTGGTGAACGCGCTGCCCTAACCGTTGCCGTTGCATCGCGATAGGTAGCGATATATCGTTTAGGGATGACGCAACCCGCTGCCACCGATCCCGCCCGCTTCGAAGAGATGTACCGCGACGAGCGGACCTCGCATGGCCTGCCCGCCGCCACCCCGTGGGACATCGGCGGGCCGCAACCGGTCGTCCAGCAACTGGTGGCGCTGGGCGCCATCAAGGGTGAGGTGCTCGACCCGGGCACCGGCCCCGGCCACCACGCGATCTACTACGCGTCGCAGGGCTACGCGGCCACCGGCATCGACGCCTCGCCGGCCGGGCTGGAGCGGGCCCGCCAGAACGCGGCAAAAGCGGGGGTGTCGGTGAACTTCGCGTTGGCCGACGCGACCAAGCTGGAGGGACTGGAAAACCGGTTCGACACCGTCGTCGACTGCGCCTTCTACCACACGTTCAGCACCGACCGGGACCTGCAGCACTCCTATGCGCGCGCGTTGCACCGCGCCACCAAACCCGGTGCGCGGCTGTACATGTTCGAGTTCGGGGCGCACAACGTCAACGGCTTCCGGATGCCGCGGTCGTTGTCCGAGGACGACTTTCGTGACGTGCTGCCCGGCGGGGGTTGGGACATCACCTATTTGGGGCCGACCACCTACCAGATCAACATGAGCGTGCAAACGCTGGAGATGATGGCCGCCCGCAACCCCGATGCGGCCGACCAGGTCAGCGAGGTGCTGGAACGGTTCCGGGTTATCGAGCCGTGGCTGACCAATGGCCGGGCCTACGCGCCGTTCTGGGAAGTCCACGCCACCCGGCTGGACTGAGCTGGGCCGAGCTTCGCCGAGATTGCGGCTATGGCTGTGCCGACGGCCTTGGATTCAAGCGGTGGCTGCAACGAATGTGGACGGGTTTGAGAGTAGTCGCTCGAGTTCTTCGGCGGGTGTTCG
>NZ_JBGGKS010000029.1:0-57671 GCF_041287095.1 Mycobacterium sp. pUA109 | reverse complement strand
CGTGATTGGTTTACTGACACCCCCAGCATCCGCCGGGAACGTCACGGGAGCGGAGGCCCCGCCCCTTCATCGCATCAACGCACCGAGCCGGGCTAGGCTTGCTCAGAAGATGTCCCCATCGTCAGGAGCCCTGTCAATGTCTCGGCCCGCTGCGGCTGTCCACCGTGTGATCAAGGCGTACGACGTGCGCGGCCTGGTCGGTGCGGAGATCGACGAATCCTTTGTCGCCGACGTCGCGGCCGCCTTTGCCCGACTGGTGCGCGGTGAGGGCGCGCGGCGCGTGGTGATCGGCCACGATATGCGGGACAGCTCGCCGCCGCTGGCGTCGGCTTTCGCCGCCGCGGTCACCCGCCAGGGCCTCGACGTGGTGCAGATCGGGTTGGCCTCCACCGACCAGCTGTATTTCGCCTCCGGTTTGCTGGATTGCCCGGGCGCGATGTTCACCGCCAGCCACAACCCGGCCGCCTACAACGGCATCAAGCTGTGCCGGGCGGGCGCCAAACCGGTCGGCGCGGACACCGGGCTGGGCGCGATCCGCGACGAGGTCATCGCCGGGGTCCCGGGCTACGACGGCCCGGCGGGCACCGTCACCGATCGAGATGTGCTGGCCGACTACGGCGCGTTCCTGCGCTCGTTGGTGGACACCGCCGGGCTGCGTCCGCTCAAGGTGGCGGTCGACGCCGGCAACGGCATGGCCGGCCACACCGCACCGGCCGTGCTGGGCGCGATCGGCTCGATCACCGTGTTGCCGTTGTATTTCGAGCTGGACGGCACGTTCCCCAACCATGAAGCCAACCCGCTGGACCCGGCCAACCTGGTCGACCTGCAGCACCATGTGCGGGCCACCGGCGCCGATATCGGGCTGGCCTTCGACGGGGACGCCGACCGGTGCTTCGTCGTCGACGAGCGGGGCGAGCCGGTGTCGCCGTCGGCGGTCACCGCGTTGGTCGCCGCTCGGGAGCTGCAGCGCGAAATCGGGGCGACGGTGATCCACAACCTGATCACCTCGCGGGCGGTGCCGGAGTTGGTGGTCGAGCGGGGCGGGACCCCGGTGCGCTCCCGGGTCGGGCACTCCTACATCAAGGCGTTGATGGCCGAAACCGGCGCCATCTTCGGCGGCGAACACTCGGCGCACTACTACTTCCGGGACTTCTGGGGCGCCGATTCGGGCATGCTGGCGGCGCTGTACGTGCTGGCCGCGCTCGGGGAGCAGCAGCGCCCGCTGTCCGAGCTGACCACCGACTACCAGCGCTACGAGTCCTCCGGCGAGATCAACTTCACCCTGACCGACACCGTCGACGCGTCCGTCTATGTCGAGGCGGTGCTGAAGTCGTTCGGCACCCGGATCCACTCCATCGACCACCTGGACGGGGTGACGGTGGACTTGGGCGACGGCAGCTGGTTCAACCTGCGCAGCTCCAACACCGAGCCGTTGCTGCGGCTGAACGTCGAGGCGCGCAGCGTCGACGACGTCGACGCGGTGGTCAAGCAGGTCGCGGCCGAAATCGCCGCCGCCGCGCAGACCGAGGTGGCGCGGTGAATGCCACCAGCACCACGATCGACCTCGACGACACCGAGGCCCTGCTCGGCGCCGACCGCGACGGTTTGCTGCGGGCGGCGTCGATGGCCGGTGCCCAAGTGCGCGCCACCGCCGCCGCGGCCGACGAAGGCGCGCTGGACGCCGTCGGCGGCCAGGACCGGCCGCGCACCCTGATCTGGGTGGCCGGCCGCGGCACCGCCGAGACCGCCGGGGCCATGCTGGCCGCCGCGGCCGGCGGGGTGACCGCCGCGCCGATCGTGCTGGCCGCCGAGGTGCCGCCGTGGATCGGGCCGCTGGACGTGCTGGTCGCCGCCGGCGACGACCCGGGCGACCCGGCGCTGGTCACCGCCGCCGCCACCGGGGTGCGCCGCGGCGCGCGGGTGGCGGTGGCCGCCCCCTACACGGGTCCGCTGCGCGATAGCACCGCGGGCCGGGTCGCCGTGCTGGAGCCGCGGCTCAGCGTTCCCGACGAGTTCGGGCTGCCCCGGTATCTGGCCGCCGGGCTGGCCGTGCTGAACAGCGTGGACGACGGGCTGCGCACCGACCTGGCGGCGCTGGCCGACGAACTGGACGCCGAGGCGCTGCGTAACAGCGCCGGGCGGGAGGTGTTCACCAACGCCGCCAAGAACCTGGCCGACCGTCTCGCCGGGCGCCGGGTCGTGCTGGCCGGGGACTGTGCGGCGACGCTGGCGTTGGCCCGGCACGCCGCGATGATCCTGCTGCGGACCGCCGACACCGTGGCGGCGGCCACCGGGTTGGCCGATGCGCTGGTGGCGGTGCACGCCCAGCACGCCGGCGGCGACGCCGCGGCCGACCTGTTTCACGACGAGCAGATCGACGGGCCGGTGGCCGCGCGGCTGCGGGTGCTGGCGCTGACCTTGGCCGCCGAGCGCCCGGTGGTGGCGGCACGAATCGGCGGGCTGACCGACGTCGACCTGGTCGGAGTCCAGGACGCCCCCGATGCGCCACTAGCGTCAGGGGGTGTGGGGCGCGCCGAGCTGCAGCTGGCAGTATTAGCCGTTCGGCTAGAGATGGCCGCCGTGTACGGGCGGCTGATGCGGGGATAACGGGGAATACCAGAACAGTGGAACTGCTACGCGGAGCGATACGGACCTACGCCTGGGGATCGCGGACCGCCATTGCCGAATTCACCGGGCGCGCGGTGCCGACCACCCATCCCGAAGCCGAGCTGTGGCTGGGCGCGCATCCCGGTGATCCCGCCTGGCTGCACACCGCCGACGGGGAAGTCTCGCTGCTGGACGGGCTGGCCGCCGACCCGGAGGGGCAGCTGGGGGCGGTGGCACGGGCCCGGTTCGGTGATGCGCTGCCGTTTTTGATGAAGGTGCTGGCCGCCGACGAACCGCTGTCGTTGCAGGCCCATCCCAGCGCCGCGCAGGCGGTGGAGGGCTTCGAGCGCGAGGAGCGGCTCGGGGTGCCGATCACCTCGCCGATCCGCAACTACCGCGACAGCAGCCACAAACCCGAGCTGCTGGTGGCGCTGCAGCCGTTCGAGGCGCTGGCCGGATTCCGTCCGGCGGCGCGCACCGTCGAGCTGCTGCAGGCCTTGGCGGTCTCGGACCTGGACCCGTTCATCGACCTGTTGCACGGCCAGTCCGACGCCGACGGGCTGCGGGCGCTGTTCACCACCTGGATCACCGCCCCGCAGCCCGACCTGGACGTGCTGGTGCCGGCGGTGCTCGAGGGCGCCATCCACTATGTCAGTTCCGGGGCAACGGAATTCGCGGCCGAAGCCAAGACGGTGCTGGAGCTGGGGGAGCGCTATCCGGGCGACGCCGGCGTGTTGGCGGCGTTATTGCTCAACCGGATCAACCTGGACCCCGGCGAGGCGCTGTTCCTGCCGGCCGGCAACCTGCACACCTACCTGCGCGGCATCGGGCTGGAGGTGATGGCCAACTCCGACAACGTGCTGCGCGGCGGGTTGACCCCCAAGCACGTCGACGTGCCAGAGCTGTTGCGGGTGCTGGACTTTACCCCCGCCACCGCGGACGCGCTGCGCCCGGCGACCTACTGCGACGGGCTGGAACGCAGCTACGACACCCCCGCCGAGGAGTTCGCCGTGTCGATGCTGAGCCTCGACGGCGACCACCTGGGCCACGAGGTGGATGCGCCGTGCCGCCATGACGGTCCGCAGATCCTGCTGTGCACCGAGGGCTCGGCGACGGTGCACGGCAAGTCCGGGGCGTTGACGCTGCACCGCGGGATGGCGGCCTGGGTCGGCGCCGACGACGGGCCGATCCGGTTGGTCGCGGCGCGGCCCAGCACGCTGTTCCGCGCCACGGTCGGTCTGTGAGCGCCGGCGGCAGCACCCGGGCGATCCTGGCGGCGCTGGCGGCCAACGCCGGGATCGCCGCCGCCAAGCTCATCGGCTACCTGATCACCGGCAGCTCCTCGATGCTGGCCGAGGCTGTGCACTCGGTGGCCGACACCTCCAACCAGGCCCTGCTGCTGTTCGGGCAGCGGGTTTCCCAGCGCAGCGCGGACCGGTTGCACCCGTTCGGGTACGGCCGCAGCCGCTACTTCTGGTCGTTCGTGGTGGCGCTGGTGCTGTTCACCCTCGGCTCGGTGTTCGCCCTCGTCGAGGGCTACCACAAGATCATCCACCCCGAGGAGCTCAGTGCGCCGCTCATTGCGCTGGTGATCCTGCTGGTGGCGATCAGCTTGGAGGCCTTCAGTTTTCGCACGGCGATGGTCGAGTCGCGGCCGCTGAAAGGCGACCAGTCGTGGTGGCGGTTCATCCGCAACTCCCGCAGCCCCGAGCTGCCGGTGGTGCTGCTGGAGGACACCGCCGCCCTGGTCGGGCTGGTGTTCGCGCTGGCCGGTGTCGGGCTGACGGTGCTCACCGGCGATGCGGTGTGGGATGGGATCGGCACCGTCGCCATCGGTGCGCTGCTCGGGGTGGTCGCGGTCATCTTGATGGTCGAGATGCACAGCCTGCTGATCGGTGAGGGCGCCACCGCCGACGAGGACCGGGCCATCCGGGCGGCGTTGGAGTCCACCGACCACGTCGAACGCCTCATCCATATCCGCACCCAGTACCTGGGCCCGGACGAGCTGCTGGTGGCCGCCAAGATCGCGTTGGCGCCGCAGGTGGATCTGGCCACCGTCGCGGCCACCATTGACGCCGCCGAGGTGCGGGTGCGCGCCGTCGTCCCGGCGGCGCGGGTCATCTACTTAGAACCCGACCTGGACAAGGCGCTGCAGCACTAGCAGCGGACAGCGTGGTTCAGCACCGGAGCGGCCCACCGCGGCCTAACCTGGAAACTGTTGAGCCACAGGAGGCACCAGTGACCGAGCACGACGTAAAGATGATCGTCTTGTCGACCGATGACCTGGATGAATCGATCCGGTTTTACAGCGAGACCCTCGGGATGCCGCTGAAGTTCCGCGACGGAGCCCACTTCGCCGCCCTGGACGGCGGGTCGGTCACGGTCGCGCTGGCGACCGCGGTGGACCATCCCATCCACGGGCAGGTGGTCGTCGGCATCAAAACCGCCGATGTCGACGCCGCGGCGAAGGCGGTCGAGGCCAGTGGCGGTGGCATCGTGAAGGGCCCGTACGACGACGCCCACGAGCGCCGCGCCGTCGTCTACGACAACAAGGGCAACGGCTTGGTCTTCTACAAACCGCTGGCGCGCTGAACAGACTTCCCGGCAGCTGACTCTGCGTGTACCAGGCGGGTTACTCGCACTTTGGCCTGGTAGCCGCAGAGTGAACGAGCCCGCCCGCCCGCGCTTGACGCTGCGCGCAGTCCCGCTGTGACCGGTACATTGCCGCGAAAGCAGGCACGGCGGAGGGGGCGCGCAGATGGCGGGTCGATGGCGGATCAAGTCGGTGGAGCAGTCCATCGCCGACACCGACGAACCGGGCACCCGGTTGCGCAAGGACCTCACCTGGTGGGATCTGACCGTCTTCGGGGTGTCGGTGGTCATCGGGGCCGGCATCTTCACCGTCACCGCCTCGACCGCGGGCAACATCACCGGCCCGGCCATCTGGATCTCGTTCCTGATCGCCGCGATCACCTGCGGGCTGGCGGCGGTGTGCTACGCGGAGTTCTCCTCGACGCTGCCGGTGGCCGGCAGCGCCTACACCTTCTCCTACGCCACCTTCGGCGAGTGTTTGGCCTGGATCATCGGCTGGAATGTGGTGCTGGAGTTGGCGATCGGTGCGGCGGTGGTGGCCAAGGGCTGGTCCACCTACCTGGGCACCATGTTCGGCTTCGCCGGCGGCACCGTGACGCTCGGCGTCGTCCACCTGGACTGGGGCGCCCTGCTGGTCGTCGCCCTGGTCGCCACGCTGCTGGCCCTGGGCACCAAACTGTCGTCCCGGTTTTCCGCCGCGGTCACCGCGATCAAGGTCGCCGTGGTGCTGCTGGTGGTGGTCGTCGGCGCGTTTTTCATCAAAGCCGCCAACTACACCCCGTTCATCCCGCCGTCGCAGGCCGACCGCGCCGGCACCGGGGTGGACCAGTCGGTGCTGTCGCTGCTGACCGGGGCGACATCCAGCCATTACGGCGGGTACGGGGTGTTGGCCGGGGCGGCGATCGTGTTTTTCGCGTTCATCGGCTTCGACGTGGTCGCCACCATGGCCGAGGAGACCCGCAACCCGCAGCGTGACGTGCCGCGCGGAATCCTGGCGACGCTGGCGATCGTGACCGTGCTCTACGTCGCGGTCTCGGTGGTGCTGTCCGGCATGGTGCCCTACACCGCCCTGCGGGACGCGCCCGACGGCACCCACGCCAACCTGGCCACCGCGTTCCTGGCCAACGGGGTGCACTGGGCGTCCACGGTCATCTCGGTCGGCGCGCTGGCCGGGCTGACCACGGTGGTGATGGTGCTGATGCTGGGCCAGTGCCGGGTGCTGTTCGCGATGGCACGCGACGGGCTGTTGCCGCGGCGGTTGGCCCGCACCGGTGCGCACGGCACCCCGGTGCGGATCACCGCGCTGGTGGCGGTGCTGGTCGCGGTCACCGCCTCGGCCTTCCCGATGGGCAAGCTCGAGGAAATGGTCAACGTCGGCACCCTGTTCGCGTTCGTGTTGGTGTCGGCCGGGGTGGTCATCCTGCGCCGCACCCGGCCCGACCTGCCCCGCGGGTTCCGGGCGCCGTGGGTGCCGGTGCTGCCGATCGCGTCGATCTGCGCGTGCCTGTGGCTGATGGTGAACCTGACCGCGGTCACCTGGATCCGGTTCGGCGTCTGGATGGTCCTCGGTGTCGCGATCTACCTCGGGTACGGCTACCGGCACTCGGTGCTGGCGCGCCGGGAGGCGGCACCCACCGAGGACGCGGAGGACATAAAGGTGCCTTAAGCACATTTGTTTTACAAAGCATGGCTGAATGTCTAGACATCGGACGTAGCTCGGGGTAACGTCCAACCTCACGTGGTGGAAGTCACAACTCACGAGGAGGTTCGGCGAGGATGAGCACCCAACCAGCCACCGAGGCGGTGGCGTGGCGGGACAAGAAGCGCTACCTGTGGCTGCTGGGGCTGGTCGCCCCGACCGCGCTGTTCGTGGTGCTGCCCGTCGTGTGGGCGATGAACCGGGCCGGGTGGCACACGGCGTCCCAGGCGCTGTTCTGGATCGGTCCGTTCCTGGTGTACGTGCTGCTGCCGCTGCTGGACCTGCGTTTTGGGCCGGACGGTCAGAACGCCCCCGATGAGGTGATGCAGCGGCTGGAGAACGACCGCTACTACCGCTACTGCACCTACATCTACATCCCGTTCCAGTACGCCAGCGTGATCTTGGGCGCCTACCTGTTCACCGCGTCGGACCTGAGCTGGCTGGGCGTCGAGGGGTCGCTCAGCTGGCCGGCCAAGATCGGGTTGGCGCTCACGGTTGGCGCACTGGGCGGGATCGGCATCAACACCGCCCACGAGATGGGCCACAAGAAGGAGGAGTTGGAGCGCTGGCTGGCCAAGATCACCCTGGCCCAGACCTGCTACGGGCACTTCTACATCGAGCACAACCGCGGCCACCACGTGCGGGTGGCCACCCCCGAAGACCCGGCGTCGGCGCGGTTCGGCGAGACGTTCTGGGAATTCTTCCCGCGCAGCGTCGTCGGCAGCCTGCGCTCGGCGTGGCGACTCGAGGCGGCCCGGATGCGCCGGTTGGACAAGAGTCCCTGGCACCCGAGCAACGACGTGCTCAACGCCTGGCTGATGTCGGTGGTGCTCTGGGGTGCGCTGATCGCGGTGTTCGGCCCGGCACTGATCCCGTTCGTGCTTATTCAGGCGGTTTACGGTTTTTCCCTGCTGGAGTCGGTGAACTATCTCGAGCACTACGGGCTGCTGCGCCAAAAGCTGCCCAACGGCCGCTATGAGCGGTGCACGCCGGCGCACAGCTGGAACTCCGATCACCTGGTGACCAACCTGTTCCTGTACCACCTGCAGCGGCACAGCGACCACCACGCCAACCCGACCCGGCGCTACCAAACCCTGCGCAGCATGGACGGCGCACCGAACCTGCCCAGCGGCTACGCCTCGCTGATCGGGGTGACCTACCTGCCGCCGGTGTGGCGCAAGCTGATGGACCACCGGGTGCTGGCGCACTACGACGGCGACATCACCCGGGCGAATATTCAGCCCCGGCTGCGCACCAAGGTGCTGGCCCGCCACCAGGTGGCGGCCTGATGGCCGGCTATGCCTGCCCGGGCTGCGGCTACGTCTACGACGAAACCGTCGGCGCCCCGCGGGAAGGCTTTCCGGCCGGCACGCCCTGGGCGCAGATCCCCGACGACTGGTGCTGCCCGGACTGCGCGGTCCGGGAAAAACCCGACTTCGAACCGATGGAGGTAGCGCAATGACCGATTACAAGTTGTTCGTCTGCGTACAGTGCGGCTTCGAGTACGACGAAGCCAAGGGCTGGCCCGACGACGGCATCGCCCCGGGCACCCGCTGGGACGACATCCCCGAGGACTGGAGCTGCCCGGACTGCGGCGCCGCCAAATCCGACTTCGAGATGGTCGAAGTCGCCCGGCCGTGAGCCCCATGCGCGCCGCAGCGGCTAGTGTCGCGCATGTGACACGGGCAGACGATCCGAGCAAGCCGGCACGCGTGCCGTACGCCGAGGCGTCCCGGGCGTTGCTGCGCGACTCGGTGCTCGACGCCATGCGGGACCTGCTGCTCACCCGCGACTGGTCGGCGGTCACGCTGGCCGATGTGGCCCGCGCCGCCGGGATCAGCCGACAAACCATCTACAACGAGTTCGGGTCCCGGCAGGGGCTGGCGCAGGGCTACGCGCTGCGGCTGGCCGATCGGTTGGTCGACGCGGTGGACGCGGCGATTTACAACAATGTCGGCGACGTCTACACCGCATTCCTGGAGGGCTTCCGGGCGTTCTTCACCGAGTCGGCGGCCGACCCGCTGGTGATCTCGCTGCTGACCGGGGTGGCCAAACCCGACCTGCTGCAGATCATCACCACCGACAGCGGCCCGATCATCACCCGCGCCTCGGGCCGCCTCACCGCGACGTTTATGCACAGCTGGTTGCAGGCCAGCGAGGACGACGCCGGCATCCTGGCGCGGGCGATCGTGCGGCTGGCGATGAGCTATGTGTCGATGCCGCCGGAGGCTGACCACGATGTCGCGGCCGATTTGGCGCGACTGTTCACCCCGGCCGCCGAACGCTACGGATCGCTGCGCGACGACGTGGACGAATGGGCCAGCGAAGACACCGGGCCCTAGGCTGACCCGGCAGTCGCGCGGGGGCTGCGCCGCGACTAATGTATATGCGAGCTAACTAGTTGACGCGACGAAGGGGCCCCTATGACATTGACCGCGGATAACCGCAACGGCATCGAGTACAAGGTCGCCGACCTGTCGCTGGCCGAGTTCGGGCGCAAGGAGATCCGGCTGGCCGAACACGAGATGCCGGGTCTGATGTCGCTGCGGCGGGAGTACGCCGACGTCGCCCCGCTCAAGGGTGCCCGCATCTCGGGTTCGCTGCACATGACCGTGCAGACCGCGGTGCTGATCGAGACGTTGGTCAGCCTCGGCGCCGAGGTGCGGTGGGCGTCGTGCAACATCTTCTCCACCCAGGACCACGCCGCCGCCGCGGTCGTCGTCGGCCCGCACGGCACCCCCGAGGAGCCCAAGGGCACTGCCGTGTTCGCCTGGAAGGGCGAGACCCTCGAGGAGTACTGGTGGGCGGCCGAGCAGGCGCTGACCTGGGAGGGTGAGCCGGCGAACATGATCCTCGACGACGGCGGCGACGCCACCATGATGGTGCTGCGCGGCGCGCAGTACGAGAAGGCCGGCGTGGTGCCGCCCGCCGAGGACGACGACCCCGAAGAGTGGAAGATCTTCCTGGGCCGGCTGCGGGAGCGCTTCGAGGCCGACAAGACCAAGTGGACGACGATCTCCGAGTCGGTGCGCGGCGTCACCGAGGAGACCACCACCGGGGTGCTGCGGCTCTACCAGTTCGCCGCCGCCGGCGAGCTGACCTTCCCGGCCATCAACGTCAACGACTCGGTGACCAAGTCCAAGTTCGACAACAAGTACGGCTGCCGGCATTCGCTGATCGACGGGATCAACCGCGGCACCGACGTGCTGATCGGTGGCAAGAAGGCGCTGGTCTGCGGCTACGGTGACGTCGGCAAGGGCTGCGCGGAATCGCTGGCCGGCCAGGGCGCCCGGGTCACCGTCACCGAGATCGACCCGATCAACGCGCTGCAGGCGCTGATGGACGGCTACGACGTCAAGACCGTCGAGCAGGCCATCGCCGAAGCCGACATCGTCGTCACCACCACCGGCAACAAGGACATCATCACCCTCGAGCACATGAAGGCGATGAAGGACCAGGCCATCCTGGGCAACATCGGCCACTTCGACAACGAGATCCAGATGGCCCGGCTGGAGAAGTCCGGGGCCACCCGCGACACCATCAAGCCGCAGGTCGACCAGTGGACGTTCGGCGACACCGGCCGCTCGATCATCGTGCTGTCCGAGGGCCGGCTGCTCAACCTCGGCAACGCCACCGGGCACCCGTCGTTCGTGATGAGCAACAGCTTCTCCAACCAGGTGATCGCTCAGATCGAGCTGTGGACCAAAAACGATGAGTACGACAACGAGGTCTACCGGCTGCCCAAGCACCTCGACGAGAAGGTGGCCCGCATCCACGTCACCGCGCTCGGCGGCACCCTGACCAAGCTGACCAAGGACCAGGCCGAATACATCGGCGTCGACGTCGAGGGCCCCTACAAGGCCGACCACTACCGGTACTGAGCCCGGCTCTGTCGCCGAGATCGACGTTAGCGTGACGAAGTGCGAGTAGACCGCGCGAAAACGTCGATCTCGGCGGGGCTGGGCCCGTGCTGATCGCGATCGAGGGCGTCGACGGCGCCGGCAAACGCACCCTGTCCGATGGGCTGCGGGCGGCGCTGCAGGCCCGCGGGCGCTCGGTCGCGACGTTGGCGTTCCCGCGCTACGGCGATTCGGTGACCGCCGATATTGCCGCCGAAGCCCTGCACGGCGAGCACGGCGACCTGGCCGACTCGGTGTACGGCATGGCGATGCTGTTCGCGCTGGACCGCGCCGGCGCCAAGAGCGAGATCACCGGGCTGCAGCGTGACCACGACGTGGTGATCCTGGACCGCTACGTGGCCTCCAACGCCGCCTACAGTGCGGCGCGGCTGCACCAGGACGCCGACGGCGCCGTGGTGCAGTGGGTGCGTCGGCTCGAATACCAGCGCCTGGGGTTGCCCAGCCCCGACTGGCAGGTGCTGCTCGACGTCTCGACGGAACTGGCCGCCGAGCGGGCCCGGCACCGCGAGAACCAGGACGCGCTGCGCGCCCGCGACAGCTACGAACGCGACGACGGGCTGCAGCGTCGCACCGGCGCGGTGTACCGCGGGCTGGCCGAACACGGCTTCGGCGGCCGCTGGCGGGTGGTCGGCGGCGACGTCGACGCCGCCGCGCTGGCCACCGCGCTGGGTTGTTAGCACGAAACACGCGCGTGGTGCCCACGTTTTGTCCCGATCTGGTGACACCATGGACACCATGAGGCAAAGGATTCTTGTCGTCGACGACGACGCGTCGCTGGCCGAGATGCTCACCATCGTGCTGCGCGGGGAGGGTTTCGACACCGCGGTGATCGGCGACGGCACCCAGGCGCTCACCGCGGTGCGGGAGCTGCGTCCCGACCTGGTGTTGTTGGATCTGATGCTGCCCGGCATGAACGGCATCGACGTGTGCCGGGTGCTGCGCGCGGACTCCGGCATCCCGATCGTCATGCTGACCGCCAAGACCGACACCGTCGACGTGGTGCTCGGGCTGGAGTCGGGCGCCGACGACTACATCATGAAGCCGTTCAAACCCAAGGAGCTGGTGGCGCGGGTGCGGGCGCGGTTGCGGCGCAACGACGACGAACCCGCCGAGCTGCTGTCGATCGCCGATGTGGACATCGACGTGCCGGCCCACAAGGTCACCCGGCGGGGCGAGCAGATTTCGCTGACCCCGCTGGAATTCGACCTGCTGGTGGCGCTGGCACGCAAACCCCGGCAGGTGTTTACTCGTGATGTGCTGCTCGAACAGGTGTGGGGCTACCGGCACCCCGCCGACACCCGGTTGGTGAATGTCCACGTGCAGCGGTTGCGGGCCAAGGTGGAGAAGGACCCGGAGAACCCGACCGTGGTGCTGACCGTTCGAGGAGTGGGTTACAAGGCCGGACCTCCGTGATCCGCGCCTGCGACGATGCAGAGCGCAGCGATGAGGAGGAGCGGCGCCATGAGGTGAGGCGGCGCCGATGATTTTCGGCTCGCGGCGACGCATTCGAGGTCGCTGGGGGCGCTCCGGTCCGCTGTTGCACGGCATGAACGCGTTGACGCGCGCCGTGGCCGTCGCCTGGCGTCGCTCGCTGCAGCTGCGGGTGGTGGTGTTGACGCTGGGCCTGTCGCTGGCCGTGATCTTGGTGCTCGGCTTCGTGCTGACCAGCCAGGTCACCAACCGGGTGCTCGACATCAAGGTCCGGGCCGCCACCGAGCAGATCCAGCGGGCGCGCACCACCGTCAGCGGCATCGTCGGCGGTGAGGAGGCCCGTTCGCTGGATTCCAGCCTGCAGCTGGCCCGCAACACCCTGACCTCGAAAACCGACCCGACCTCGTCGGTCGGCCCGGCCGGGGCGTTCGACGCGGTGCTGGTGGTGCCCGGCGATGGCCCGCGCGCGGCGACCGCGGCCGGCCCCATCGACCAGGTGCCGGCCAGCCTGCGCGACTTCGTCAAGGCCGGGCAGGTCAGCTACCAGTACGCGACCGTGCACTCCGACGGGTTCTCCGGGCCGGCGCTGATCATCGGCACCCCGACACTGTCCAAGGTCTCCAACCTGGAGCTGTACCTGATCTTCCCGCTGGGCAACGAGGAAAGCACCATCAAGCTGGTGCGCGGCACCATGGCCACCGGCGGGCTGGTGCTGCTGGTGCTGCTGGCCGGGATCGCGCTGCTGGTGTCGCGGCAGGTGGTGCTGCCGGTGCGGTCGGCGTCGCGGATCGCCGAACGGTTCGCCGAGGGCCACCTGTCCGAGCGGATGCCGGTGCGCGGCGAGGACGACATGGCCCGGCTGGCGGTGTCGTTCAACGACATGGCCGAAAGCCTGTCCCGGCAGATCGAACAGCTGGAGGAATTCGGCAACCTGCAGCGCCGGTTCACCTCCGACGTCAGCCACGAGCTGCGCACCCCGCTGACCACGGTGCGGATGGCCGCCGACCTGATCTACGACCACATCGAGGACCTCGACCCGGCGCTGGCCCGCTCCACCGAGCTGATGGTCAGCGAGCTGGACCGGTTCGAGACGCTGCTCAACGACCTGCTGGAGATCTCCCGGCACGACGCCGGGGTGGCCGAGTTGTCGGTGGAGGCCGTCGATTTGCGGTCCACGGTGCGCAGCGCGCTGGACAACGTCGGGCACCTGGCCGACGAGGCCGAGATCACGTTGCAGGTGGACATGCCCGAAGACGAGGTGATCGCCGAGGTCGACCCGCGTCGGGTGGAGCGCATCCTGCGCAACCTGATCGCCAACGCCATCGACCACGCCGAACACAAGCCGGTGCGGATCCGGATGGCCGCCGACGAGGACACCGTCGCGGTCACCGTGCGCGACTACGGGGTGGGGCTGCGGCCCGGCGAGGAGAAGCTGGTGTTCAGCCGGTTCTGGCGCTCGGACCCGTCCCGGGTGCGCCGCTCCGGGGGCACCGGGCTGGGGTTGGCGATCAGCGTCGAGGACGCCCGGCTGCACCAGGGCCGGCTGGAGGCGTGGGGCGAGCCCGGCAACGGCGCCTGCTTCCGGTTGACGCTGCCGCTGGTGCGCGGCCACAAGGTCACCACCAGCCCGCTGCCGATGAAACCGATTGCGCCCGAGGCGAAGCGGCGCGGCCGCCAGCACGAGCCCGCGGAGAGGAGCGGATGATGCGGCGCGCTTGCGATCGCCGGGTCGCCGTGCTGGCCTGCGTGCTGGCCGCGGTGCTGGCCGGCTGCGCGGGGGTGCCCAGCTCGTCGGCGCCGCAGGCCATCGGCACCGTCGAACGTCCCGCGCCGTCGAACCTGCCCAAACCGACCCCGGGCATGGACCCCGACCTGTTGCTGCGCGAATTCCTCAAGGCCACCGCCGATCCGGCCAACCGGCACCTGGCGGCCCGGCAATTCCTCACCCAGTCGGCCTCCGACGCCTGGGACGACGCCGGGAGCGCGATGCTGGTCGACAACGTGGTGTTCGTCGAAACCCGCAGCGCCGACCGGGTGTCGGTGGCCATGCGCGCCGACATCCTGGGGTCGCTGTCCGATATGGGGGTGTTCGAGACCGGGGCGGGGCAGCTGCCCGATCCCGGCCCGATCGAGCTGGTCAAAACCTCCGGCGGCTGGCGCATCGACCGGCTACCCAACGGGGTGTTTTTGGACTGGCAGCAATTCCAGGCCACCTACAAACGGCACACCCTGTACTTCGCCGACCCCACCGGCAAGACCGTGGTGCCCGACCCGCGCTACGTCGCGGTGTCCGACCCCGATCAGCTGCCCACCGAGCTGGTGTCCAAGCTGATCGCCGGGCCGCGGCCGGAGATGGCCAACACGGTGCGCAACCTGCTGGCCGGGCCGCTGCGGCTGCACGGGCCGGTGACCCGCGCCGACGGCGGCTCCAGCGGCATCGGCCGCGGCTACGGTGGGGCGCGGATCGACCTGGAGAACTTGTCGACCACCGATCCGCACAGCCGGCAACTGCTTGCCGCGCAGATCATCTGGACGTTGGCCCGCGCCGACATCAAGGGGCCGTATGTGATCAACGCCGACGGCGCCGCCCTCGACGACCGGTTTTCCGACGGCTGGACCACCTCCGATGTCGCGGCCACCGACCCGGGCGCGGCCGACGGCGCCGCCGCCGGGGTGCACGCCCTGGTAGGGGGCTCGCTGGTGGCGTTGGACGGGAAGCGGTCGACCACGGTGCCCGGGGCGTTCGGCCGGGCGACCGACCAGGTGTCGGCGGCGCTGTCGCGAACCGGGCGCCAGGTGGCCTCGGTGGTGGTGGCCCGCCCCGGCGCCCCCGATATGGCGGCGTCGTTGTGGATCGGGGACCTCGGCGGGGAGGCGGCCCAGGCCGCCGACGGGCACACCGTCTCGCGCCCCAGCTGGTCGTTGGACGACGCGGTGTGGGTGGTGGTGGACGGCAACAATGTGCTGCGCGCCATCCAAGAACCCGCATCGGGGCAGCCGGCCCGCATCCCGGTGGACTCCGGCGCGGTCGCCGCGCGGTTCCCCGGGCCGATCACCGACCTGCAACTGTCCCGGGACGGCACCCGAGCCGCGCTGGTCATCGAGGGTCAGGTGATCCTGGCCAGCGTCGAGCAGAACAAGGCCGGCCAGTTCGCGCTGACCTACCCGCGCCGGCTGGGGTTCGGGCTGGGCACCTCGGTGGTGTCGCTGTCCTGGCGCACCGGCGACGACATCGTGGTCAGCCGCACCGATTCCGCGCACCCGGTGTCGTACGTGAACATCGACGGCGTCAACTCCGACGCCGCCGGCGGCAACCTGCAGCTTCCGGTGACCGCGATCGCCGCCAACCCGTCGACGGTGTACGTCGCCGACCCGCGCGGGGTGCTGCAGCTGTCCAGCTCGGCCGACGCCAAGCAGGGCTGGTCGCCGGTGGGCCCGTTCATGGTGCCCGGGGCGGTGCCGGTGCTGCCGGGCTAACTGTCACACCCCGCCGCCACACTGGGCCCATGCTCGATCTGGCCCTACCGCTGGTCTGCGGCGGGTGCGGGGCGTCGTCGACCCGGTGGTGTGCGGCCTGCGCCGCCGAGCTGACCGTCGAACCGGGCCGGCCGCACCTGATCAGCCCGCGGCTGGACCCGGGGGTACCGGTGTTCGCGTTGGGCCGCTACGCCGGCGCACGGCGGCAGGCGATCGTGGCGGTCAAGGAACGCGGCCGCGCCGACCTAATCGCCCCGCTGGCCCGGGCGCTGGCGATCGGGCTGCACCGCCTGCTCAGCTGGGGCATGGTCGACGTGCCGCTGACCCTGGTGCCGGCGCCGACGCGGCGCTGCGCGGCCCGCCGCCGCGGCGGTGACCCGGTCACCCGGATCGCGCGGACCGCGGTGGCCGACCATCCCGGCGTCGTCGTGGTGCCCGCGCTGCGGATGACGGCGCTGGCCCGGGACTCGGCGGGACTGGGCAGCGCCGCCCGGGAACGCAATATCGCCGGGCGGGTGGCGCGGCGGCGACGCACCCCGGTCGGCACCGAGATTTTGCTGGTCGACGACATCGTCACCACCGGGGCGACCGCCGCCGAATCGGTCCGGATGCTGCGGGCGGGTGGGGCCCGGGTGGCCGGTGTGCTGGTGATCGCGGCCGCGTAAATTGCCGGCGCGTCAACCGCGTGAAGAACTCGCAACAGGTCTGCGAAAGTAGTGGCACAGACCGGTGAACACGGGCTACCGTCGGGGTCAAGCACCCGTCTGACGGCGGCGACTCTCCGGTAGGAGGTGAGTCTTCGACATCTCGTAGCGGTTTCCGCATGACAACCCCAACACGCCCCGTGCGTGCGACGTGATGAAGAAACGAGTGTGGAGTATGGCAAGCCAATTCGTGGATACCAGCCCCGTGTCGACCGACACCGACGACCAGGCCGAACCGACGCTTCGCGCCGACGTCGTGGTCAAGGGCCGCAACGTCGAGATCCCCGATCACTTCCGTATCTACGTTTCGCAGAAGCTGTCCCGCCTGGAACGATTAGACCGCTCCGTTTACCTCTTCGACGTCGAACTCAAACACGCCCGCAACCGACGCCAACGCAAGTCCTGCCAGCAGGTGGAGATCACCGCCCGGGGCCGCGGGCCGGTGGTGCGTGGTGAGGCCCGCGCCGACAGCTTTTACGCGGCCTTCGAGGCCGCCGTGGACCGGTTGGAAAGCCGGCTGCGGCGCGGCAACGATCGCCGCAAGGTCCACTACGGCGACAAGAGGCCGGTCTCGGTGTTCGAGGCCACCGCCCCCACCGCGCCGCCCGAGCCCTCCCCGAGCGCCTGGGACGTCGACGCCACCCGACCGCACCAGCGTGATGGTGTCGAGGTGGACACCGCGCTCGACGGCACCGACCGGGAGCCGGGACGGATCGTGCGGACCAAGGAGCACGCCGCGGTGCCGATGTCGGTGGATGACGCGCTCTACGAGATGGAGCTGGTGGGCCACGACTTCTTCTTGTTCTTCGACAAGGAGAGCGAGCGGCCGTCGGTCGTCTACCGCCGGCACGGCTACGACTACGGGTTGATCCGGTTGGCCTGACGAACGGCGGTGCAGCCGGAGCGCCCGGCTGCACCGCCCTCGTGATCGCCGCTGCGGCGGCTACCTCCAGTTCGTCGCCTACGATGGGGGACGCCAAAGACTCCGATCCCTAGGGGACAAGCTGTGCTGAGCAAGTTGCTGCGCCTTGGCGAAGGTCGCATGGTCAAGCGCCTCAAGCGCGTCGCCGACTATGTCAACACCTTGTCCGACGACGTGGAGAAGCTGACCGACGCCGAGCTGCGCGCCAAAACCGACGAGTTCCGCAAGCGGCTCGGCGACGGGGAATCCCTCGACGACCTGCTGCCCGAGGCGTTCGCGGTGGCCCGCGAAGCGGCGTGGCGGGTGCTCAACCAGCGCCCGTTCGACGTGCAGGTGATGGGTGCCGGGGCGCTGCACTTCGGCAACGTCGCCGAGATGAAGACCGGTGAGGGCAAAACCCTGACCTGTGTGCTGCCCGCCTACCTCAACGCGCTGGCCGGGGACGGCGTGCACGTCGTCACCGTCAACGACTACCTGGCCAAACGCGACAGCGAGTGGATGGGCCGGGTGCACCGCTTCCTCGGTCTGGAGGTCGGGGTGATCCTGTCCGGCATGACCCCCGACGAGCGGCGGGTCGCCTACAACGCCGACATCACCTACGGCACCAACAACGAGTTCGGCTTCGACTACCTGCGCGACAACATGGCGCATTCGCTGGAAGACCTGGTGCAACGCGGCCACAACTTTGCGATCGTCGACGAGGTCGACTCCATCCTGATCGACGAGGCCCGCACCCCGCTGATCATCTCCGGGCCCGCCGACGGTGGCTCGAACTGGTACACCGAGTTCGCCCGGCTGGCGCCGCTGATGGAAAAGGACACCCACTACGAGGTGGACCTGCGCAAGCGCACCGTCGGCGTGCACGAGCTGGGGGTGGAGTTCGTCGAGGATCAGCTCGGCATCGACAACCTGTACGAGGCCGCCAACTCGCCGCTCGTCAGCTACCTCAACAACGCGCTGAAGGCCAAGGAGCTGTTCGCCCGCGACAAGGACTACATCGTCCGCGACGGCGAGGTGCTGATCGTCGACGAGTTCACCGGCCGGGTGCTGATCGGGCGTCGCTACAACGAGGGCATGCACCAGGCCATCGAGGCCAAGGAGCACGTCGAGATCAAGGCCGAGAACCAGACGCTGGCCACCATCACCCTGCAGAACTATTTCCGGCTCTACGACAAGCTGGCCGGCATGACCGGCACCGCCCAGACCGAGGCCGCCGAGCTGCACGAGATCTACAAGCTGGGTGTGGTGTCGATCCCGACCAACAAGCCGATGGTCCGCACCGACTGCTCCGACCTGATCTACAAGACCGAGGAGGCCAAGTACCTCGCGGTCGTCGACGACGTCGCCGAACGCTACGAGCAGGGCCAGCCGGTGCTGATCGGCACCACCAGCGTCGAGCGCTCGGAGTATCTGTCCCGGCAATTCCAGAAGCGGCGCATCCCGCACAACGTGCTCAACGCCAAGTACCACGAGCAGGAGGCCGGCATCATCGCCGAGGCCGGCCGGCGCGGGGCGATCACGGTGGCCACCAACATGGCCGGTCGCGGCACCGACATCGTGCTGGGCGGTAACCCCGACTTCCTGGCCGACAAGCGGCTGCGCGAACAGGGCCTGGACCCAGTGGAAACCCCCGACGAGTACGAGGCGGCCTGGCATGAGGTGCTGCCGCAGGTCAAGGCCGAAGCCGCCGACGAGGCCAAAGAGGTCGTCGAGGCCGGCGGGCTGTACGTGCTGGGCACCGAGCGGCACGAGTCGCGGCGCATCGACAACCAGCTGCGCGGGCGCTCCGGGCGTCAGGGCGACCCCGGCGAATCCCGGTTCTACCTGTCGCTGGGCGACGAGTTGATGCGCCGCTTCAACGGCGCGACGTTGGAAGCGTTGCTGACCCGGCTCAACCTGCCCGACGATGTGCCGATCGAGGCCAAGATGGTGACCCGGGCCATCAAGAGCGCCCAAACCCAGGTCGAGCAGCAGAACTTCGAGGTCCGCAAGAACGTCCTCAAATACGACGAGGTGATGAACCAGCAACGCAAGGTCATCTACGCCGAGCGTCGCCGGATCCTGGAGGGGGAGAACCTGCGGGAGCAGGCCCTCGACATGCTCCGCGACGTGATCACCGCCTACGTCAACGGCGCCACCGCCGAGGGGTACGCCGAGGACTGGGACCTCGACGCGCTGTGGACCGCGCTCAAGACGCTGTACCCGGTCGGCATCGACCACAAGGATCTGCTGGACTCCACCGAGATCGGCGAGCCCGGGGAGCTGACCCGCGAGGAGCTGCTGGAGGCGCTGATCGAGGACGCCGAACGCGCCTACGCGGCGCGGGAGGCCGAGCTGGAGGAGCTGGCCGGCGACGGTGCCATGCGCCAGCTGGAGCGCAGCGTGCTGCTCAACGTCATCGACCGCAAGTGGCGCGAGCACCTCTACGAGATGGATTACCTCAAAGAGGGCATTGGGCTGCGCGCGATGGCCCAGCGTGACCCCCTGGTGGAGTACCAGCGGGAGGGTTACGACATGTTCATCGGCATGCTCGACGGGCTCAAGGAGGAGTCGGTCGGGTTCCTGTTCAACGTGTCCGTGGAGGCCGCCCCGGCGCCGGCGGTGGCCCCGGTGGAGTCGCCGTTGACGGAGTTCGCCGCGGCCGCCGCGGCCACCGCCCAGCAGCGGGTGCCGGCCGCCGCGCCCGCCGCTGGCGAAACCCGGCCCGCGGCACCGCAGGCGTTGCGCGCCAAGGGGATCGACGACGACGCGGGTCGGGCCCTGACGTATTCGGGGCCCGCCGAGGACGGGTCGGCCCAGGTGCAGCGGGGCAACGGCCAGGGCCGGCAGTCCGCCGCGACCGGCGGCACCCGGCGCGAGCGCCGCGAGGCGGCGCGGCGGCAGGGCCGCGGCCCCAAGCAGCCGAAGTCCACCAAGAAGCGCTAGCCGATGTGCAGGGCGACCACCTGCCACCGGGTGTCGTCGTCGGGGACAGGTTCGACCCGGCACGCCACCGCGTGGGTGCGCGGGCCGCGGCTGTAGCTGCCGAATACCTCCACCGCGCACGGCGGGTCGTCGGGCCCCACCGGCTGCAGCCGCAGCCGCCGCAGCGTCGCCGCACCGCCGGCGCCGACCACCGCCGGACGCATCGACAGCACCGCGTCGACCAGCGACGCGGTCAGCAGCGGACGCAGTTGGGCGGCCGGGCGACGCCGGTCGACGACCTCCAGGACCCGGCGCAGTGCGGTGTCGGCGAACACGCCGGCGGCCCGCAGCGCCGGTGAGAGCACCGCGGCCGGGGCCGGGTGCGGGCCGCGCACCCGGCGCCGGGCCGGGCACGACGGGCGAGGATGGTGCACCGCCCGCGGCGGCGGCTCGTAGTCGACGACCGGAACGACGGCGAGGGTGGGGCGGTTGCTGAGCACGTCAACTCTCCAGATCGAATACACCGACGGGCCTGCTGGAGAGTGGCAGACGCTGCGGTCATCATCGCACAACGGGCGGATTTGTGTGTACCTGCGCTGCGCCGCGGCCGGCGCGCCGGTTACGGTGGGCGGGTTAGCTTTTCCAGCCCGCGACGGGCCGAACGAGCCAGGGAGGACGGGCCGCGATGGTGACCCGGTTGTCCGCGTCGGACGCGTCCTTCTACCGGCTGGAAAACACCGCCACGCCGATGTATGTGGGCGCGCTGTCGATCCTGCGGCGGCCGCGCACCGGGTTGAGCTACGAAAAGTTGCTGGCCACCGTGGAGGAGCGGCTGCCGCAGATACCGCGCTACCGGCAAAAGGTCCGGGAAGTGACGATGGGGCTGGCCCGGCCGGTGTGGATCGACGACGGCGACTTCGACATCACCTACCACGTGCGCCGCTCGGCGCTGCCGTCGCCGGGCAGCGATGAGCAGCTGCACGGCCTGATCGCCCGGCTGGCGCAGCAGCCGCTGGACAAGTCGCGGCCGCTGTGGGAGATGTATCTGGTCGAGGGGTTGGCCAACAACCGGCTGGCGCTCTACACCAAATCGCATCAGGCGCTGGTCAACGGCATGTCGGCGCTGGAGATCGGCCACGTCATGGTCGACCGGGTGCAGCATCCGCCCCCGTTCGGGGAGGACATCTGGATCCCCCGACGCGAACCGGGCACCGCGGAACTGGTCGTCGGCGCGGTCGCGGATTGGATGGCGCGGCCGGTCGCCTCGGTCGGCATGGCCCGGTCGACGCTCAGCGACGTCGCCACCAACGCCGGCTACCTGGCCGACATGGGCCGCAACGTGGCCAACCTGGCGCGGACCGTGGTGCGCGGCACCGCCCCCAGCAGCCCGCTGAACACCACCGTGACGCGCAGCCGCCGGTTCACCGTGTGCCGAGCCGCGCTCAAGGACTACCGCACCGTGCACGCGCGGTACCGCTGCACGGTCAACGACGTGGTGCTGGCGGTGGTGTCCGGGGCGCTGCGCAACTGGCTGCTGTCCCGCGGCGAGCCGGTGGCGCCGACGGCGACGGTGCGGGCGATGGCGCCGCTGTCGGTCTACCCCGACGGCAGCGTCGACCCGCCCGGCCAGGGCCAGGCCATCAGCGCGGTGACCCCGCTGCTGGTCGACCTGCCGGTGGGGGAACCCAACGCGGTGATCCGGCTGTCCCAGATCGCGCACGCCACCGAATCGCATTCGGCGGCGGGCACGGCGGTCGACGCGCGCACCATCATCACCCTGTCCGGGTTCGCCCCGTCCACCCTGCACGCGATGGGCACCCGGGTGGCCACCACCTACTCGGCTCGGGTGTTCAATCTGTTGATGACCAATGTGCCCGGCCCGCAGGCGCAGATGTACATCGCCGGCACGAAACTGCTCGAAACCTATGCCGTGCCCCCGCTGCTGTACAACCAGGTGCTGGCCATCGGGGTGACGTCCTACAACGGGATGGTGTATTTCGGGATCAACGCCGACCGGCAAGCGATGAGCGACGTCGATATGCTGCCGGCGCTGCTGGCCGAATCGCTGGACGAGTTGCTGGAGGCCGCGAAGTGAGCGCACCGACCACCCTCTCCAAAGATGTGTACGAAGCCGAACTGTTCCGTCTGCAAACCGAATTCGTCCGGCTGCAGGAATGGGTGCGGGACACCGGGGCCCGCATCGTGGTGGTGTTCGAGGGCCGCGACGCCGCCGGCAAGGGCGGAACGATCAAACGCATCACCGAATATCTGAGCCCCCGGGTGGTGCGGATCGCCGCGCTGCCGGTGCCCACCGAGCGCGAACGCGGCCAGTGGTATTACCAGCGTTACGTCGAACGGCTGCCGACCCGGGGGGAAATGGTGCTGTTCGACCGGTCCTGGTACAACCGGGCCGGCGTGGAGAAGGTGATGGGGTTTTGCACCCCCGCCGAGCATGCGCTGTTTTTGCGGCAGACCCCGCTGTTCGAGCAGATGCTCATCGAGGACGGGATCGTGCTGCGCAAGTACTGGTTCTCGGTGTCCGACGAGGAGCAGCTGCGCCGGTTCCGCAAGCGGCGCAAGGACCCGGTCCGGCAGTGGAAGCTCAGCCCGATGGATCTGGAATCGATCTACCGGTGGGAGGACTACTCGCGGGCCAAGGACGAGATGATGGAACACACCGACATCCCGGCCAGTCCGTGGTACGTGGTGGAATCCGACGTCAAGCGGCACGCCCGGCTGAACATGATGGCGCACCTGCTGTCCACCATCGACTACCACCCGGTCGAGCAACCCCGGGTGCAGCTGCCCAAACGCGTGGTCGCCAGCGGCACCTATCACCGGCCGCCGCGGGAGCGCTACCACTATGTCGACGACCACGTGGCCACATTGCTGGGTGATCGGGAATAGCCGGTTAAGGTCAGCTGATGCGGGTCTACATCCCGGCGACGCTGGCGATGCTGCAGCAACTGGTCGCCGACGGTTCGTTGCGGCCGGTCAGCGGCACCGCGTTCGCGGTGACGCCCCGGCTGCGCGAGGCGTATGCGCACGGTGACGACGAGGAACTCGCCGAGGTCGCGCTGGGCGAGGCGGCGCTGGCGTCGTTGCGGCTGTTGGCCACCGAGGCAACCGAACCGGCCGGCCTGCCGACCCGCCGCGCGGTGCTGGTCGCCGACATTGACGACCCCGCCAAGGTCACCGCCCGCCCCGACCTCGACGACGCCGTCGTGCGGCTGGCGGGGCCGGTGGCGATCAGCGACGTGGTCGCGACCTATGTGGACAACGCCGCCGCCGAACCCGCGGTGGCCGCGGCCGTGGCCGTCATCGACGACGCTGATCTCGGCGACGAGGACGCCGAACTGACCGTCGGCGACGCCCAGGACCACGACCTGGCCTGGTATGCGACCCAGGAGCTGCCGTTCCTGCTGGAACTGCTCTGAGCTGCGGGTTCACCGTCGGATCCGGCGCACCCGGCCGGCACGACCCGGATACGGTACCGTAGGTTACGGTAGCGTAGGTTGTTGACGTTGTCCGGGGGAGCCGGGTGGTGAGCAGGAGCTTCTAGTGGGCAAGAAATACATGAAAATTACCGCCAACGTGGGCGATACCCGACGCCCCAGCATCGCGGGCGCGGACCGGCATCCGGGCTGGAATGCGCTGCGCCGCATCGCGGCCCGGATCACCACGCCGCTGCTGCCCGACGACTATCTGCAGCTGGCCAACCCGTTGTGGTCGGCGCGCGAGTTGCGGGGCCGGGTGCTGGAGGTCCGCCGGGAAACCGAGGATTCGGCGACGCTGGTGATCAAACCCGGCTGGGGCTTTGGCTTCGACTACCAGCCCGGCCAGTACATCGGCATCGGCGTGCTGGTCGACGGCCGGTGGCGGTGGCGGTCGTATTCGCTGACCTCCACCCCGGTGACCGGGGCGCGCACGGTGACCATCACCGTCAAGGCCATGCCGGAGGGCTTCTTGTCCAGCCACCTGGTGGCCGGCCTGGCTCCCGGCACCATCGTGCGATTGGCCGCGCCGCAAGGCAATTTCGTGCTGCCCGACCCGGCGCCGCCGGCGGTGCTGTTCCTCACCGGCGGGTCCGGGATCACCCCGGTGATGTCGATGCTGCGCACCCTGGTCCGCCGCGGCCAGATCACCGACATCGTGCACCTGCATTCGGCGCCGACGGCCGACGACGTCCTGTTCGGCGCCGAGCTCGCCGACCTGGCCCGCGACCACCCCGGCTACCGGCTGCAGCTGCGCACCACCCGCAGCCACGGCCGGCTGGACCTGAGCCGCATCGACGCCCTGGACGCGGCGGTGCCGGATTGGCGGCGGCGGCAGACCTGGGCCTGCGGGCCCGGGGCGATGTTGAACGACGCCGAGCGGCTATGGGCGGCCGCCGGTCTGGACGACCGGTTGCACCTGGAGCGGTTCGCGCTGGCTCGGGTGGACACCAAGGGCCGTCCCGGCGGGACGGTGACCTTCGCGCGCAGCGACCGCAGTGTGGTCGCCGACGCGGCGACCTCGCTGATGGACGCCGGCGAGCGGGTGGGGGTGCAGATGCCGTTCGGGTGCCGGATGGGGATCTGCCAGTCGTGCGTGGTCGACCTGGTCGAGGGCCACGTCCGCGACCTGCGCAACGGCGCCGAACACGAACCGGGCACCCGGATCCAAACCTGCATCTCGGCCGCGTCGGGCGATTGTGTACTCGACATCTAGGGGCTACCCACTGGTAACCTACGGTGTCGTAGGTTACGCTAACGTAGGTTCACGGGTCGGGAGAATGGGAAGGCAGGATTAGTGGCGATCACTGACGTCGAAGTATTCGCGCATCTGACCGACGCCGATGTGGAGAACCTGGCCGCCGAACTCGACGCCATCCGTCGCGATATCGAGGACTCGCGCGGTGCACGGGATGCGCGCTACATCCGCCGCACCATCGCCGCGCAGCGGGGCCTCGAGCTGGTCGGCCGGCTGTTGCTGGCGGCCAGTTCCCGGCGGGGCGCCTGGTGGGCGGGCACGGTGACGCTGGGCGTGGCCAAGATCATCGAGAACATGGAGATCGGCCACAACGTCATGCACGGCCAGTGGGACTGGATGAACGACCCGGAGATCCACTCCAGCACCTGGGAGTGGGACATGAGCGGGGCGTCCAAACACTGGCGGTTCACCCACAACTTCGCGCACCACAAGTTCACCAACATCCTCGGCATGGACGACGATGTGGGCTACGGCATGCTGCGCGTCACCCGCGATCAGCCCTGGAAGCGGTTCAACCTGCTCAACCTGGTGTTCAACACCATCTTGGCGATCGGGTTCGAGTGGGGAGTTGGGTTGCAGCATTTGGAGATCGGCAAGATCTTCAAGGGCCGCTCGGACCGTGAGGCCACCCTGGTGCGGCTGCGGGAGTTCTCCGGTAAGGCCGGCCGGCAGCTATTCAAGGACTATGTCGCGTTCCCGGCGCTGACCGCGTTGTCGCCGGGGGCCAGCTACAAGTCCACCGCGACGGCCAACGCGGTGGCCAACGTGATCCGCAACGTGTGGTCCAACGCCATCATCTTCTGCGGCCATTTCCCGGACGGCGCCGAGAAATTCACCAAGACCGACATGATCGGCGAGTCGCAGGGGCAGTGGTACCTGCGGCAAATGCTGGGCAGCGCCAACATCGACGCCGGGCCGGTGATGCGGTTCATGAGCGGCAGCCTGTCGCACCAGATCGAACACCACCTGTACCCGGATCTGCCCAGCAGCCGGCTACCCGAGATTGCGGTGCGGGTGCGGGCGGTGTGCGACAAATACGACCTGCCCTACACCTCCGGGCCGTTCCTGCTGCAGTACGCCAAGACCTGGCGCACCATCGCCAAACTGTCGTTGCCGGATCACTTCCTGCGCGACACCGCCGACGACGCCCCGGAGACCCGCAGCGAGCAGATGTTCACCGCCCTAGGTGAGGGTTTCGCCCAGACCGATCCGGTCACCGGGCGCCGGCGCGGGCTCAAGAGCGCGATCGCCGCGGCCCGGAAGTGGCGCCGCGAGTCCAGGCTCTCTCGTTCTCGCGCGAGCGTGCGTGTCCCCGGCCGGCACGCCGTGCCGAACCCCGATTCTGCGCACGCTCGCCGGGGCGATGCTTCTGACGCTGCGTAGCGGGCCAAGCTGTCGGCCGGCGCCGGAATTCCGACGGCGGTGCATGCGGACGGGGACGGCGGGCTGCGCAGCCACGCCGCGCCGGTGGTACCGCTGAGAGTCGCCGGTGTGCGACGATCCGGGGGTGTCCGTGCCGTTCACCTGGGATTCGGCGTATGCCTGGCCGCGGAAACCCGTTCTGGTCGGAAACGTGGTGTGTACCTCGCAGCCGCTGGCCGCTCAAGCGGGTCTACGGATGCTTGCCGAGGGCGGCAACGCCGTCGACGCGGCCGTCGCCGCCGCCATCACCCTGACGGTGGTGGAACCGGTTTCCAATGGGATCGGCTCGGACGCGTTCGCCATTGTCTGGGACGGGCAGCGGCTGCACGGACTGAACGCGTCGGGCCGCTCGCCGGCGACGTGGACGCCAGAGTACTTCGAGGGCAACGCAGTCCCGGACCTCGGCTGGAATTCGGTCACGGTTCCGGGCGCGGTGTCGGCGTGGGCCGAGCTGCACGCCACCTTCGGAAAGCTGCCGTTCACGCGGCTGTTCGAACCGGCGATCTCCTACGGCCGCAACGGTTTTATGGTCTCACCCACGGTTGCGCAGCAATGGGCGGCACAGGTACCGCGGCTTGCGTCCCAGCCAGGTTTCGCCGAAACGTTCATGCCCGGTGGTCGAGCGCCCCGGCCGGGCGAGCTGGTCACGTTACCCGACCATGCGCTCAGCCTGGAGCAGATCGCCGCCACCCGGGGTGAGGCGTTCTATCACGGAGAATTGGCGGCCAAGATGGCGGCGCACGCGGCGGCCCATGGCGGCGCCCTGCGGGCCGCCGACCTCGGCGCGCACCGCGCCGACTGGGTGGGCACCGTCGGCGCCGGCTACCGCGGCTACACCGTTCATGAGCTCCCGCCGAACGGGCAGGGGATCGTCGCGCTCATTGCCCTCGGCATTCTTGAGCAGCTCGATATGACCGACGTCCCCGTGGATTCCGCCGATAGCGTGCATCTGCAGATCGAAGCCGTCAAGCTCGCGTTCGCCGACGCGCAGGCCTATGTCGGCGACGTGGACTACATGCGCGTGCGTCCCGACGATCTGTTGGACCCCGAGTACCTTAAACAGCGTGCCGGGTTGATCGATCGGATGAGGGCTAAGCCGGCGGCCGCCGGAACGCCCCGCGGGGGCACCGTGTATCTCACCGCCGCGGATTCCTCGGGGATGATGGTGTCGATGATCCAGTCCAACTACTGGGGATTCGGCTCGGGTGTGGTGGTCCCCGGCACGGGCATCTCGCTGCAAAACCGGGGCGCGGATTTCGTGGCGACACCGGGGCATCCGAACCGGGTCGGCCCCAATAAGCGTCCGTACCACACGATCATTCCGGGCTTCCTGACCCAAGCCGGCGCACCGGTGATGAGCTTCGGGGTGATGGGTGGCACCATGCAGCCGCAGGGCCACGTGCAACTTGTGGTGCGCATCGCCGCGCATGGTCAAAACCCGCAGGCCGCGTGCGACGCCCCCCGGTTTCGCTGGATGCACGGTCTGCACGTCGCGTGCGAGCCCGGGTTTCCCCGGGCGACGCTCGACGAACTGCACCGGCGCGGCCATGACCTGGTCGTCGTCGACGACTCCACCGAGTTCGGAAGCTGCCAAGCGATCTGGCGGCTCGACGCCGGTTATTTCGCCGCGAGCGATCCCCGCCGCGACGGCCAAGCCGCCGGCTTCTAACCCGCCCGCGCGCGGAGGCCCGGCTAGGCCTCGGTCAACGCGGCCAGCAGCCGTCGGGCCGCGGCCACCCGCCGGGCCGCCGGGCCGCTGAGCGTATCCAGCGCGCACTCCGGATCGGCCGGCGGCCCCAGATGGCCGCAGCCGCGGGGACACTCGGCGATCGCCTGGGCTAGATCGGAGAACGCCATCAGCACATCGTCGGGTTCGATGTGGGCCAAGCCGAATGAGCGCACGCCCGGGGTGTCGATCACCCAACCGCCGTCGCGTAACGGCAGCGCCACCGACTGCGTCGAGATATGCCGCCCCTTGCCGACCCCGGAGACGTCGCCGGTGGCCCGACCGGCCTCGGGCACCAGGCGATTCACCAGGGTGGATTTGCCGACACCGGAGTGCCCGAGCAACACGGTGATCTGGCCGACCAGCAGATCGGCCACCGCCGCCAGCGGATCGTCGCGGCCGGCGGTGACCACGGTGAGGTCCAAGCCGGTGAACTGTTCGGCGAACGGCGCCGGCGGGGCCAGGTCGGTTTTGGTCAGGCACAGGATCGGGGTGAGCCCGCCGGCGTAGGCGGCGATCAGCGCCCGGTCCACCAGCCCGCTGCGCGGCGGCGGGTCGGCCAGCGCGACGACGATCAACAGTTGGTCGGCGTTGGCGACCACCACCCGCTCGCTGGGGTCGGTGTCATCGGCGGTGCGGCGCAACACCGTTCGGCGGATCCCGCGCCGCACGATGCGGGCCAGCGTGTCCGGGCGCCCGGACAGGTCCCCGACCACGTCGACCTCGTCGCCGACGACGATCGGGGTCCGGCCCAGTTCACGGGCCCGCATCGCGGTGACCGGGTGGCGCGGGTCGCGACCCAGCGCGCAGGTCCAGCGGCCCCGGTCGACGCCGATCACCATGGCGGCCTTGGCGTCGGCGTGCTCGGGGCGGGTCTTGGTGCGCGGCCGGGTGCGCCGGCCCGCGCGGATCTTGACGTCGGATTCGTCGTAGTCGCCGGGTCTCAATCGTCGCGCCCTTGACCGGCCAGCATGTCCGCCCACAGCCGCGGAAACTCCGGCAGCGTCTTGGCGGTGGTGCCGATATCGTCCACCTGCACGCCGTCGACCCGCAGACCGACGATCGCGCCGGCCGTGGCCATCCGGTGATCGGCGTAGGCATGCCAGACCCCGCCGTGCAGCGGGGTCGCGGTGATCACCAGGCCGTCCGGGGTTTCGGCGCAGTCGCCGCCCAGCCGGTTGATCTCGGTGCTCAGCGCCGCCAGCCGATCGGTCTCGTGGCCGCGCAGGTGGGCGATCCCGGTCAGCCGGGACACCGAACCGGGGGCGGCCAGCGCCGCCAGCGCGGCCACCGTCGGGGTGAGCTCACCGACGTCGCGCAGGTCGACGTCGAAGCCCTCGTACTCCCGCGAACCGCTCACCTCGAGATAGGAGTTCGATTGCGACACCACGGTGTTCAGCCGACGCAGGATGCCCAGGATGGCGTCGGTGGGTTGGACGCCGGCGGTGGGCCAGCCGGTGATGCTCACGGTGCCGCCGCTGACCACGGCGGCGGCCAGGAACGGCAGCGCGTTGGACACGTCGGCTTCGATCTCCCAGCGCCGGGCCGCCACCGCACCGGGCGCGACCCGCCAGCGGTTGGGGACCGTGTCGTCGACGTCGACGCCGGCTTGGCGCAACATCGTCACGGTCATCGCGATATGCGGCGCCGACGGCAGCGCCGCGCCGGTGTGCTGTATGGTCAGCCCCTCGGTCAGCGCCGCACCGGACAGCAGCAGCCCGGAGACGAACTGCGACGACGCCGACGCGTCGATGGACACCGTGCCGCCGCGGACCGCGCCGGTGCCGCGCACCGTAAACGGCAGGCCGGTGCCGGCGATGTCGACGCCGAGGCCGCGCAGCGCCTCCAGCAGCGGCGCGATGGGCCGGGCCCGGGCCTGCTCGTCGCCGTCGAACTCCACCACCGCCTCGGCCAGGGCGGCCAGCGGCGGGACAAACCGCAGCACGGTGCCGGCCAGGCCGCAATCCACCCGGGCGCCCGGTGCCGGGGACAACGCGCCGCCGACGGTCAGCTCGGCCTGGTCCTCGGTCAGCTGCAGGCCCAGGGTGCGCAGCGCGCCGACCATCAGGTCGGTGTCGCGGCTGCGCAGCCCCCCGACGATGGTGGAGTCGCCCTGCCCCTGCGCGGCCGCCAGCGCCGCGAGTACCAGCGCCCGGTTGGTCTGTGATTTCGAACCGGGCACGGTGACCGTGGCGGTGATCGGGGACGACGTGGACGGGGCCGGCCAGGTGTTCACCGCTCCATCCTGCCCTGTCGGCTGCTTCTGCCACCATGGAAGGCATGTGCGGACGGTTCGCGGTGACCACCGACCCGGCGCTGCTGGCCGAGAAAATCCAGGCCATCGACGAGGCGACCGGTGCGGTGCCCGACGGGGAGCGGGCCGGCGGTCCGAACTACAACGTGGCGCCCACCTCGACGATCACGGCCGTGGTTGCTCGGCACCGCGAGCCCGCCGACGAGCCGACCCGCCGGGTGCGGTTGATGCGTTGGGGGCTGGTGCCGCCGTGGGTGAAGCCGGGCCCCAACGGGGCGCCCGACGGCAAGGGGCCGCTGCTGATCAACGCCCGCGCCGACAAGGTCACCACCTCGCCGGCGTTTCGGTCGGCCGCCAAATCCAAACGCTGCCTGATTCCGATGGACGGCTACTACGAATGGCGCGTCAACCCGGATACCCCCGCCGGCAAGAAGGCCGGGAAGACGCCGTTTTATCTGCATCGCGCCGACGGCGAGATGCTGTTCATGGCGGGGCTGTGGTCGGTGTGGAAGGGCCCGGAGGGCGCCAAACCGCTGCTGAGTTGCACGATCATCACCACCGACGCGGTCGGGGAGCTGGCCGACATCCACGATCGGATGCCGTTGGTGGTGCCCGAAAGCGATTGGGACACCTGGCTGGACCCGGACGCCGACGCGGATCTGCAGTTGTTGGCCGAACCGCCCGACGTGGCGGGCCTGGCGCTGCGCGAGGTGTCCACCCTGGTCAACAGCGTGCGCAATAACGGCCCCGAGTTGATCGAGCCGGCCCAGCCGCAGGCCGAGCAGGCCACCCTGCTGTAGCGGCTTGACGGGTTGCGCCGCGGGCCGTACTGGATCCACGGCGAAAGTCCCCGAAACCGCCGTGTTTCGGGGACTTTCGAGTCTGCATTCGCCTAAACCCGGGCGACTTCGACCATCTCGAAGTCGGATTTGGCGGCGCCGCAGTCCGGGCAGCTCCAGTCCTCGGGGATGTCGTCCCAGCGGGTGCCCGGGGCGATGCCGTCTTCGGGCCAGCCCTTGGCTTCGTCGTACTCAAAGCCGCACTGCACGCAGACGAACAGTTTGTAATCGGTCATTTCCTTGCTCCTATTCCGCTGTTGGCTACCGGGTCGAAGTCGAGTTTTTCCCGGACCGCGCAGTCCGGGCAGCACCAGTCGTCGGGGATCTGCGCCCAGGGCGTGCCGGCCGGAAAGCCCTCCCGCGGCGCGCCGACGGTTTCGTCGTAGACGTAGCCGCAGCCCGGGCAGGCGTAGCCGGCCATTAGGCCGCCACCTGGTAGCGGGTCAGCACCTTGGTGCGGACGCGCGGGTGGATGTTGGCGCGGGTGATGTCGCCGGCGTAGTGCGCCAGCACCCGGTGGTCCATCAGCTTGCGCCACACCGGCGGGAAGTACGTCACCGCGATCAACGAGCCGTAGCCGGCGGGCAGGTTCGGTGCGCCGTCCATGCTGCGCAGCGTCTGGTAGCGCCGGGTCGGGTTGGCGTGGTGGTCGCTGTGCCGCTGCAGGTGGTACAGGAACAGGTTGGTCACCAGGTGATCGGAGTTCCAGCTGTGCTGCGGCGTGCAGCGCTCGTAGCGGCCGTTGGGCAGCTTTTGGCGCAGCAGCCCGTAGTGTTCGAGGTAGTTGACCGATTCCAGCAGGGAAAAGCCGTAGATCGCCTGAATGAGCACGAACGGGACCAGCGCGGGGCCGAACACCGCGATCAGCACGCCCCAGAACACCACCGACATCACAAAGGCGTTGAGCACGTCGTTGCCCAGCCACGTTGACGGGTGCCACGGATTCTTGTCGAGTCGGCGGATGCGCTGGGCTTCTAGCTCGACCGCCGAACGCAGGCTGCCGAACACGGTGCGCGGCAAAAACTCCCAGAACGTTTCGCCGAGCCGCGACGACGCCGGGTCTTCCGGGGTGGCCACCCGCACGTGGTGGCCGCGGTTGTGCTCGATGTAGAAGTGCCCGTAGCAGACCTGCGCGAGGGTGATCTTGGCCAGCCACCGCTCCAGGTTTTCGCGCTTGTGACCGAGTTCGTGAGCGGTGTTGATGCCGACCCCACCGACGGTGCCGACCGACATCGCCACCCCGATCTTGCCCAGCCAGCCCAGGGCACCGTCGAAACCGAGCCAGCCCAGATCCGACGCGGTGAACAGGTAGGCGCCGAAGATGGCGCTGGCGTACTGGAACGGAAGGTAGGCGTAGGTCGCGTAGCGGTAGTAACGGTCGTTCTCCAGCCGGTGCATCGCCTCATCGGGTGGGTTCTGGCCGTCGGCGCCGACGCACAGGTCCAGCGTCGGCAACAGGGCATACAGCAGGATCGGCCCGATCCACAACGGCAGCTGCGCTGCGGTGTGCCAGCCGAGGGTGTTGAGCTCCCACACGATAGGCAGCATCAGGAACAGCATGGTGGGCACGATCAGCCCCAGCAGCCACAGATAGCGCTTTTTGTCTCGCCAACCACCCGCAGGGGCGCCGACGGTGCCCTCAGCGTCGGTGCGGAATTGCGTTGTCATGTCGGGTTACCTCTCGATAAGGGATGTCACAGTGCGGTTCACTTTGGCAGCGGCACCGCGCCGCGACGACGTCGTGAACCACTCAACTTCCGGCGTTCTGTTGTCTTCCGGGACCAAACGCACGCGCGAGTTATCCTTACCCAAGGAGTCAAGTAAGGAGCCAGGATGGACGCAGCCGCCACGGTGACCTCAAAGGGGCAGGTCACGATCCCCAAGGTGGTTCGGGATGCACTCGCCATCAAGGCGGGGGACGAGGTCGTGTTCCGCGTCGAGGGAGATCGCGCCGTGCTGGCCCGGACACCGGACTTTCTGGCTCTGGCGGGCACGGTCCGGGTGCCCGCGGCCAAGCGCAACGTCGCCTGGGATGACGTGATTCGACGGACCAGATCGGATCGCGCCGCTCGACGGTGAACGCTTTCATCGACACGAACATCCTGGTTCGCCATCTGACCGGTGACCCGCCGGAGATGGCGGCCCGCGCGACGTCGTATCTGGGCGGCGACCAGGAGCTGCTGTTGACCGACCTCGCCGTGGCCGAGACGGTGTATGTGCTGGAGTCGTTCTACGACGCGCCGCGTGACCAAATCGCCCAAGCGATGCGGTCACTCATCGCGTTCGATTCGATCGTCTGCGTAGATCCGGCGCTGCTGCTTCGCGCGGTTGAGGTGTATGAGACCGACCGAATCGACTTCGCCGAGGCGTATTTGGTCGCGTGCGCCGAAAGCACCGGCGTTGGTCGGGTCGTGTCCTTCGACCGGTCTATCGATCGGATCAACACCATTGCGCGGATCGAACCACCACAGGTCTGACGCCGTCGAGGACCTACCGAGGATTTCTCGGTAACGGTAGAGTATTCCTCGTGCCGACATCGGACGCGCGGGGCAAGCTGCTGGACGTGGCGCGCCGCCGGTTCGCGGTCGACGGTGCGCTGGCCGCCACGCTGGACGAGGTCCGGCGTGAGGCAAACGTGAGTGTCGGTGCGCTGTATCACCATTTCCCCGATAAACCGGCGCTGGCTGCGGCCGTCTACGCCCAGGTGATGGCCGAATATCAGGACGGATTCATCGCGATGTTGCGCGAACACGGCAACGCCGAGGGCGGGATCCGCGGCGGCGTCGAGCATCACCTGCGGTGGGTGGCGGCGCACCGCGCCGAGGCGGCATTGCTGCTCGGCGATCGGCTCGACAGCGCCGCGTTGCGGGAGTCCAACCGCGCGTTCTTCGCCGCCGTCCGGGACTGGTGGCGGCCGCATCATGCCTACGGCGTGCTGCGGCGGATGCAGCCCGGGATCACCGCCGCATTGTGGTTCGGCCCCGCGCAGGAGTTCAGCCGACACTGGATCGCCGGCGGCGAGCCGAAAATGCCGCGCGGCGCCATCAACATCTTCGCCGACGCCGCGTGGACGGCGTTGCGCGCCAACGTTAGCGAGGAGGACGACCGGTGACAGAATCGCTCTACACCCGGATGGTCGCTGACGGTGACGACCCGCACGCGCCGCGTCGGGTCCGGATCGAGCATCGCGGTGACCGCGCGGTGGTCACGCTCGACGAACCCGACCGGCTCAACGCGCTGTCTGCGCCGCTGGTGCGGCAACTGCGGCGCGCGCTCGAGGAGTTGGCGGCCGACGCCGAGGTCCGCGCGGTCGTCGTGACCGGTGCCGGGCCCGGATTCAGCGCCGGCGGCGACCTGAAGATGATGCGCAACGTCACCGAGCGGCGCGCCGACCCCGAGCCGGAGGGGGCGGCCGACGTGTGGCGGTGGATCCGTCGTGAATTCGGCGGCATCGCACGGCTTATCGCCACCTCCGACACCATTTTCGTCGCCGCGCTCAACGGCGCGGCCGCCGGGGTGGGGCTGGCCTGGGCGCTGACCTGCGACATGACCATCGCCAGCGAACGCGCGGTGCTGGTGCCGGCATTCGGTCGGCTGGGTCTGCTTCCGGAGGTCGGCACCAGCTGGGCGTTGACCCGGCGCCTGGGCTATCAGGGCGCGCTGGCCTACTACCTGCGCGGCGAGCACATCGACGCGGCCACCGCGCAACGATTGGGGCTGGTTCATGAGGTGGTGGCCCACGAGCGGTTGCTGACCACGGCCGACGAATGGTGTTCCCGGGTGGCCGCGTTGCCAGCGCATGCGGTGGCGATGACCAAACCGCTGCTGCGCACCGCCGCCGACGCCAACTGGAACGACGCGCTGACCCTCGAAGAATTCGCCGAACCCACCTGCTTCACCACCGCGGCGTTCGCCGCCAGCGTGGCCGCCCTACTGCGCTGAATTTACGGCTGGGTGTATCCGGGCGGGTTGGGGGTGTCGACCCACAGGTCGACCCCGAGTTCGCCGCCCGGGGTGCAGTCATACACCGACAGGTCCGTCACCCCGGATTCCACCAGGACGTCCTCGCACAGCACCGAGTTGCCGGTGTAGTCGGTGGCGGGCTTGTTGAGGATGACGTAGGCGGCGTCGGCGTAGACGTCGGGTTTGCGGGCCCGCGACATCGCCTCGTCACCGCCGAGCAGGTTCTGCACGGCCGCGGTCGCGACCAGGGTGCGCGGCCACAGCGTGTTGGACGCGATCCCGTCGGCGCGCAATTCCTCGGCCATGCCCAGCGCACACAGCGTCATCCCGAACTTGGCCATCATGTACGCGGTCGGTTTGAGCCACTCGGACTCCAGCCTGATCGGCGGTGACAGGGTCAGGATGTGCGGGTTGTCGCGGCCCTTCATGTGCGGGATGCAGGCCCGCGACACCGAGTAGGTGCCGCGCACCTGGATGCCGTTCATCAGATCGAAGCGCTTGAGCGGCACCTCGGTGATGGAGCCCAGGTTGATCGCCGAGGCGTTGTTGACGCAGATATCGATGCTGCCGAACTGGGCCACCGCCTGGGCCACCGCGGCCTCGACCGACTCGCCATCGCGGACATCGCCGACGATGGGCAGTGCCTGGCCGCCGGCGTCCTCGATCTCCTTGGCCGCGGTGTACACCGTGCCGGGCAGCTTGGGGTGTGGTTCGGCGGTCTTGGCGACCAACGCGATGTTGGCGCCGTCGCGGGCGGCCCGTTTGGCGATCGCCAACCCGATTCCGCGGCTGGCCCCTGAGATGAACATGGTTTTCCCGGAAAGCGACATGCTCGTCACCCTATGTCGCCCGGATCGCCGCCGTGACCGCATCGGTCAGCGCGATCAGGTCGGCCGGGGCCAGCGCCACTTCCCAGCCTCGTTTGCCGGCGCTGCAAAACACCCGATCCCACTGCAGCGCCGAGGAGTCCACCACCGTCGGGAGCGCTCTGCGCTGACCGAGCGGCGAAATGCCGCCCACCACATAGCCGGTGGATCGCTGGGCCGCCGCCGGGTCGGCCAGTGCCGCCTTCGGCGACCCCAGCGCGGCGGCGGCCGCCTTCAGCGACAGCGTGGACGGGACCGGCAACACCGCCACCGCCAGGCCGTCGGGCAGCGTCAGAATCAGCGTCTTGAATACCTGCTCGGGCACTACACCGTCGACGCCGAGCTGGGCTAGGGCCTCGACGGCCTCCGCGCCGAACGCCTGCTGACGCGGGTCGTGCCGATACCGCAGCACCTGGTGCGGAACCGCGGCCGCCGTCAGGGCCGCGATCGCTGGGGTCGCCGCACGTGCCACCGGCCCAGACTAGAGCCCGCCCGGGACCGCGGTCCGCCGCCCGGATCGCGACCGGAAATAGCCGCCGGGCCGGCGCTGTTATCTGAGGCAGTTGCGTCGCGGCGGCTGGGGCCGCCGGCGCGCCGGGTACGGGCGAAGACGACCGGCAGGTGACATGGTCGGTCGCCGCCGTAAGATCGGACGAAGGGGAGTCGGGTGTCAACAGCGATGAGCCTGTTAGGCGAGGAGCGGTTGGCTCGGCACGCCGAGCGTCTGGTGCAGCTGCCGAGGCTGGTTGAGGGCACCGCGACAGAAGGGACAGTGTCAATCACGATGGCCGACGAAGGCGCGACCGGGCCCGCTCGTTCCGAGGAGACCGACGCCCAGCTGACTGCGCGCTTTGAGCGCGATGCGATCCCGCTGTTGGACCAGCTGTACGGCGGCGCGCTGCGCATGACTCGCAATCCGGCCGATGCCGAGGACCTGCTGCAAGAAACCATGGTCAAGGCCTATGCGGGGTTTCGCTCCTTCAAGGAGGGCACCAACCTCAAGGCGTGGCTGTACCGGATCCTGACCAACACCTACATCAACAGCTACCGCAAAAAACAGCGCCAACCAGGGGTTTATCCGACCGACGAGGTCACCGATTGGCAGCTTGCGGCCAGCGCCGAGCATTCCTCGACCGGGCTGCGCTCGGCGGAGGTCGAGGCACTCGAGTCGCTGCCGGATACCGAGATCAAAGATGCGCTGCAGCAGCTCCCCGAAGAGTTTCGGATGGCGGTGTACTACGCCGACGTCGAAGGGTTCCCGTACAAGGAGATCGCCGAGATCATGGACACCCCGATCGGGACGGTGATGTCGCGGCTGCACCGCGGCAGACGCCAGTTGCGTGGCCTGTTGGCCGATGTGGCCAGGGACCGCGGGTTCATACGTGGTGATCAGGCGGCCGAGGAGGTGTCGTCGTGACCGAGTTCTCGTGCGGGGGAGACCCCGCTGACCGCGCGGGCACGTCTGACGCCCGGCCCGACTGCGCTGAGGTGGTCGCTGAGGTATGGACGCTGCTCGACGGCGAATGCACCGCGGAGACCAAGGCGAAACTGCGCCAGCACCTCGAAGAATGCCCCGGTTGTCTGCGGCACTACGGGCTTGAGGAGCGGATCAAGGCGTTGATCGCCCGCAAGTGCAGTGGCGAGAAAGCCCCGCAGAGCTTGCGCGAGCGGTTGCGGCTGGAGATCAGCCGAACCATCATCATCCGCGGCGGCTGAGCGGCCCCGTCACGCGCCCGGCCCAAACGGCGAAGCGGCCCGTCAGGAGTTGGGCCGCTTGCCGTGGTTGGCTTTGCTGTGTTTGCGGTCACGTTTCTTGCGGCCACGCTTGGCCATAGTTCGCCCTCCTTAATCGGTTTTCCTTGTAAGGCAGTCTCTCATGGGGCTGGCGGGGTGCCAGGTCACACCCCATCCTGGGGGCCGATGGCGACCCGACTGGGTGGGCGGGCGCCGAGGCTGCGGTCACGGTGCCGAGGCTGCGCTCACGGCGTCGAGACCGTACTGAGCGCGTGTTTGCACAAGAATTCACGCCCTGGCTTCAGGCTGGGCGCCGTCAGTGCGGCCTCGATGCCGCGACCGCAGGCTGGGCGCGAACAACTGCGTGGCTCGCGCCGCGACCGGTCAGACGACCGGCACGCTCGGATCGGCCGGCGCGGTGTCGGCCGGGTCGGGCGGTGCGGGGCTGGTCAGTCCCGGCGGTGTGGGGCTGGTGAGCCCCGGCGACGCCGGGGGCTGGCCGGGCAGCGCCGTGGGTGCTTGACCGGGCACGGCGGGCTGGCCGGGTGCGGTGGCATTCGGATAGCCCGAGACCCCCGGGGTCTGCCCCGGCGCCGTGGTTCCGGGGTAGCCGGGGGTCTGCCCCGGCAGCGTGGTGCCCGGGTAGCCCGGGGTCTGGCCCGGCAACTGACCGGGGGTCTGGCCGGGCAGCGTGGCGCCGGGATAGCCGGGGGTCTGGCCGGGCAGCGTGGTGCCGGGATAGCCCGGCACGGTGGAGCCCGGATAGCCGGTGGCCGGCAACTGCGAGGTGGGGGCGGTGGGCTCCAGCCCCGGGAAGAACTTGTTCAGGATCGCATTCAGCGGTGTCAGCAGCGCATTGGCGACGTTGACGGGCGAGCTGGGGTCCGACGCCGCCGGGGCCGGGGCTGGGGCCGGGGCGGGCACCGGATCGTCGGCCGGCGCCGGAGACGCGCCGGCGACCGCGCCGCCGTAGCCGATCACGCCACAGACGGCCAGGGCCAGCCCGGCGCCCACGGCGGCACGGGCCAGCGATGCGCGCATCGTGGAAGTCTCAAACATGTTGGTAGACAAGGGAATGCTCCTCAACTCAGCTGAGGCACCCGACGTGTTTCAGGCACTCAAGTCACCCTGGTAACACTGGTATTCGTTAGTCACAACTGAAACACGACACGATCACAGAACGATTTCTATAGGTTCGCTTACTTCTCTTCGAATCCGCTTACCCTGCGCGCTCTCGCCCGCGGAGCCGTCCGGTGACCCTGACCTGGGCGGCGACCCGCCCATCCGCGCCGGCGTTACACCACCGCGGGCGCCAGCCGGCGCCACTGCTCCCGCGGGAACGCGTTCGGGTCGGCGGTGAGTATCTGCACGCAGACATGGTTCGCGCCGGCCTGCAGATGCTCGTCGACCCGGCGCTTGACCGCCTCCTCATCACCCCAGACGATGATGGCGTCGAGCAACCGGTCGCTCACCGACGCGATCTCGTCGGGCGAGAAGCCGCTGCGTCGCAAATTGTTGGCGTAGTTCGGCATCGCCAGATACGAACGCAGCCAATCGGTTCCGATGCTGCGCGCCTCGTCGCGGTCGGTCGTCAGGATCGCCGTCTGCTCGGGCAGCAGCAGTGGCCCGGCGCCGAGCACCTCCCGGGCGCGGCGGGTGTGTTCGGGGGTGACCAAATACGGGTGGGCGCCGCGGGTGCGTTCGGCGGCGAGTTGCAGCATCTTGGGCCCCAATGCGGCCAAGGCCCGGCTTTCGGTCGGTACCGGCTGCGGCGCGGCATCAAGCCCATCGAGGAAGGCGGCCGTGGCCTGCAGCGGCTTGCGGTAGCGGCCCGGCTGCCGCGAGTCGATCAGCGGTGCATGGCTGACGCCGATCCCGAGGAAAAACCGGTCGCCGTGCGTGGCCGTCAGCGCCGCGAACGCCTCGGCGGTCTCCTGCGGGGTATGCATCCACAAGTTGAGGATTCCGGTCGCGATGGTCGCGGTGCGGGTGGACGCCAACAGATGGCCCACGGCGTCGAAGACCGGCCCGCCGACGTCGGGAATCCACAGCGCCGGGTACCCGAGCTCCTCGAGTTCGGCTGCCGCCTCGGCCGCCTCGGCGGAATCGCCGTAGCGCAGCTGTGCACTCCAGATGCCCACACCAGAAAGATTCGTCATGGTGGCTACGGTGCCACAGCGGAGCCGCCGGGACACTCCCAGCTCACCGGTGCAGGGCCATTGTGGTTCGATGGAGCGGCAGAATTGCCAAACACCGGCTGGGTTATGAACGAGGTGAAGATGGCCGAGGATGTTCGCGCGGAGATCGTGGCCAGCGTGCTTGAAGTCGTGGTCCGCGAGGGCGATCAGATCGGCGAGGGCGACACCGTGGTGCTGCTGGAGTCGATGAAGATGGAAATCCCGGTCCTAGCCGAAGCTGCGGGCACGGTCACCAAAGTGAACGTCTCGGTGGGTGACGTCATCCAGGCCGGTGATCTGATCGCCGTGATCAGCTGACCGTCTCCAGCAGATGTCCACCCTCGGTGACCTGCTCGCCGAACACACGGTCTTGCCGGGCAATGCCGTGGACCACCTGCATGCCGTCGTCGGGGAGTGGCAGCTGCTGGCCGATCTGTCGTTCGCCGACTACCTGATGTGGGTCCGCCGCGACGACGGCGTCTTGGTGTGCGTGGCGCAATGCCGGCCCAACACCGCGCCGACGATCCTGGACCGTGACGTCGTCGGCACCGTGGTCAGCGCCGACAAGCTGCCGCTGGTGACCGCGGCATTTGACTCCGGCAGCATCGGGCACCAAAGCGATACCGGAGACCAGAACGTCGAAGCGGTCCCGGTGCGCTACGCGGACCAGGTGGTGGCGGTGTTGACCCATCAGACGGCGCTGGCCGCCGAACGCGCCTCCAGCCCGCTGGAGACCGCCTACCTGGACTGCGCGCGGGATCTGGTGCACATGCTGTCGGAGGGCACGTTTCCCGACGTCGGGGATCTGGCGATGTCGCGGTCGAGTCCCCGGGTGGGTGACGGCTTCATCCGCCTCGACGTCGAGGGGGTGGTGTCCTACGCCAGTCCCAACGCACTGTCGGCGTACCACCGGATGGGGTTGACCGCCGAACTGGAGGGCCACGACCTAGTCGCGGTGACCTGGCCGTTGATCTCGGATCCGTTCGAAGCCCAGGAGCTGGCCGAGCACGTGCACGATTCGCTGGCCGGCGGGTCCAGCATGCGGCTGGAGGTCGAGGCCGGCGGTGCGGCGGTGCTGCTGCGGACGCTGCCGTTGGTGGTGCACGGCGCCGCCGCCGGCGCGGCGGTGCTGGTCCGCGACGTCACCGAGGTCAAGCGCCGCGACCGCGCGCTGCTGTCCAAGGACGCCACCATCCGTGAGATCCACCATCGGGTGAAGAACAATTTGCAAACGGTGGCCGCGTTGCTGCGCCTGCAGGCCCGCCGCACCACCAACGCCGCGGGCCGCGAGGCGCTGCTGGAGTCGGTGCGGCGGGTGTCGTCGATCGCGCTGGTCCACGACGCGTTGTCGATGTCGGTGGACGAGGAGGTCAACCTCGACGAGGTGATCGACCGGATTTTGCCGATCATGAACGACGTCGCCACCGTGGACACCCCGATCCGGATCAACCGCAGCGGCGCGCTGGGGGTGCTGGACGCCGACCGCGCGACCGCCCTGATCATGGTGATCACCGAACTCGTCCAGAACGCCATCGAGCACGCGTTTGACCCGGCGGTTCCCCGGGGGTCGGTGACGATCTGCGCCGAACGGTCGGCGCGCTGGCTGGACGTGGTGGTCCGCGACGACGGCCGCGGGCTGCCCGACGACTTCAACCTGGAGGCCTCCGACCGGTTGGGCCTGCAGATCGTGCGCACCCTGGTGTCGGCCGAGTTGGACGGCACGCTGAGCACGCGGAACGCCCACGGGGGCGGAACCGAGATGGTGCTGCGGGTGCCGATCGGTCGCCGAGTTCGGTTGGCGCAGTGACGACCTCACACAAAGCGGCCCCGACATCGTCGGGGCCGCAATGCTTTTCGTCGACCGGGTGGTTAGACCCCGGTGCGCGCCTTGGTCCGGGCGTTGCGCCGCTTGAGGGCGCGGCGCTCGTCTTCGCCCATACCGCCCCACACGCCAGCGTCCTGGCCGGTTTCCAGCGCCCAGGCGAGGCATTCGGTGGTCACCGGGCACCGGTTGCAGACCAGTTTCGCGTCAGCGATCTGCGCGAGCGCCGGGCCACTGTTTCCTACCGGGAAAAACAGTTCCGGATCCTCGTCGCGACAAACCGCCCTGTGGCGCCAATCCATACCTGCTTACTCCTTTAACTGTGTGCGCTGCACGGCGCAGTGCTGTGTGCGCAGCAGCGCACGAGCATTTTTTCTTCGGCTGTTAGCGGGCGCAAGAAATCCTTACGGTTTGCATCCGATGTTTAGATCGTTTCACAGGCTGAACAGATGTCAATAGTGTCCGTTCGCACGTGGTCAATCTCACGTCGGGCGTGGTGGGGCGATCCGCTGCCGGATCCACCTTCTGTTTGTACTACACTCGCCGTGACCTGTGTCTCATTTTTCCCTGAGAAATTCGATTACCGCTGTTCAGCGGGGGTCCCCACGGGCGGCGCGACGACGTTGAGGGCATCGGGTACCGACCGGAACGTCATCTCGGTGCGCAGTCCGAGGTAGTCGCCGTCGATCTGGGTGGCGATCCCCGGTTCCTCGCCGGAACCGCTGTCGGTCACCCGCAGCCAGGCCACATCGTCGTCGGAAACCAGCTGTTTGGACTCGAACTTGGGACGCTTGGCGAACATCTGCCGCACGATCCGCAGGGTGGGCACGGTCTTGAGCCCGTGGGTGGCGAACACCCCGAGATTGGATTCGAAGCTGCAGCCGGGATTGGTCCACACCGGCCGCTTGTTGGCGTAGGTCCACGGGCTGGAGTTGGACACGAACACGAAGTGCACCCCGGTGACCGGGTCGCGGTCGGGCAACTGCAGCGTCAGGGTCGCCTCGCGCCGGATGCTGGCCAACACCGCGGGGATCGCCGCGCGAATGTAGCGGGCCGCGGTGACTTTGCGCCCCTTATGGCGCTGCGCCTCGACCGCGGCCACCACGTCGGCGTCCACACCCATCCCGGCGTTGAATACCGCCCAACGCTCGCCGCAGTCGATCAGGCCGACCCGGCGCCAGGTCGGCTGGTGCCGGTAGCCGTTGATCAGGTCGATCAGCATATTGGTGGCGTCCACCGGATCCGACGGGATGCCCAGCGAGCGGGCGAACACGTTGGCCGAGCCCCCCGGCACCACCGCGACCGCCGGCAGCTGGCCTTGCGGCAGCGGGCCGGGCTCGCCCAGCAGGCCGTTCACCACGCCGTGCACGGTGCCGTCGCCGCCGTGCACGATGACCAGGTCGACGCCGTCGCGCCGGGCGGCATCGGCCAACTCAATCGCGTGACCGCGGTGATCGGTGTGCTCGACGGTCAGGTCAAGACGGCTCTGCAACGCGTGGGCCAGCAGGTCACGTCCCGCCGGGGTGGTGGAGGTGGCGGTGGGGTTCACGATCAGCACGGCACGCACGAAGCCCGAGTCTAAGCGGGCAATCTGCGCTTCGGGCTCCGGTGGCTACGCTGACCGGGTGACAACATCTCCGGCGCCGGGCGCCGTACGCGGCGCGGGCGCCATCGTCGCCGCGGAAGGTGTGCTGGGCCTGGTGGTGGCGGCGGTGTTGGTCGTGCGCGGGCTGGGCGGGGCCGACCAGCGCGTTGTCGGCGGCGTCAGCCTGGCGATCTGTTTCGCCCTGGTCGGCGGCGGTGTGCTGGCCGCCGGCTGGGCGTTGCTGCGCGGCCGGCGCTGGGGCCGCGGTGTGGCGGTGTTCGCCAACGTGCTGCTGGTGCCGGTGACCTGGTATGTGGCCGTCGGCTCCCACCGGTGGGGCTACGGCATCCCGATCGGCGTGCTGGTGCTGGCGGTGCTGGCCCTGCTGTTCAGTCCGGCCGCGCTGCGCTGGGTGGCCGACCGCTGATCACCGCGCCAGCTCGATGAGGTCCTGGCCGGAGACCCGGTAGGTGGTCCAGCCGTGCTGCGGTTTGCCCCCGGCCGCGTCGTACAGCGCGATCGCCGCGGAGTTCCAGTCCAGCACCGCCCAGGACAGCCGGCTGTAGCCGTGGGTGACACATTCGGCGGCCAGCGCGGCCAGCATGGCGCGGCCCAACCCGCGGCGGCGGAAGCGGGGGCGCACGTACAAATCCTCCAGGTACACCCCGGCGACACCGTCCCAGGTGGAGAAGCTGAGGAACCACAGCGCGACGGCCGCGATTTCGTCGTCCACCTCGGCGACGTGTCCGTGCACCGTCACCGGGTCACCGAAAAGCGCGGCATGGACCTGTTTTTCGGTGACTGTGCACTGATCGGCGGCGTGTTCGAAATCGGCCAGCTCGTGGATCATCGCGGTGATGTCGGCGACGTCGGCCGGCGCGGCGCGGCGGATGGTCACTGGTCAACTCCCAGCGCGTTCAGGATCGTGGCGAATTTCGTTGTGGTCTCGTCGACTTCGTCGTCGGGGTCGGATCCGGCGACAATGCCACCGCCGGAATGCGCCAGTGCGGTGCGCCGATCGGCGGACAGCTGCGCGCAGCGGATCGCCACCACCCAGCGGCCGTCGCCGTGCCGATCGCACCACCCGACCGCACCGGCGTAGAACCCGCGGTCGCCTTCCAGCGCGCCGATCAGCTCGACGGCGGCGTCGGTCGGCACCCCGCCGACGGCCGGGGTGGGATGCAGCGCCAACGCCAAATCCAGTGCGGTGGTGGCGGTGTCGCGCAGAAGGCCGGTGATCGGGGTGCTCAGATGCCACAGCGCGGCGGTGTGGCTCAGCTCCGGCGTTGCGGCGATCTGCAAATCGGTGCACAGCGGTCGCAAGGCGTCGCGCATGGTGTCGATCACCAGCTGGTGCTCGTGTCGGTTCTTGCCCGAGGCCACCAGCGCGGCGCCGTTGGCGCGGTCGATCTCGGGGTCGGTGGCGCGCGGCGCCGACCCGGCGAACGGCCGGCAGGTCACCGTCGCGCCCGCGCGCGCCACCAGCAGCTCCGGGCTGGCCCCCACCAGCGCCGCGCCGCAATAGGGTTCGCCGGCGGGGGACAAGTCGACCAGGTAGCCGTAGCCGGTGCGGTCGGCGGCGATGAGCCGGCTCACGACGGTGCGGGCATCCAGCGGCGCGTCGGCCACCAGCCGCAGCGCCCGGGCCAGCACCACCTTGCTCAGGGCGGCCTCCGGTGCGCGCAGCTGAGCCAAGGCGTGCCGGATCCGTTGCCGGTGCACGGCGGGGGCGGGCACGGTGGCGTCGACCCCGACCGCGGGCAGCGGTGCGGCGGGCCAGTCGGGCAGTGCGTCGGTGCGCCGCACCGTGTGCGGGGTCAGCAGGGCGGCGGCGGACCGAATGTCAAACGGCAACGCGCCCACCACGATTGGCGCTTCGCCGGAGGCAAGCGCGGCTTGTGCGGCCGCGACCTCGGGGTAGCCGGTGCGGACACCGTCGGCGATCAACGCCCCGGTCGGCCCGCACAACACGAACGGCGGCTCGCTGGTCACCGGCCGGAGAGCCCGAGCGCACTGAGCTGGCGCACCGCGTGCTCGAAGCCGCACACGGCGATCGACGCGGCGGTCATCCCGAACCGGGCGCCCTCGATCAGCGGCAGCTCCAGCCAGCGGGTGATCACCGCGCGGGAGAAGTGGCCGTGCCCCACGAACACCACGTCGCGGGCGGGCAGATGCTGCAGCGCCAACGCCACGGCCGCGTCGGCGCGGTCACTGACCTGCGCGATGCTTTCCCCGCCGGGGCAGCCGTGCGTCCACACCAGCCAGTCGGGTTCGGTTTCGCGGATCTGCGCGGTGGTCAGCCCCTCATAGTCGCCGTAATCCCATTCGGCGAGCAGCTCGGAGACCTCGTCGACGGCCAGGCCGGCCAGCTCGGCGGTGACCAGGGCCCGTCGGCGCGGGCTGCTGATCACCACCGGGTGGTGCAGCTCCAGCTCGCCCAGGGCCCGTCCGGCGGCCTGCGCCTCGCCGCGGCCGGTGGCGGTGAGGTCTTGTTCGGTGCGGCCGGTGTGTTGGCCCGATTTCGACCATTCGGTCTGACCGTGGCGCAGCAGCACCAGGCGGTGCTCATCGCCGTGACGTTCTGGGCCCACGCACACCGATTGTGCCCGACGCGCCGCGTTCGGCGCGGGGCGGCCGCGCCGCGTGCCAGGATGGGCAGTTATGACCGCCGGTGACGGGGGCACCGCCCCGGTTGCCGGGGAGGGCCGCGGTGGGCACCGTCGGCGACGATGCAAGGCGAAGCGATGAGGAGGGGCGGCGCTTGTGACCGGATTCCGGATACTGGCAGTGGCCAACCAGAAGGGTGGGGTGGCCAAGACGACCACGGTGGCCTCGCTGGGCGCGGCGATGGCCGATCAGGGGCGGCGGGTGCTGCTGGTCGACCTGGACCCGCAGGGCTGTTTGACGTTCTCGCTGGGCCAGGACCCGGACAAACTGCCGGTGTCGGTGCATGAGGTGCTGCTCGGTGAGGTCGAGCCCAACGCGCCGCTGGTCAGCACCGCCGAGGGGATGACGCTGCTGCCGGCCAACATCGATCTGGCCGGGGCCGAGGCGATGCTGCTGATGCGGGCCGGCCGCGAATACGCCCTCAAGCGGGCACTCGACAAGCTCGAAGACCGGTTCGACGTGGTGATCGTCGACTGCCCGCCGTCGTTGGGGGTGCTCACCCTCAACGGGTTGACCGCCGCCGACGAGGTCATCGTGCCGCTGCAGTGCGAGACGTTGGCGCACCGCGGGGTGGGCCAGTTCCTGCGCACCGTCGCCGACGTCCAGCAGATCACCAACGCCAACCTGCGGCTGCTGGGGGCGCTGCCGACGCTGTACGACTCGCGGACCACCCACAGCCGCGACGTCCTGCTCGACGTGGCCGATCGCTACGACCTACCGGTGCTGGCCCCGCCCATCCCGCGCACGGTGCGGTTCGCCGAGGCCAGCGCGTCGGGATCCTCGGTGCTGGCCGGGCGGAAGAACAAGGGCGCGCAGGCCTACCGGGAGTTGGCCGCGGCGCTGCTCAAACACTGGAAATCCGGCAAGTCGCTGCCGACGTTCGCCCCTGAGGTGTAACCGGGTTGCCGCTTCGCCCGCGAGTGGGAATCCGGCGACGTCGTCGTGGCGTGTCGCGTCGTCAGATTCCCGCTCGGCGCGAACCGGGCGACCTAGCCCAGCGCCACCACGGTGTCGCCGCGCTGCTCGATCAGCGTGGCCCCGGCCGCCGCCGGGATCACCGCCGCCGCCGACGGCGGTCGGTGCACCGGGATGGAGCGGGCGAAGTCGCCGGTGGCCGGGTCGTAGACCCCCACCCCGTCGGTGACCGGGATCAGCAACCGGCCCGCCATGATCGTCGCCGGCCCCTGGGGGACCGCTTGGCCGGCCGGGTGCACGGTGTAGCGGTAGGACAGGTTCCCGGCGTCGAATGCCAGCACCGCGTCACCGGTCCACCAGGTGACCAGGTCCCCGGCCGTCGACGTCGCCGCCGACGCGGACGGCGGCTTGTCCAACAACGTGCTGGCCACCGTGGCGCCGTCGCCGTCGACCACCTCGACCCGCGGTTTCGGTGACGGCAGATACACCGCGGTGCGGGTGTCGGAGACCGCCAGCACCCGGGCGCCGGAATCGGCGGCGATCCCTGGCTGCGGCACATACCGCACCTCCGGCTCGTCGTCCTCCTTGCCCGGGCGCAGCAGGGTCAGCCGCAGATCGGCCTGACCGGGGCAGGCTTCCAGCACCGAAACCGCCGAGGAGCCGGCCGCCGCCGACAGCAGGGCGCAGCCGGCGCCCAACCCCTTCACCGACGGCTTCACCGGCGCGTCGATCTCGCCGTAGGCCAGCATCCGGACCAGATCCGAACGCCATAGCTCCAGCCGGGTCCGCCCGGCCGACAACACCGTGGTGCCGTTGGAGGACACGGTGACGTGCTTGTCCGCGTAGCTGCTGCGGGCGGGTCCGCGGTGCCCGGTGCTCGCGTCGACGCCGCTGACCTGACCGCAGCCCCGGCGGTCCGGGTAGACCGCGAGGACGTAGTGATACACGTACGACACCGCGCACAGGTCGGCGTCGTGGGCGTAGCTCCACCGCGACGCACCGGTGGCCAGGTCGCGTCCGTCGACCTGATGTCCGAGGCCGGTGATCACCGTGCCGACCAGCACGAGCGGGCGGCTGGTCGCCGGGCTGGCCGCAGTCCACAGCAGCTTCAGCGTCGCCGGCACCTCGCGGGCCGCCGTCGGCTCGGCCGCCGGGGCGGTCGCCGGTCGGCTTTCGGTGGCCCGGGCGTCGCTGGTCCACCAGATCAGGGCGGCGGCCACCGCGATGACGACGGCGATCGCGATGGCGGCCGCGATGTCTACCGTGGTGCGGCGCTCGGGTTTGACCATCGAGTGGCCCTCAAAGACCGGGCTTAGTTGGTGCTCGCCGCACCGGCGGCGGCCGCTTTGCGGGGGCGACGACGCCGCCGGCGCCCGCCGTTTCCGGCCTCCCCGGACGTTGCGGGTGCGGTGTCGGCGTTGCTCGCCTCCCCATTGCCGGCGGGCCCGGTGACGGGCTTGCCGCCGCGGGTGCGGCGCCGGGTCCGGGTGCTGTTGCGCTGGCGGGGTTTCTGGGCGTCGCGGTCGGGGCACTTGCCCGACGACTTGCGCGGCGTCCCGACGGTTCCGGTGGCCTCGGTGGGGATGTCCAGTTCGGTGTACAGGTGCGGGGAGCTGGAGTAGGTCTCGGCCGGATCGGGGCATTCCAGGTCCAGCGCCTTGTCGATCATGGTCCAGCGGGCCAGCTCGTCCCAGTCCACCAGGGTGACCGCGATGCCGGTGCGCCCGGCGCGGCCGGTGCGGCCGATGCGGTGCACGTAGGTCTTCTCGTCGTCGGGGCACTGGTAGTTGATGACGTGGGTGACGTCCTCGATGTCGATACCGCGGGCGGCCACGTCGGTGGCGACCAGCACGTCGATGTCGCCGGCGCGGAACCCGTTCAGTGCCTTCTCGCGGGCGATCTGACCCAGGTCGCCGTGCACCGCGCCCACCTTGAAGCCGCGTTCGCCGAGCTCGTCGGCGACCTTCTGGGCGGTGCGCTTGGTGCGGGTGAAGATCATGGTGGCGCCGCGACCGCGGGCCTGCAGCACCCGGGCCAGCAGTTCCACCTTGTCCAGCGCGTGCGCGCGGTAGACGAACTGTTCGGTGGTGTCGTGCGTGGCGGACTGGTGCGGCGATTCGGCGCGGATGTGGGTGGGCTGGTTCATGAAGGTCCGGGCCAGCGTGATGATCGGGTCCGGCATGGTCGCCGAGAACAGCATCGATTGGCGGGTGTCCGGGATCTGCGCCAGGATGCGCTCGATATCGGGCAAGAAGCCCAGGTCGAGCATCTCGTCGGCCTCGTCGAGCACCAGCACCGACAGGCCGCCCAGCTGCAGATGGCCCTGCTGGGCCAGGTCGAGCAGCCGGCCCGGGGTGCCCACCACCACGTCGGCGCCGGCTTGCAGCGCCTCGATCTGCGGCTCGTAGGGCCGGCCCCCGTAGATGGAGACCACCGACATCGGACGCTCGGCGCCGTCGGAGGTGGCCGTCAGGTGGCGGGCGGCGGCGGACAGGTCGCCGAACACCTGCAGACACAGTTCACGGGTGGGCACCACCACCAGGGCGCGTGGCGTGCCGGTCAGCGGCCGGGTGGTGTCGGTGCTGATGCGGTGCAGCAACGGCACCCCGAACGCGAAGGTCTTGCCCATGCCGGTGCGGGCCTGACCGATCAGGTCGTCGCCGGCCAAGGCCAGCGGCAGCGTGAGCTCCTGGATGGCGAAGGGCTTCTCGATGCCGTCCTCGGCCAGGGCGCGGACGATTTCGTCGCGCACACCGAGGTGGGCAAAGGTATGGGTGTGGTCAAGATGTGTCATGCGCGGCAGTGTGCCTTTCGGTTGTCAGTCTCGTCGCGGTTCATTGAGGTTCAATGAGCTACCAGGCGCGCACGAGCTGACGGTCGATTTACGTTGCCGGCTGGCGGGCCCTGCGCTCATCTGGGCGGGGCCAACTGCGTGCACGCACATTTCTCGGATAGCGCCCTAGTTAGCACTGTCCGCCGACCATGATACTTGGTCGCCCGCCGGACCCCGCCAGCGCGGTTTCGGGGCGATCGCCAGCGCGGCGTTGCCGGGCGCAGCGGGTCGCCGCCAGCGCGGTTCGGGGCGATCGCCAGCGCGGCGTTGCCGGGCGCAGCGGGTCGCCGCCAGCGCGCTTAAAGTGTTGCCATGAGTTCCCCCCCACCCGCAGACCAGGTGACCGACCCGCCGTCGTCGCGGTTGTCCGCGGATCATCCCGGGATCACCGAGTTGTTCGCGCTGCTGGCCTACGGCGAGGTGGCCGCGTTCTACCGGCTCACCGAAGAGGCACGGATGGCGCCCGACCTGCGCGGTCGCATCTCGATGGCCGCCATGGCGGCCGCCGAGATGGGGCACTACGAGCTGCTGCGCGAGGCCTTGGAGCGGCGGGGCGTCGACGTGGTGGCGGCGATGTCGAAATATGCGCCGGCGCTGGAGGATTACCACCGGCTGACCACGCCGAGCACCTGGCTGGAAGCCTTGGTGAAGACCTACGTCGGCGACGCGCTGGCGGCGGACTTCTACCTGGAGATCGCCGACGGGCTGCCCGACGAAGCCGCCGACGTGGTGCGCGCGGTGCTGTCGGAGACCGGGCACTCCCAGTTCGTCGTCGCCGAGGTGCGGGCGGCCACCACCAAGCAGCGCAGCCGGCTGGCGCTGTGGTCGCGCCGATTGCTCGGCGAGGCCATCACCCAGGCCCAGTACGTGCTGGCCGACCACGACGAACTCGTCGACCTGGTGATGTCCGGGCCGGAGGGGCTCAACCAGCTGCCCGGGTTCTTCGACCGACTGCAGCACACCCACGACGAGCGGATGCACGAACTCGGCCTGGCGTAGTCGGGTCGGGTGCGCTGCCCGCCGTGGTGTCGGTTTAGAAGATGTTCAGCAGCGCCGACATGATCTCGCCGGGTATGGCGGTGAGATCGGCGAGCCCGGCGAACTGCGAAACGTCCAGCGCCCCACCAAGGTCGAACGCGTTCAGGAACGCGGTGAAGTCCACCGGGATGGCGTCGGCGGTCTGGCCGGCGAGCAGATCGCTGGCGAGTCCGGCCAGCGTCGGGCTGACCGTCGTCGTTGCGAGGGCATCCGCGAGGGCGTCGCGAATTCCCAACAACGTGGCGATGGTGCCGCCGGGGTCACTGAGCAGCCCGGTCGCCGACCCGATATCAGGCACGCTGATCCCGTTGAGCAGCGCGCCGGTCAGCGTGGCGGGGGCGTTGAGGATGTCGCTGAAGGCGGTGAGGAAGTCTCCGCTGCTCAGCGCCTGGGCAATCGAATCGCCGATTTCGCCCGGCGCCACGACGAAGGTGCCGAACACCGGTTGGAGCACACCCAGGCCAGCCAAAAGCAACTCGTTGCCGAAGGTATGCACCAGGTTCGCGAAATGGTCCACGATCGGGTCAATGACGCCGGTGTAGATCGTATTGATCGGCCCGATCGCCTGCAGGGCCGTGAGCAGGAACCAATCCCACATCGCGAGCAATCCCTTGGAGATGTCGCCGGCCCCAAAATCGGTGAACGCCGTCTGCAAGGCCGCGGGCAGCTGCGACAGTTGGTCGGCCACGCCGGTGACCAGCGTTTGGCCGGCACCGGCGATGACGGTCGCATAGCCGATCTGGTTGGTGATGAATTGCTCCAGGATCGGTGCCGGGTCCGCAAGGAAGGTCGCCCCGAGGTTCGAGAGGTTAGTGCCGGCCGCGGTGAGCACGTCGACCCACGTGGTGATGGGGTTGACGAAGGCGTCGGGGGTGGCAGTGCCCGTCAACAGTTCGCCGATCAGCGGCACGTTGTCGAGGTTGGGCAGGCTGAGGCCGGCCAGCCCACCGCTGAAGACACCGCCCATGGCCTGGCTCACGTCTTGGTCGAGGGTGCCCAGCACGTCGCCGATGGCGCCGAGACCGGTGTCAGCGGTGAGTTGTATCGGCGGCAGTTGGACGTCGGGGAGGGGTGTCGTCACCGGGGTGGCGACGATCATGCTGGCGCCTGCGAGCGCAACGCCGGCGGTGACGTAGGGGCGAAGGGTGAGTTGCATGGCCAGCTCCTTACTTCCTCAACTGTGGTGCTCGTCACACCAGGCGCCACGCTACCTGAGCGTAAGCTGAGGAAACAATAGGATTTGGCAAATTAGTCCGAGTTTTTGGATGTTGCCTCGGGCCAACCTTCGATGCAGCTAGCCAATTGATCTTGAAAATGCCGTCTGGGCCGCGAGGATGGCGTCGAGGTGGCACCGAGACCGCGGTGCGGGCGTCGAGACTGGGCTCACGGCACCGAGCTTGCAGTCACGGCGCCGAGCCTGCCGTGCGGGCGTGTTTCCCACGAAAATTGCGTCCTGGGCGCAGTCTCGGCGCCCGCACTGCAGCCTCGAGGCCGTGGGCGCAGCCGCGGGGCGAAAGGCTAACGCCACGAACGGAAATCGCTACCGGGTGCAGGTCGCGATCATCGAGTTGTTGGCCGATACAGCGATCGCCTGCCCGGCGGCGTTGACGATCGAGCAGTTGAGCTGCCCGAACAGGCTGGTCGCGGTTACCGACTCCACGCCGACACCGGGTTCCAGCACCACCGACTTGGTCCACGGCAGCGACACGTTTACGTCGGTATGCGGCAGGCCCTGGCCGTCGGTGTAGACCACGGAGACCAGATCGAGCAGCTGTTTGGTCCCGGTCACCTGGTAGACCACGGTGCGCGGATTCACCGGCGGGGGCGCCGGCGCGGCGGCCTGCGGCACCGGGGCGGGCTCCGGCGGCTCGGCGGGTTCCGGCGACGGCGACGGGGCGGCGCTGGGTGTCACCGTGGTCACCGTTTCCGGGGACAGCGACTCGCTGGGCGGCGCCGCGGTGGGCGGCGGCGTGGCGACCACCGTGCGGGTCGGCGGCGGCCCGACGACGGTCGCCTGGGTCCCGCGGTCGTCGCTGTTGAGGATCACCGCGGTGGCCACGACTGCGGCCAGGAACACGCCGCCGGCGATCACGGCCACCGGGCGCCAGCGGTGATCCACCGGCGCGTCGTCGTCGTCCTCGCGGTAGTCGTCGTCGTCCGGGTAGAGCGCGTCGTCGTCCAGGTCGTCGGGATAGTCGACGTACTCGTAGGTCTTCAGGTCGCTCACGACGCCGACGGTATGGGCGCTAACACCGCTGGCCAGGGCGGCGCGCGGGCCCGTTACGGCATCGTTGTGGCTCCGTTATCGCACCGGGGTATCGCCCACGGCGAACGGCTGGTGCGCACCGCGGGTCGCCGCGTCTACTAGCCTTCTTGCTTGGGACGCCTACTAAACGAAAGGGGCCGGCGTGGAGGTCAAGATCGGTGTCACGGACAGCCCGCGCGAACTGGTTTTCACCAGCGCGCAGACACCCGACGAGGTGGAGGAGCTGGTCACCGCCGCGCTGGGCAAGGGTGCGGACGTGCTGAGCCTGACCGACGAGAAGGGCCGCCGGTTCCTGGTGCAGACCAGCAAAATCGCCTACGTGGAGATCGGCGTGGCCGACAGCCGCAAGGTGGGTTTCGGGATCGGCTCGGCCACCGCGTAAGCGGGGCCGGGCTACCGGTTCAGCGGGACGTGCGACAGTCCGCCCCAGGCGAAGTGCACGGTGCCGTCCACGGCGTCCTCTTTGGAGATGGGGCGGTCGGTGTCCAGCCAGTACCGGGCGCAGTCGACGCTGATCGAGACCAGCGCCACCGCGATCATCCGGGCCCGGTGCGGGTCTAGGCCGGAGTCGTGGCTGATCAGGTCGAACACCGCGTCGATGCAGGATTCGGTGGCCACCCGCACCTGGGCGGCCACCTGTGGCTCGCTGACGTTGTCGTTTTCGAAGATCAGCCGGTAGCCCTGGCTGTCGTGCTCGATGAAATCGAAGAACGCCTGGACCGCGGCCCGCAGCCGCTGCCGGTTGTCGGTGGTGGTGCGCAGCGCCTGCCGCACCCCCGAGACCAGGTTGTCCACATGGCGCTGCAGCACCGCCAGATACAGCTCCAGCTTGGATGAGAAGTGCTGGTAGAGAACGGGTTTGCTGACGCCGGCCCGGTCGGCGATCTCATCCATGCCGGCCGCGTGATAGCCGCGGTCGACGAATACCTCACTGGCGGCGATCAACAGCTGGCCGCGGCGTTCATCGCGCGGCAGCCGGTTGCCCCGGCGGCCGGAGTTGCGGGTGGCCGTTTTGGCGCCGGCGCGTTCGGCCGTGTTGGCCAGTTCGCTCATCGAGTCCTCAATCTGCATTAATGCTCGCCAGCTGGCGTTGTGCGCGAGCGGCTCGTCGCAACGACATTACTACCCAATGCCGTCGTTGCCGTCTCCCCGACAGGGCCCCGCTAACGGCGCGCCAAGAATCCCAGCTAGGGACGGTTGTGCGATCCTGGGACGGTGACCTACGACCCGGCGCGCCGCGGCGGCGGTCAAGTGCCGGTGCTTCGCGACGAGTGGCGAGAGCCGCTGCGGGCCCAACGCGACCCCCTGGCCGGGGGGCCGGGCCGGATGCGTTCGAACCGGGACACCCGCCGCCAATGGCGCAAACAGACCTGGTTGGGCCGGTTTGTGTCCACCTACGGCTGGCGTGCCTATGCGCTGCCGGTGCTGATGGCGGTCACGGTGGTGGTGATCTACCAGACCGTGACCGGGACCAGTGCACCCGCGCCGGCGGTGGAGGAGCCGGTCCAGGGGCCACCGACCATCGGCTCGTCGGGCACCGAGATCATCGGCGCACCGCCGCGCGGGTTGACCGAATTTGACGTCAACCTGCCCACCGGGCTGCTGCCCGACGGCGGCCCGGTCACCGAGGCGGGCGCCAAGACCTGGCATGTGGTGCCGGGTACCACCGGCAAGATCGGGGAGGGCACCGCGAAGTCGTTCACCTACACCGTCGAGGTCGAGGACGGGATCGATACCACGGCGTTCGGCGGTGACGATGCGTTCGCCCGGATGGTCGATCAGACGCTGGCCAACCCCAAGAGCTGGACGCACAACCCGCAGTTCGCCTTCACCCGGATTGACCTGGGCGAGCCCGACTTCCGGGTCTCGCTGACCTCCCCGCTGACGGTGCGGGAGGGCTGCGGCTACGACATCCCGCTGGAGGCCTCCTGCTACAACCCGGTCTACGGGCCCGCTAAGCAGCCGCGGGTGTTCATCAACGAGGCCCGCTGGGTGCGCGGCGCCATCCCGTTCCAAGGCGACGTCGGCTCCTACCGGCAGTACCTGATCAACCACGAGGTTGGCCACGCCATCGGCTACACCCAGCACGAACCCTGCGAGAAGCAGGGCGGCCTGGCCCCGGTGATGATGCAGCAGACGTTCTCCACCTCCGACGACGACGACGCGAAATTCGATCCCGAGTCGGTCAAGCCGGACGGGAAGACCTGCCGGTTCAACCCGTGGCCGTACCCGATCGCCTAGCCGGGCGCGGGGAAGCTTCGACGGCTGTTTGCTGTTGACCTGGCCAACTGCTGAGATGGATATCGTGGATAGGCGTGAGGAGAGATTCGGTGTCGACGTCGTTGCCACCGCTGGTTGAGCCAGCAGCCGAGCTGACCCGCGAGGAGGTCGCGCGCTACAGCCGGCACCTGATCATCCCCGACGTGGGGGTCGACGGGCAGAAGCGACTGAAAAACGCGCGGGTGCTGTTCGTCGGCGCGGGCGGGCTCGGGGCGCCGGCGCTGCTGTACCTGGCCGCGGCCGGGGTGGGCACCATCGGCATCGTCGAGGACGACGTCGTCGACGAGTCCAACCTGCAGCGCCAGATCATCCACGGCGTCTCCGACGTCGGCCGGCCCAAGGCCCAAAGCGCCCGCGATTCGATCGCCGAAATCAACCCGCTGGTGCAGGTGCGGTTGCACGAGGTGCGGTTGAACTCGGACAACGCGGTCGACCTGTTCAGCCAGTACGACCTGATCCTGGACGGCACCGACAACTTCGCCACCCGGTATTTGGTCAACGACGCCGCCGCGCTGGCGCACAAGCCGTACGTGTGGGGCTCGATCTACCGCTTCGAAGGTCAAGTCTCGGTGTTCTGGGAGGACGCGCCCGACGGGCGTGGCCTCAACTACCGCGACCTGTATCCCGAGCCGCCGCCTCCGGGCATGGTGCCGTCCTGCGCCGAGGGCGGCGTGCTGGGCATCCTGTGCGCATCGATCGCGTCGGTGATGGGTACCGAGGCGATCAAACTGCTCACCGGGATCGGCGAGCCGCTGCTGGGCCGGTTGATGGTCTACGACGCGTTGGAGATGAGCTACCGCACCATCAAGATCCGCAAGGATCCGGCCACGCCGAAGATCACCGAACTGATCGACTACGACGACTTCTGCGGGGTGGTGTCCGAGGAGGCCGCTGATGCCGCCGCCGGCTCGACCATCACCCCGCGCGAACTCCGCGACTTGCTGGACTCGGGCAGCAAGGTGGCCCTGATCGATGTGCGTGAACCGGTGGAATGGGACATCAACCACATCGAGGGCGCCGAGCTGATCCCGCAGTCGTCGATCAACTCCGGAGAGGGTCTGGCCAAGCTGCCCCAAGACCGGATGCCGGTGCTGTACTGCAAGACCGGGGTCCGGTCGGCCGAGGCGCTGGCCGCGCTGAAGAAGGCCGGCTTCTCCGACGCCGTGCATCTGCAGGGCGGAATCGTTGCTTGGGCCAAGCAGATGCAGCCCGACATGGTGATGTACTAACGCCAGTAACCTGCCCTTTCCCCGTTAGGCTAAGGGGGTGACAGTCGAGCGGCCGCCCGAGCATGTATTAGCGGCGTTCGGCTTGAGCGGGGTGCGGCCGGTCCCGTTGGGCGCCACCTGGGAAGGCGGCTGGCGCTGCGGCGAAATGGTGTTGTCGTTGGTGGCCGACCATGCCCGCGCCGCCTGGTCGGCCAAGGTCCGCGAAACACTGTTCGTCGACGGGGTGCGCTTAGCGCGGCCGGTGCGCTCCACCGACGGGCGCTATGTGGTGTCGGGCTGGCGGGCCGACACGTTTGTCGCTGGCAACCCCGAGCCCCGCCATGATGAGGTGGTGTCGGCCGCGATTCGGCTGCATGAGGCCACCAGCAAGCTGGAGCGGCCCCGGTTTCTCACCCAGGCGCCGGCCGCACCGTGGGCCGACGTCGATGTCTTCATCGCCGCCGACCGCGCCGCCTGGGAGGAGCGGCCCTTCCAGTCGCTGCCGCCGGGCGCCCGGGTGGCCCCCGGCTCGGCGGACGGGCAGCGGTCGGTGGACCTGATCAAACAACTGGCCCGGCTGCGCAAACAAACCAGGAGCCCCAACCAGCTGGTGCACGGCGACCTCTACGGCACCGTGCTCTTCGCCGGTGCCGCCGCACCCGGGGTCACCGACATCACCCCGTACTGGCGCCCGGCGTCCTGGGCGGCCGGGGTGGTCGTCGTCGACGCCCTGTCCTGGGGGGACGCCGACGACGGCCTCATCGAGCGGTGGGACGCGCTGCCGGAGTGGCCGCAGATGCTGTTGCGGGCGTTAATGTTTCGGCTTGCGGTGCATGCGCTGCACCCACGCTCGACCGCCGAGGCGTTCCCCGGCCTGGCCCGCACCGCCGCGCTGGTCCGGTTGGTGCTCTAGGGCTTTGCGCCCCGTCGTGAGCTGCTGCGTTCGTGAGCTGCTGCGTTGAGATTGCGCACAGGGTCGCGGATTTCGTCTTGGATTCAAGCGGTGGCTGCAACGAATGTGGACGGGTTTGAGAGTAGTCGCTCGAGTTCTTCGGCGGGTGTTCGCCA
>NZ_JBGGKS010000028.1:0-64646 GCF_041287095.1 Mycobacterium sp. pUA109 | reverse complement strand
ACCCACAACCGGATAACCACGCGGCACAGCAACCTCCAAAACCACTAGACGTTGCACTGACCGTATGAATCCGCCCGAGAGGACTCCTGCGGGAACGCACTTTCGGCGTTGGGAATGCGACCCAAGCCCGTTTTCACGCCTGCGAGGCGTCCCGAGAAGGGTCCAATGGCTCGCGGGGATGTCAGGCCAGCTGCACCAGCCGCGGGGCGGATCCCCGCGCCCGCAGCTGCGCACCGGCTTCGCGAGTGAGCTCGCGGGCGCTGCCGAGCAGGCCGTCCAACAGCAACGCGCGCTTGACGTGGCGGTGCAGTTCGTGCTCGTCGGTGAAGCCGATCCCGCCGAGCACCTGCTGGCAGTGCCGCGCCGCGGTCAACGCGGCCTGCCCGGCCGCCGCCTTGGCCAGCAGCGACGCCAGCTCGTCGGGTTCGTCGGCCGCGGCGTGCAGGGTCGCGGCCGCCCCCTCGATCGCCACCAGGGTCTCGGCCAGCCGGTGCCGCACCGCCTGGAACCCGGCGATCGGCTTGCCGAACTGCACCCGGTCCACGGCGTGCTGGCGGGCCAGCGACAGCATGGCGCGGCTGGTGCCGACCAGCCACCAGCCCAGCGCGCGACGCCCGGCGGCCAGCGGGACCGGCTCGCCGGCGGTGACGCGGTGCACCGGCACCTCACCGTCGACCGCGGTGCCGGGCGTATCGTCGCGCTGCCAGAGCACCCACGTCCCGCCGGCGTAGGGCAGCGGCACGGTGCCGCCGGCCGGGCGTCCGGCGGCGCGCAGCACCACGTCGTTGAGCACCGGCGCGTGCGCGCCGGTCTCGCCGAGCCGGGAAAACACCAGACGGATTGCCGTGTCCGGCATTTCGTCGAGCACGTCGAGCCAGCCCAGCTCGGTCAGCGCGGTGTCGAGGTCACGACCGGACGCCGCGGTCATGGACTTGTGCACGGCGTCGTCGAGAAGCTGCAGATCTTCGGTGTCCAGGGCCGCGTCCACGTTCACTCCTTGCCCAGATCCAACAGCCGCCGCGCGATGATGTTGCGCTGAATCTCGGCGGTGCCGCCGTAGATGGTCGCCGCGCGCGAGTACAGAAACTCGGTGCGCCACTCCGACTCGTCGAGTTCGACCGCCCCGGGCAGCAGGTCGCGCACCGTGTCGAAGAGCTTTTGCTCGGCGGTGGCCAGCAACACCTTGTCGATCGAGGTGTCCGGGCCCAGCCGCGCCCCGTCGGCCAGCCGATGCTGGGTGGCGGCCGATCGGCAGCGCAACGTGTGCAACGCCAGATATGCCGCACCCAGCTCGGAGTCGCTGGGATCGGTGGCGGCGGCGATCAGTCGGTCGAAACGTGAATACAGGTAGGCGATCCGCTGCCAGAAGCAGGTCGACCGCTCAAACGGCAGCAGGTCCATGGCGAGTCGCCAGCCGTCGCCGGGCGCCCCCAGCATGCGGCTGGCCGGAATCACCACGTCGTCGAAGTAGACCTCGCAGAACTCGTCCACCCCGTGCATGGTGTGCAGCGGACGCACGGTGATGCCGGGGGTGTCCATGTCGACGAAGAACGCGGTGATGCCGTCATGGCCGGGCGCGGTGCGGGTCAGCAGGACGCACCGGGTGGAGAACTGGGCGAAGCTGGTCCACACCTTCTGCCCGTTGATGATCCAGTTGTCGCCGTCGGGGGTGGCGCGGGTAGACAGCGACGCCAGGTCGCTGCCGGAGCCCGGTTCGGAAAAGCCCTGGCACCACTGTTCGCGCCCGGACAGCAACCGTGGCACCATTTCCGCGGCGAGCTCCGGTGACGCGTAATCGATCATCGTCGGCGCCAGCACCTCGAGCATCGAATACGGGCCGGGCTCGGCCAGGCGTCGGCCGACGACCTCCTCGCCGACGATCGCGCGCAGCATCGCCGGACCACCCAGTCCGCCGGCCTCCTCCGGCCACCCGTACCGCATCCAGCCGGCCTCATACAGCGCCGAAGACACCCGGGCGAACTGTCGGATGTGGGCCGCCAGCGAGTGATCCGGCGGCGGGGTCAGATCGTGCTCATCGAGCCACGCGCGCAGATCCGTCCGGAATTCGGCGACATTCATGTCGCGGACGGACGACCCACGGCGTGCGGACGCCCCGAGTCGTGTGCCCCGCTGCGGCGGATGAACGTCATCGCCCGGGTCTTCAGCCGCCACCCGTCGGGGGTGCGCAGGTAGGTGTCGTTGTAGTAGCCGATCCGCATGTCATGGGTGGCGTGGTCGATGAAACACAGCGGCTGGGTTCCGGTGGCGGTGTCGCCGTCGATGTCGACCAGGGCTGTCCCGGTCATGAACAACCCCTTCGGGGCGGCGTCCACCAGCACCGGGAAGCGGTCCAGCGCATAGGTTTCGCCGAAGGCGCTGTAGGTGCCGTCCGGGGTGAACACCGCCACCAGACCGTCGATATCGCCCTGGGTGATGGTCACCGCGTAGCGGGCCAGCAGCTGCTGGATTTCGACCAGGTCCTCAGTTCTTGTTGACATAAACCTTGCCGCCTTTCATGACGAAGCTCACCTGCTGGGTGACGGTGATGTCGGCCAATGGATCTCCGGGCACCGCGATGATGTCGGCGAGCAATCCCTCGGCCAGCCGGCCGCGGTCGTCGGCGTTGATCAGGTCGGCGGCGGTGACGGTGGCGGCCTTCAGCACGGCGGCCGGCGGCATGCCCCAGTCGACCAGGGTGACCAGTTCCTCGGCGTTGCGGCCGTGCGGGATGGCGGGCGCGTCGGTGCCGACGGCGATCTTCACCCCGGCTTCGTAGGCGGCCTTGACCGAGGTGCGGGCCTTGGGGAACATCTCGGCGGCCTTGGCCTGCAACGCCGGCGGCGCCTTGGAGACGTCCATCGCCTCGGCGAGGCGGCGCGTGGTGACCAGAAACCGGTCGTTGTCGACCAGCATCTGGATGGCTTCGTCGTCCATCAAAAACCCGTGCTCGATGCAGTCGATCCCGCACGCCACGGCGTGTTTGACCGCTTCGGCGCCGTGGGTGTGCGCGGCGACGCGCAGCCCGCGGCGGTGCGCCTCGTCGACGATGACGCGCAGCTCCTCATCGGAATAGTGTTGGGCGCCGGCCTCCCCGGTGAGCGACATGACGCCGCCCGAGCAGCACACCTTGATCAGCTGGGCGCCGTGCTTGATCTGGTAGCGCACCGCCTTGCGGATCTCGTCGACCCCGTTGGCGATGCCCTCCTCGATCGTCAGCTCCAGCACACCGGGCATGAACGCCGCGAACATGGTCGGATCCAGGTGCCCGCCGGTGGGGGTGATCGCGTGACCGGCCGGCACGACGCGGGGCCCCTCGATCCAGCCGGCGTCGATGGCCTTGCCCAGCGCCACGTCCAGCAGATACCCGCCGGTCTTGACGAACAGGCCCAGGTTGCGCACCGTGGTGAAGCCGGCCCGCAGCGTGCGCCGCGCATTACCCACCGCACGCAGCACCCGGGTCGGCGGATCGTCCTGGACTTGGGACAGGCCCGGGGTTTCGCCCCGCCCACCCATCAGCAGGTTGACTTCCATATCCATCAACCCGGGCAACAGAATCTGGTCGCCGAGATCGATGATGTCACCGTCGTTTGCCGATGGCGGGGACCCGCTGCGCCCGGCTCCGCCGCGCTTGCGATCCCCGCTCGCGCCGCCGACGCCGACGATCCGGTCCCCGTCGACCCGCACGATCCCGGGCCGGACGATCTCGCCGGCATCGACGTCGAGCAGCCCGGCTGCCTTGAGCGTCAACACTTTTCTAAACTACCGGTTCCTTGATCAGCTCAACCCACGCCGCGCCGCTGTCCGGCACCCGCGGCTGCTTCCACGCCTCCACCGGAAACGACACCATGACCAGCGACTGCATCACGTGCATCAGCGAGCGCGCGTCGTCGGGCAGGTCATGCAGGTCGAACTTGTCCAGGTAGGTAATCGCGTCCTCCAGGCGGGGAAACGCGGCGTCGTAGAACTCCTGCAGCTCCGGCATCGTCGAGGCCAACCGCTTGGCGTAGCGCTCGGGCTCGGTGGCCAGATCCCAGGCGGCGTAGGGCTGCAGGTCGGCAAACTCAGCGGGTAGCGCCATTGGCGTGCTCCTTGGTGGTGGTCTTCTGGTATTCGCTGACATAGTCGCGGGCGGTCTTGTGCAGGTGGCGCAGCAGGATTTCCTGGTCGCACAACAAGAAGTCGTTGACGACCCGGGTGCCGAGCATGGTCTGGGTCGCCTCCAGGGTGTTGGCGTCCTGCAGCGCGTATTCCTTGAAGGTCACCGCGGCCAACTCTTGGGCCAACCGTTCCCGCGCGTTGCGCGGCGGCACGAAATACAAGGTGGTTTCGAAGATGTGCTTGTCGACGGCGGTCGGCCAGTAGTGGTAGGTCAAATACCAGCCCGGCTCCCACAGCAGCAGCATGAAGTTGGGGAAGAACACGAACGAGTCGATGCCCCACTGCGGCGCCCGCGACGGGTTCACCCCCGGCGGCAGCGCGTCGAGTCCGTCGATGTCGGGCTTGTCCCACGGACCGAACAGTCCGCTGCGCAGCACCCGATCCATCGGCTTGACCATCTTCAGGTCCGCCGGCGGCGCCTGGCCGCCCCAGGTGGAGATCACCGAGTGCGGACCGACCAACTCATAGTGCAGCGCCTCGAAGCCATACTTTTGGATCTTGGCGGCTTCCTCCTTGGTGTACTGCCCTTGGTGCAGCACCGGCGCGTGGTAGAACTCGGCGAACGCGTCGATGAACAGCTTCCAGTTGCTGCCGATTTCGGCCCGGTAGGTGTAGACCTCGGTCATCTCGTGGAACGGGTAGCCCTCGATGCCCTTGGCCAGCGGGCCGAGGTATTCGGTCAGCGGGCCGGCGTTGTCGTCGAGGTTGACGAAGATGAAGCCCTCCCACACCTCGCAGCGCACCGGCACCAGGCCGTAGTCGCTCTTGTCGACGTCGAAGAACTCGTCCTCCTGCTGGATGAAGGTCAGGTCCCCGTCCAGGCTGTAGCGCCAGGCGTGGTACTTGCAGGTGAACTGCCGGCAGGTGCCGGAGGTCTCCTCGTGCGGAAAGTCGTTCCACACCAGCTTGTTACCGCGGTGCCGGCAGATGTTGTGGAACGCCCGGACCACCTGGTCCTTGCCTTTGACGATGATCAGCGAGGTGCCGGTGCACGCCGAGGGCAGTTCCTTGGTGAAGTAGCTGCCGACCTTGGGCAGACGCTCGACCCGGCCCACGTTGAGCCAGGTGCGACCGAAGATCGCCTTCTGCTCGGCGGCGTAGTGGTCGGGGTCGGTCGAATCGCTGTAATCGACCGGCTCGGTGCCGAGTTCGGGGTAGTTCTGGGTCCAGCTTCCTGCGGCCGGTTTCGGGAAATGGGGCACGGTCTAGTTCTCCTGCTCTTGTTCGAGGTCGACGCCAAAGGTGTTGAAAGCCATGGCCAGCGTGGTGTAACAGCCGATCGTGAAGACAAGGTCCAGGCACTGTCGCTCGGTGAGGTGCTCGGTCAGCGCGACCTCGGTGGCCTCGGACAGACAGGACTTGTCGTCGAGTTCGTCCACCGCGGTCAGCACCGCTGCATCCAACGGATCGCGGGCCGCGCCGTGTTGCAGATCGGCGATGTCATCGTCGGTGAGCCCGGCCGCTTTACCCATGGTCACGTGGTGGGCCCATTCGTAGCTGCAGCCGCGCCGGTGCGCGACCCGCAAGATGGCCAGTTCCCGCAGCCGTTCGGGCAGCGTCGAGCGGTACAGCAGGTGGACGTTGAACCGCAGGAACGCCCGGGTCAGGTCCGGGTGGTGGACCAGGGTGGCCAGCGCGTTGCCGGCGCCGTCCGGGGTGCGTCGTTCCGTGGGCAGCATCGGGGCCAGCGCATGTTGGACCGCATCGTCCCAGCGGTCCGCGGGCAACGGGCCCAGTCGCATAGCGTCTCCTCGGTTCTGGAGAATCACATTCTCATATTTGACCAATAGGTTTCCATGATTCGCCCGGTTGGTCAACACCGGGCAGCTGACCTGGTCACATCCGTTCGCCGTCGCGCTGCATAGCCGGCCCGCCGACCCGGCCAGCCGAGGCGGAGCAGGGGTCTCAAGATGTTGATTCTCGGGAAGTGAGAAGCTAATTTCCATTAGAGTGACGGGTGGGCGACCCGTGCGCCCGTCCAAGTGCCCCCCAGCGGAAGGGAAGGGTCCGTGAACAAAGACGACATGATCCTGATCAGCGTCGACGACCACACCGTTGAGCCGCCGGACATGTTCAAAAACCACCTACCGAAGAAGTACCTCGACGACGCGCCGCGGCTGGTGCACAACCCCGACGGCTCCGACATGTGGAAGTTCCGGGACACCGTCATCCCGAACGTGGCGCTCAACGCGGTCGCCGGCCGGCCCAAGGAGGAATACGGCCTCGAGCCGCAGGGCCTCGACGAGATCCGGCCCGGCTGCTACAACGTCGACGAGCGGGTCAAGGACATGAACGCCGGCGGCATCCTGGGGTCGATCTGTTTCCCGTCGTTCCCGGGCTTCGCCGGGCGGCTGTTCGCCACCGACGACCCGGAGTTTTCGGTGGCGCTGGTGCAGGCCTACAACGACTGGCACATCGATGAATGGTGCGGGGCGTATCCGGCGCGGTTCATCCCGATGGCGTTGCCGGTGATCTGGGACGCCGAACGCTGCGCCGACGAGGTCCGTCGGGTCGCCAAGAAGGGCGTGCACGCGCTGACGTTCACCGAAAACCCGGCGGCGATGGGCTACCCCAGCTTCCACGACGCGTACTGGAACCCGTTGTGGAAAGCGTTGTGCGACACCAACACCGTGATGAACGTGCACATCGGGTCGTCGGGCAAGTTGGCGATCACCGCCCCGGACGCGCCGATGGACGTGATGATCACCCTGCAGCCGATGAACATCGTGCAGGCCGCCGCCGACCTGCTGTGGTCCAAGCCGATCAAGGACTACCCCGACCTGAAGATCGCGCTGTCGGAGGGCGGCACCGGGTGGATCCCGTACTTCTTGGAGCGCGCCGACCGCACCTACGAGATGCACTCGACGTGGACCGGCCAGGACTTCGGTGGCAAGCAGCCCTCCGACGTGTTCCGGGAGCACTTTTTGACCTGCTTCATCTCCGACCCGGTCGGCGTCAAGCTGCGCGAGGAGATCGGCATCGACAACATCTGCTGGGAGGCCGACTACCCGCACAGTGACTCGATGTGGCCGGGCGCGCCGGAGGAACTGTGGGAGGTGTTGACCGCCAACAAGGTGCCCGACGCCGACATCAACAAGATGACCCACGAGAACGCGATGCGCTGGTACTCGTTCGACCCGTTCAGCCACATCTCCCGGGAGCAGGCCACGGTCGGCGCGCTGCGCAAGGCCGCCGAAGGCCACGACGTGTCGATCCGGGCGCTTAGCCACCACAAGGAGGGCCAGCGGCAGTCGAACGCGCTGATGGAAGCGGCGAAGTCGAACAGTTAGATTTTTTAGCGCGAGCAGACGCAAAAGCCCCTGTTTTCGGCATGAAAACGGGACTTTTGCGTCTGCTCGCGGGAAGAAGGTGACCCATGTCTGGGATGAACTTTGAGCTGACCGAGGATCAGCAACTGATCCGCACCTCGGTCGCCGAACTGGCCGCAAAGTTCGACGACCACTATTGGATGCAGAAGGATCAGTCGCACCAATTCCCGCAGGAGTTCTACGACGCGGTCGCCGACGGCGGCTGGCTGGGCATGACGATCCCCGAGGAGTACGGCGGCCACGGCTTTGGGATCACCGAGGCCACCCTGCTCGCCGAGGAGGTGGCCCGCTCCGGTGGCGGCATGAACGCCGCCAGCTCGATTCACATGTCGATCTTCGGGATGCACCCGGTCGTCGTGCACGGCTCCGACGAGCTCAAGGCGCGGACCCTGCCCCGCATCGCGTCGGGGGAGCTGCATGTCTGCTTCGGGGTGACCGAGCCCGGTGCGGGCCTGGACACCTCGCGGATCAGCACGTTCGCCAAACGCGACGGCGACCGCTACATCGTCAACGGCCGCAAGGTGTGGATCTCCAAAGCGCTGGAGTCCGAGAAGATCCTGCTGCTGACCCGCACCCAGCACTACGACGAGGTCACCAAGAAAACCGACGGCATGACGCTGTTCCTCACCGACCTGGACCGCAGCCGGGTCGACATCCGGCCCATCCCCAAGATGGGGCGCAACGCGGTCTCCTCCAACGAGCTGTTCATCGACAACCTCGAAGTCCCGGTGGAAGACCGGGTCGGTGAGGAGGGCAAGGGTTTCTCCTACATCCTCGACGGGCTCAACCCGGAACGGATGTTGATCGCCGCCGAAGCGCTCGGCATCGGCCGGGTCGCCCTGGACCGGGCGGTCAAATACGCCAACGAGCGCGAAGTGTTCGGCCGCCCGATCGGGATGAACCAGGGCATCCAGTTCCCGCTGGCCGACTCGCTGGCCCGCCTCGACGCCGCCGAACTGATACTGCGCAAGGCCACCTGGCTGTACGACAACGGCAAACCCTGCGGACGTGAAGCCAACACCGCCAAATACCTTTGCGCCGACGCCGGTTTCACCGCCGCCGACCGCGCGCTGCAGACCCACGGCGGCATGGGCTATTCCGAGGAGTACAACGTATCCCGGTTCTTCCGGGAGGCCCGACTGATGAAGATCGCCCCGATCAGCCAGGAGATGATCCTGAACTACCTGGGGTCGCACACCCTGAAGCTGCCGAGGAGCTACTGATGCCCAACCCGCTGTTCGACCTGACCGGGGTCGGCGGCATGGTGATGTGATGACCCAGACCCACCCCGCGCCGCTGGCGGGAGTCACCGTGGTGGCGCTGGAGCAAGCCGTGTCGGCGCCGATGTGCACCCGGGTGCTGGCCGATTTCGGGGCCCGCATCATCAAGGTGGAAAACCCCACCGGCGGCGACTTCGCCCGCGACTACGACGACGTCGTCAACGGTCTTGCCGCGCACTTCGTGTGGGCTAACCGCGGCAAGGAATCGGTGACGCTGGACCTGAAATCCGACGCCGGGATCGGCCTGTTGCACCGACTGCTCGACGGCGCCGACGTGCTGGTGTCCAACCTCGCGCCGGGGGCCACCGCGCGGCTGGGCATCGCGCCCGACGACCTGCGCACCCGACACCCCCACGTCATCCCGGTTGAGATCGACGGCTACGGCCCGGGTGGGCCGATCTCCCACAAACGCGCGTATGACCTGCTGGTGCAGGCCGAGTCGGGGTGCTGCGCGGTCACCGGCTACCCGGATATGCCGGCCAAACCCGGCCCGCCGGTCGCCGACATCTCCACCGGGCTGTATGCCGCGCTGTCGATCGTGGCGCTGCTGTACGGGCGCCGCGACAACCCGGGGGCCGCCCCCGCGGTGGCGGTCAGCCTGTTCGACACCATGACCGACATCATGGGCTATCAACTGACCTACACCCAGCACTCCGGGGTCGACCAGCAGCCGCTGGGCATGAGTTCGCCGGCGGTGGCCCCCTACGGGGCGTTCGGCACCCGCGATCAGCAGACCGTCGTGCTGGGCACCACCAACGACCGGGAATGGCAGCGGCTGGCCCGGGACATCATCGGCCGCCCGGACCTGGCCGACGACCCGCGGTTGGCCTCCAATGCGGATCGCTGCGCGCACCGCGACGTGCTCAACGAGGCGATCCGAACCTGGTGCGCCCAACACGATCTCGCCGAGATTCAGCAGATCGCCGACGAGGCCGGCATCGGCAACTCGCGGTACAACACGCCCAGCGAGGTCGTCGCGCATCCGCAGCTCAAAGACCGCGACCGGTGGCGGTCGGTGGACACCCCCAACGGCGCCATCCCGGCGCTGCTGCCGCCGCCGGTGATCTCGGGATTCGAGCAACCGATGGGCGCGGTGCCCGGCCTGGGCGAGCACACCGCGGCGGTGCTGGCCGGACTGGGGCTGGGCGCCGACGAGATCGCCGCGCTGCGCGAGCGGGGCGTGATCGGGGCATGAGCGACCCGGTGCTGTTGTGCAGCGACCGCGACGGCGTGCGCACCCTGACGCTGAACCGGCCGCACCGCAAAAACGCGCTCAACCCGGAGCTGTGGATCGCGTTGCGGGATGCGCTGCGCGCGGTCCTCGACGACGACGGCGTCCGGGCCTTGGTGCTCACCGGGGCCGGTGGTGCGTTCTGCTCGGGCGCCGACATCTCGGTGCCCGAGGACGTGCACCCGGACCGCAAGCTGCGTCGGCTCACCGACGTCGCGCTGGCACTGCACGAGCTGCCGATCCCGACCATCGCCAAGGTGAGTGGGGTGGCCGTGGGGGCGGGCTGGAACCTGGCGTTGGGCTGCGATCTGGTGGTGGCGACCCCGCAGTCGCGGTTCTGCCAGATCTTCGCCAACCGCGGGCTGTCGATCGACCTCGGCGGTTCCTGGCTGTTGCCCAAACTGGTCGGGCTGCAGCAGGCCAAACGGCTGACGCTGCTGGCCGAAACCATCGACGCGTCGGAGGCCCACGCGCTGGGCTTGGTGACCTGGGTGCAACCGAGCGCGCAGATCGACGCGTTCGTCGACGACCTGGGGCGCCGGCTGGCGGCCGGCCCGCCGGTTGCGCTCGCGCACAGCAAGGCGCTGCTGACCGCCGGTGTCGACTGCACGCTGCCGCAGGCATTGGCCAACGAGGCCCGCGCCCAACCCGGTAACTTCGCCACCGCGGATGCCGGCGAAGCCTATGCCGCCTTCGCCGCCAAGCGCGAGCCGTCGTTTACTGGTCGATGGGCGATCAGATCGGAGCAGAACAATGCGTGAAGCAGTCATCGTCGAAGCGGTCCGCACCCCGGTCGGCAAGCGCAACGGCGGGTTGTCGGGCATGCACGCCGCCGACCTGTCCGCGGTGGTGCTGGGTGCGCTGGCCGAGCGCACCGGGATCGACCCCGTCATCGTCGACGACGTGATCTGGGGCTGCGTGTCCCAGGTCGGCGACCAATCCAGCAATATCGGCCGGTACGCGGTGCTGGCCGCCGGCTGGCCCGAAACCATCCCCGGCACCACCATCAACCGGGCCTGCGGATCCAGCCAGCAGGCCCTGGACTTCGCCGTGCAGGCCGTGATGTCCGGGCAGCAGGACGTGGTGGTCGCCGGCGGCGTGGAGGTGATGAGCCGGGTGCCGCTGGGCGCCGCGCGTGCCACCGGCATGCCGTACGGGCCCAAAGTCCTTGAGCGCTACCGTGACTTCTCGTTCAACCAGGGCATCTCGGCGGAGCTCATCGCGGAGAAGTGGGGGCTGTCCCGCACCGCGCTCGACGAATACTCGGCGCGCTCGCATGAGCGGGCCGCCGCCGCCCAGACCGGCGGCGCGTTCAAGGACCAGATCGTGCCGGTGTTCACCGAGGGCGACGCCGCCGTCGTCACCGAGGACGAGGGGATCCGCCGGGGCACCACCGTGGAAAAACTCGGCGCGCTCAAACCCGCGTTCACCGAGGACGGGGTGATCCACGCCGGCAACTCGTCGCAGATCTCCGACGGCGCGGCGGCCCTGCTGGTCACCACCCCCGCGTTGGCGCTGGAACTCGGTTTGACGCCGATCGTGGCCTACCGCGGCGGCGCGGTCACCGGCGCCGACCCGGTGCTGATGCTGACCGGACCCATTCCGGCCACCGAGAAGGTGCTGCGCAAGACCGGGCGCAGCGTCGGCGACGTCGGCGTCTTCGAGGTCAACGAGGCGTTCGCCCCGGTGCCGCTGGCCTGGCTGGCCGAGACCGGCGCCGACCCGGCCCACGTCAACCCGCTCGGCGGCGCCATCGCGCTGGGGCATCCGCTCGGGGCGTCCGGGGCGGTGCTGATGACCCGGATGATTCACCACATGCGGGACAACGGAATTCGGTACGGACTGCAAACCATGTGCGAGGGCGGCGGCACCGCCAACGCCACCCTGGTGGAACTGATCGGTTAAGGAGAACGGGTGCGCCGCGAGCTTTTCACCGACGACCACGAGGCCTTCCGCCGGCTGGCCCGCGACTTCGTCGACAAGGAGATCGAACCGCATTACGCCGACTGGGAGAAGGCCGGCCGGATGCCGCGGGAGGTCTTCGAAAAGCTGGGCGCGCTGGGCATGCTGGGCATGGCCATCCCCGAGGAATACGGCGGATCGGGATTGCCCGACTACCGCTACAACGTGGTGCTGCAAGAGGAGGCGGCCCGCGCCCTGGTCACCACCGGCACCGTGCGCACCCAGCTTGAGGTGATCCTGCCGTACTTCCTGAACTACGCCAACGCCGAGCAGCGGCAGCGCTGGTTTCCCGGCCTGGCCGCCGGCACGCTGCTGACCGCGATCGCGATGACCGAACCCGGCACCGGGTCGGACCTGGCCGGGATGCGCACCAGCGCGGTCCGTGACGGCGACGAGTACGTGCTCAACGGCGCCAAAACCTTCATCACCGGCGGCCTGCTGGCCGACCTGGTGATCGTGGTGGCGCGGACGTCGACCGATCCGGACAACCGGCGCCGCGGCCTGACCCTGCTGGTCGTCGAGGACGGCATGGACGGCTTCGTCAAGGGCCGGGCGCTGGACAAGATGGGCTGCAGGGTGCAAGACACCGCCGAGTTGTCGTTCACCGACGTCCGGGTGCCGGTGGCTAACCGGCTCGGTGCGGAAGGCGAAGCGTTCGGCTACCTCGGGCACAACCTGCCCCAGGAGCGGATGACGGTGGCGGTCGGTTCGGTGGCGCAGGCCCGGGCGGCGATCGCGGCCACCATCGACTACGTCAAGGAACGCAAGGCATTCGGCACCCCGGTCGCGTCGTTTCAGAACACCAAATTCGAGCTGGCGGCGATGTCGGCCGAGGTGGAGGCGGCGCAAACCATGCTGGACCGGGCGATCACCGAACTGGTCGCCGGCGAGCTGTCCGGCGCCGACGCCGCGCGGGTGAAGCTGTTCTGCACCGAGATGCAGGCCCGGGTGGTGGACCGGTGTCTGCAGCTGTTCGGCGGATACGGCTACATGATGGAGTACCCGATCGCCCGGCTGTACACCGACGCCCGGGTAGCCCGGATCTACGCCGGGACCTCCGAGGTGATGAAGGTGATCATCGCCAAATCGCTGGGACTGTAGGAGAGTCAGCGCCGCAGCAGCTCAGCCCCGAATCGCTGCACCATGGCCCGCAGGCGCTGGTGTGATGCCGCAGGGTCGCTAAGGCGCAGCTGCAGCAGCTCGCGACCGGCCGCCTGCGCGATACGCGCGGTGTACTCGGGGTCCGCCAATTCCGGGTCGATCCGCAGCAACTCACGGCGGAAGAACTCCCGAACGACGCCTTGGGCCCGGGCGAGGCGCTCGTGCAGCTCGGGTGGCGCCCCCTGCGGCGGGAATAGGAAGAGTCGCCAGGTCGCCGGGTGGGCATCGGTGGCAGCCAGCACCGCGTCGAACACCCGCAGCAGGTAGTGATCCCCCCCGTGGTCCTGTGACTCGACGACGGCGGCGGCGAACTGTGCGCCCGCCCGCGCTGCTTCCCGGTCGATCAACGCAACGAACAGTCCGGCGGGGTCACCGAACTGCTGATAGATCAACGATCTGTTGATCCCCGCCTCGCGGGCGATCCGGTTCGGGGTCGCCGCGTGAAAGCCCTCGGCGTCGACGATCGCGTGGGCGACGTCGAGGATCTGCTCGCGCCGAGCCTCGGCCGTCATCCGCCGTTGCCGGACCATCATGCTTGACAGCATAACTAACAACCTGTTATTTGTGTAACTCACAAGGTGTTAGTTATTTGGAGGATCGTGATGACCACGCATTACCCCAAGCTGGCGCGGCGGGTCCGCAGTCAAGGCGAACTACAGCACGACCTGTACGGCGGCATCGACTTCGACGCACAGCCGTACCGCACCACCACCGACCCAGCGGACCGCTCGTCGCTGCCGGAGTGGATCGCCGATCGCGCTGCGTACCTGGCCGACGAGCGGGCCGTCGAACTGATCTGCACGGCGACCCTGCTGGGCGATGTCGTCGCGGACCCCTACGCGGCGCTGATGGCCGACTACAGCGTCACGACCCTGATCACCATGCTCCAGCGGGCGTGCCGCGAGGGCATCAACGCGGTTCCCGACGCACCACCGGAGCTAGTGGCGTTCATCGCCGACATGGAGACCACCCCGGCGTGGCTGGACATGGAGTTGGTGGGCGAGGGTGCCCGGCAAGCGCGCATCCCGGCGGCGCTGGTATCGCCCTTCGTGACTCGGGGCGCGTTCATCGCGACCTTCGTCAACACCTACGCCGCGCTTCCGATGGCCCTTACCGGGGCGTTGTCCGGCCGGCGCGCCGCGCGCCGGGTCAACGAGACGACGAGCTTCTTCGCGGTCACCACGCTGCCCGGTGCGCTGGACCGGCACGGCCCGGGCTTCGAGGCGGCGGCCATGGTGCGGCTGATGCACTCGATGGTGCGCTACAACGCGCTCAAGCGCTCCGAGAAGTGGGACGTCGACATCTACGGGATTCCGATCCCCCAGGTCGACCAGATGCCGGCCGGAATGATCAACCTGTACCTGGTCTCGTTGGGCGCGCGACGCCAGGGGCGCACCGAATTCACCGCAAGTGAGCGCGCCTTGGTGGAGTTCACCCGCTACCGGGCGTTTCTGCTCGGCCTGCCCGAGGACCTCCTGCCGACCACGCCCGGCGAGATCATCCGCCTCATCCACACGCGCGGGGCACTGCTGCGCGCTGACTTCGATGACGCCACCTGCGGCGAAATGGTGCGTTCGACCATGGCGGCCTACCTGCGCCCGGAGGAGACCCGTCAGGAACGTATCGCGGACGCCGTGGAGAAGAGCTACAGCAAGGTCGCTTTCGTCCGAGCCTTCTGCAACGGCGACCGCACCGTCGCCGAGGGCATGGGCGTGTCGATCGGACTGGCCGATTACCTGCGGATCGGCCTGACTGCACCGTTCATCCTCGGGCGGTTTCTGCTGGTGCGGCGCGCCAGCAGGATCCCGGCACTGCGGCAGATCACCGACCGCTACGTCATCCGGCTCGTCAAACGCCGGCTGACGACGTACGGCAAGCCCGAATTCACTAGCGACGCGGGCGACTACACGCCCGCCGGGCAGCTGGCGTAACCCAAGTATGGAACAGTCCGGGCTGCGGCGGGTTGGTGCCCATCCGCGTCTCTACGACGCCGCTTCTCAGGTCCCGATATTGCTCGGCGTCGAGTGCACACGCTGTGAGCGGGTGTATTTTCCACCCCTCGACATCGGTTGCGAGAGCTGCGGCGCAACGGAATTGACCCCCACCACGCTGGCCGCCACCGGCATCGTGTTCGCGGTGGCTACGCTGCACCAGCACCCCGGCAACCCGCCGGCACCGTTCACCATCGCCGAGGTGCTGCTGGACGCGGGACCGTTGATCCGCGCCATGGTCCATCCGGACGCCGGTGATCTCGAGATCGGGGCGCGGGTGGCCGGGAGGTGGCTGGTCACCGAATCCGAGGACCAAACCCAGACGGTTGAACCGGCATTCGTACTTGCGCAGTCAGGGCAAGAGCGGTGAACGGGCTGCGCGAGATCTGGGTGATCGGCGTCGGCCTGCACCCTTACCAAAAGCCGAGTGTGGTGCCCTACACCGAGTTGGGGGTGATCGCGGTGCGCGCGGCGCTGGCCGACGCGGGCATCACGTGGCGCGACATTCGGACCGCGTACACCGGGACGGCGACCACCTCGATGGCGCTGTCGCGGTTGATGTATCGCCATCTGGGCGCCACCGGGATTCCGATGGTGCAGGTGGAGAACGCGTCCGCGTCCGGGTCGAGTGCGTTCCGCCAGGCGTGCCTGGACGTGGCCGGCGGCGTGCACGACGTGGCGATCGCGGTCGGGGTGGACAAGCCGCTGAGCCTGTCGTCGCCGCAGCGCGCCGCGGGCCTGCAGGATCTGGTCGGCACCCGGGTGCTGCCGGTGACCCATTTCGCCTTATTGGCCTCCCGCTATATGCACGACAGCGGCGCCGGGGCCGACGACATCGCCGCGGTGGCAGTCAAGAACAGCCGCAACGCGTCGCTGAACCCGTACGCACAACGACGCACACCGCGGACCCTGCAGGAGGTGCTGGCGCCGCCCTTGATCAGCGGCGTGCTGACCCGCCTGCAGTGTTGCCCGATCGGGGAGGGTGCGGCCGCGGCCATCGTTGCGTCCGCGCCGGGCATCCGGGCATTGGGGGTCGATTGCGGTCGCGCGGTACGGGTGGCTGCATCGGCGCTGCGCTCGGAAACCTGGTACGGCACCATGAATTTCGATGCAGCGCTCACCGCGCAGACCACCGCGCAGGCGCTCGGCCAGGCCGGTGTACGGGCCGCCGAGGTCGACGTGGTGGAACTGCACGACGCCTTCACCGTGGAGGAGTTGATCTACGCGGAGGCCATGGGGTTGTGCCCGCCCGGACAGGCAGCGGCCGCGCTGCGCGCAGGCGAATTCGACATCGGCGGCCGCGTCGCGGTCAACCCATCGGGTGGCCTGTTGTCGATGGGTCACCCGATCGGCCCCACCGGGGTCGGTCAGATCGTGGAGCTGACAACACAACTGCGGGGTGAGGCAGGTGCACGACAGCACCCGGGCGCCCGTGTCGGGCTCGCCCACATGGTCGGCATCGGCGCCGTCTGCGCTGTCCACGTCTTGGTCAACGACTGAACCAGGAGCAAGGATGCGTCAACCGCACCCGGGCACACCAGAATTCTGGGCACAGTCACGCCCGGAGCACCCCGCCGTCATTCACAGCGACCGCCAGCTGACCTACGGCCAATGGAACGACCTGGCCGACCGCGTCGCCGAGGGGCTGGCAGCACGCGGGCTGGTGGCAGGCGACCGGATCGGTATGCGGTTTCGGCTGAGCCTCGAATGGTTCGTGCTGCAGCGCGCCCTGCAGAAACTCGGCGTCGCCCAGGTCGCGGTGAACCACCGCCTGACACCGGACGAGGCGGCCTACATCCTGCACGACAGCGACGCCAAGGGACTGTTCTGCAACGACACCGACCCCACCGGATGGACGCACCACAAGATCGGCCTGCTGGTCACCGTCGGGCAGCCCGCCGGCGGTAGCGGCATCCGCTACGAGGACCTGATCACCACCGAGGTCGTCACCCCGCGCTTCGGCGCAGCACAGCCGGCACTGGTGCTCTACACCTCGGGCACCACCGGAAAACCGCGCGGGGTGCCGCCGCTGGATCCCGCCAACGCGCGCGACCCCGAACGCCTGGCCCGATACCGGGCGTCAGTGGGCAGCGTGCCGGAGTATCCGCAGGACGCCGTCACCTTGCTGACCATGCCCGTTCACCACGGTGCTGGTCCCGCCATTGCCACGGCCACCTGCGCCCGCGGTGGGACGCTGATCCTGCTCGACCCCTACGACGCCGAGTCGGCCCTGCAGCTGATCGACCAACACCGGGTGCAGGCGTGGACCGCGGTACCCACCATGCTGTTGCGCATCCAGGCGTTGCCGGCGGCCACCCTCGACCGCTACGACCTGTCCTGCCTGCAGGCGATCAACACCGGTGCCGCTCCCGTCCCGCAGTCGCTGAAACAGTGGCTGACCACCCGATTCGGCGCCAACGTGCTGTGGGAGGTCTACGGAGCCAGCGAATCCGGGATGATCAGCTACACCGCCCCCGAACACCAGCTCAGCAAGCCGGGAACCTGCGGGCTGCCCTACGACGGCGTCGAGGTCGCCATCGTCGACGAGCAGTGGAACCCGCTACCGCCCGGCCAGACCGGCGAGATCGCCGTCAACACCCCGGTGGTGATCGACCACTACCTCGGCCACGGACCGCTGGGCGCCGATACCGTCAAAGGCGGCTTCTACCGCACCGGCGACGTCGGACACCTCGATGACGACGGGTTCCTGTTCATCACCGACCGGATCAAGGACATGATCGTGGCCGGCGGCGTGAACATCTACCCCGCCGAAATCGAGAAGGTGCTCGTCGGACATCCCGCGGTCGTCGACGCCGCGGTGATCGGCATCCCCCAGGACGATTTCGGCGAACAGCCGCTGGCGTTCATCGTCACCGCCAACGGCGCACGGCTGACCGACGACGAACTGGTGGCCTTCCTCGACGGTCGACTGGCCTCCTACAAGCGGCCGCGCAAGTTCGTCTACGTCGACGAGCTGCCGCTCAACCCGGCCGGCAAAGTTCTCAAAACCACGCTCCGCCACCCCTATTGGGAAGGAAGACAACGGCATGTCTGATACGGGACCTGTGCTCACCGACCGGATCAGCGAGCACATCCTCCTGATCCGAATCAACCGGCCCGAGCGCCGCAACGCCTTCGACGGCGCCACCGCGCGCGCCATGGAGGCCGCCGTCGACGCCTACGACGCCGACGACCAGTTGCGCTGCGCCGTGGTAACCGGCTCCGACCTCGTGTTCTCGGCCGGTCAGGACCTGATCGCGGCGGCGAGCGGCGACATGGCGGTCACCGAACGCCGCGGCGGATTCGGGATCATGGCCCAGCCGCCGGCCAAGCCGCTGATCGCCGCCGTGGAAGGCCACGCGTTGGCCGGGGGACTGGAGCTGTGCCTGGCCTGCGACCTGATCGTCTCGTCGCGCACTGCCACCATGGGGCTACCCGAAGCCGCGAAATCACTGGTGGCGATCGGCGGGGGCTGCTTCCGGCTGCCCAAACGTATCCCGTATCACCTCGCCATGGAGCTGGTGCTGACCGGAAAAACTTGGCCAGCCACCCGATTCGCCGAACTCGGGTTGGTGAACAGGATCACCGAACCCGGTCGGGCACTGGCCGCTGCCCTGGAACTGGCCGCCGAAGTCGCCGCGGCCGGCCCACTGGCGGTACGCGCCAGCAAACAGATCCTCACCCACGCCTACGACTGGAGCGACACCGAAGCCTGGGCGCGGCAGTCAACCTTCGTCGCCCCGGTGATGGGGTCGCGAGACCTGAAAGAAGGCCTGCGCGCCTTCGCCGAGAAACGTGACCCAGTCTGGGAGGGCCGATGAGCCTGCTGATCGAACCCACGCTGCGCTCGGAGATGCTGGCCGGCCGGGTCGCCGTCGTCACGGGCGGTTCCCGCGGTATCGGCGGCGCCACGTCGACCATGTTGGCCGCCAACGGCGCCCGCGTGGTGATCGCCGACGTCGACGAGGCGGCGGCCCGCAGCGCCGCCACGCAACTCGACGCCGCGTTCGGTGCCGGCACCGCCGAGGTCTTCGTCGGCGACCTCGTGGCGCCCGGTGTGTGCGACGACCTGGTCGCCCACACCCTCGACCACTGCGGCTCACTGGACATCGTCGTCAACAACGCCGGCTACGCCTGGGACGGCCGCGTCCACGCCCTGACCGACGACCAGTTCCAGGCGATGCTCGACATCCACCTCATCGTTCCGTTCCGCCTGGCCCGGGCCTGCGCCCCGGTCTTCCGTGCGGCGGCAAAAGCCGACGCCGAGGACGTGCGGCACCGCAAGACCGTGCTGGTGTCCTCGATGGCCGGCACCTGGGGACTCGACGGCGCCGCCAACTACGCGGCCGCCAAAGCGGGACAGCTCGGTCTGATGCGATCGTTGGCCCAGGAATGGGGAGCGATACGCGTCAACGTCAACGCAGTCGCGTTCGGCGTGATCCAGACCCGGTTCGCGCTACCACAATCCGAGCGGGAGGTCATCCACACCGGCGGCCGCGACATCAAAATCGGGATGCCCGCCAAGCAGGCACAACGCCTTGGCGTCACCATCGACCCCGATAACCCGCCCACCGACGCCCAGATCTACGCGGCCAAACCGCTGCCCGGCGTGGTACTCGGCCGAACCGGGACAATCCGCGAGGCCGCCGATGTGATCCTGTGGCTGTGCTCGCCGCTCTCGGACTACGTCACCGGCCAGACCATCGCCGTCAACGGTGGCGGCCGCGGCGGGATGAGCTGAGCCGCTGAATAAGCTCGACTGAGACCCTTGTCACAGCGCGCCAACCAACCTACTGTGTGTTCAGTAGGTTTGTTGGACGAAGGAGTCCGGTGCCCGATACCCGCCCGTATGCCACGCTGTTGGCCAAAGGCGAAGACCGCAAGCAGCGGATCTTGGAGGCCGCCCAACGGCTACTGACCCGCAACGGCTGGCGCGCCACCTCACTGGCCCAGATCGCCGGCGAGGCCGGGGTCACCCCGGCGGGCCTGCTGCATCATTTCGAATCCAAAGAGCAACTCCTGCATGCGGTGCTCGACGCCCGCGACGCCGACGACGACGCCCACGCCGATCGCACCGGCGACCTGATCGAGCAGATCGCCCGCACCGCCGAGCGCATGCACCGGTCACCGGTGCTGGCCGGCACCTTCGCGGTGCTGCTGGTCGAAAGCATCCTGCCCGACGCACCGCTGCACGATCGCATGCTGGCCCGCTATCGGGCCTCGGTCGACATCGTCGCCGACGGCATCCGGCGCGGTCAGCGCGAAGGGCGCTACCGCACCGACCTGGACCCGGCCGTCAAGGCCGTAGAAATCATCGCCTTCGTCAACGGAATGGAAACCACATGGCTGCTGGATCCTTCAATACCCCTGGCCGACGTGTTCAAGGAGTACGCCGCGTCGCTCACTCGCGACTTCGTGCCGCCCAGTCCGACGTAGAGCCCGATCTGCGGTATCGGCTGGACGTGGTGTCGTCCAGCGTCGCCGACGCCGTCCGGTTCGCCGGCGGCTGGTTGTTCGACCGGGTGATGGCCGGATGGGACGTCACCGTGCTGGTCGGTGACCCGCTCAACGATCGGCCGCTGCAGGTCTTGGGCACCCGCACCCTCGATTTGGAGACGGCGCTGCGATCGATGGGCGCCCGCCCACAGCCGCAGAGCCTGGCGGTGGCCGCCGACCTGTTCGGGTCCGACCCCCGGGTCCGCGACGGTGTGCTCGACGCGCTGGACCACGGCGCCACCGAGGTCACGCTGTGGGGCGCCACCGAGTCGGCGGAGCTGGACGGCAGCGTCGACGCGGTGCACCATCGGCTCAGCGGTGCCGCGCGCGTGTTCAAGGCGCAGGCACTGGCGGCCGTCGCGCCGGGGGCATCGGTGGCGCCGATCGAGACGTTCCGCAGCGCGATGATGCTGCGCCGCTCGGTCGCCGCCGACCTCACCCCGGCCAGCTGAGCGGGGTCCGCGCCCCACGCTGACCCGAGCGCGACGGTGGTTCGCGCCGTTCGGATCTCCCGCACGCTCGGCGTGCCCGGACGCCGCTGTTGACGTTCCCCTACCCGTATGAAAACCTATTGATCAATAATGAGAGTGACATTCTCTTTGTTGAGATCCAGATACCCGTCGAAGGGAGCGACCTAGATCGTGGATGACGTGGATGCGATCGATTTCTTCCGGGACGACGCGGTGGTCGCCGATCCCTACCCGTACTTCGAGGCGCTGCGCCAGCGCTGCCCGGTGTCGCGCGAGCCCCACCACGGGGTGACCATGGTGACGGGCTGGGAAGAAGCCTGCGAGGTGGCCGGGAACGCCGACGTGTTTTCCTCGTGCATCTCGGTGACCGGTCCGTTCCCCGGCTTCCCGGTTCCGCTGGAGGGCTTGGACGGTGCGGCCGTCACCGAGCTGATCGAGCAACACCGCGCCGAGCTGCCGTTCAGCGACCAGCTGCCCACGCTCGACCCGCCCACCCACACCGACCACCGCGCGCTGCTGATGCGGTTGATCACCCCCAAACGCCTCAAGGAGAACGAGGACGCGATGTGGGTGCTCGCCGACCGGGTGCTCGACGATTTTCTGGCGCCGGGGGAGGGCGAATTCATCAAGGGTTTCGCCGGTCCGTTCACCCTGCTGGTGATCGCCGACCTGCTCGGGATCCCCGAAGAGGATCGCGACGAGTTCGTCAAAGGCATCCACCGCAACGCCGGTGGCGGGGTCGGCAGCACCGGTGAGGAAGGCTTGGCGCACAGCCCGTTGGAGTTCCTGTACGGGACCTTCGCCGACTACATCGCCGACCGTCGCACCAACCCCCGCGACGACGTGCTCAGCGGTCTGGCGGCCGCCACGTTCCCGGACGGCTCCACCCCGGATGTCACCGACGTGGCCCGGGTGGCCACCAACGTGTTCTCGGCTGGGCAGGAAACCACGGTGCGGCTGCTCGGTGCGGCGCTGCAGGTCATCGGGGAGCGCCCGGACATCCAGCAGCGGTTGCGCGACGACCGCAGCCTGATCCCGAACTTCATCGAGGAGGCGCTGCGCATCGAGAGCCCGGTCAAAGGTGACTTCCGGCTGTCCCGGGTGCCGGTCACCGTGGGCGGGGTCGACCTGCCCGCCGGCACCACGGTGATGGTGGTCAACGCGGCCGCCAACCGGGACCCGCGCCGGTTCGAGAATCCGGACACCTTCGACCCGGCTCGCAAGAACGCCCGCCAGCACATCACCTTCGGGCGCGGCATCCACAGCTGCCCCGGCGCGCCGTTGGCGCGGGCCGAAACCCGGGTGGCGATCGAGCGGCTGCTGGACCGCACCACCGACATCAGGATCTCCGAGCGGTCGCACGGTCCGGCCGATGACCGTCGCTACCAATATGTTCCGACCTACATCCTGCGCGGGCTGACCGAACTGAACCTGGAGTTCGTGGAGAGCACCCGATGAAGGCCTCGGTCGACCCGGACCGCTGCCGCGGACACGGCATTTGCACCACGATCTGCTCGGAGGTGTTCGCCATCAACGAGGACGGGTATTCCGAGGTGCTCCTGCCGGAGATCCCCGCCGAGCTGCACGACGCCGTGCGCGACGCGGTCAAACAGTGCCCCGAGCAAGCCATCGAGACGAGTTAGTCCACCAGATAAGGAGTTTCAGTGCCAAAGGGATATGTCATCCTCACCGAAGCCATCAAGGACCCGGAGGGTATGAAGGCCTACGCGCAGGCGGCGGGCTCGGCGATGGCCGGTGCGAGCATTCTCGCGGTGGACACCGCGCCGAAGGTCATCGAAGGCAGCTGGCACGGCGACCAGACCGTCGTGCTGGAGTTCGAATCGGTCGACGCCGCCCGGACCTGGTACGAATCCGAGGGCTACCAGAAGGCAGCGAAGCTGCGGCAGGCCGCCGCGGACTGCAACGCGGTAATCCTGTCCGGGTTTCCGGGATCGTCGTAGCCGGGTCGCATTCCCAACACCGAAAGTGCGTTCCCGCAGGAGTCCTCTCGAACTTCTCCTGCGTGAGCGCACTTTCGCTGCTTGGCCGGGGGATTTTCCGGTCAGCGTGCGCAGTTGTACGCCCACAGGCGAAAACCTGGCATTCTGCGCACGCTCGCGGGCCTCGCGGGCCAAGAAACCCGCCTACTCCTCGATCGACAGCGCCTGGCGGGGGCATTGCCGCACCGCCTCGCGCACGTCGTGCTCGGTTTCCGAGGTGATCTCGGGCTGCAGGATGGTCAGCTCGTCATCATCGTTGAGTTCGAAGACCTCGGGGTTGATCCCCATACAGACCCCGTTGGCCTCGCACAGGCCATAATCGACAACAACTTTCATCAGCGCCGCTCCTTCGCATCGCTGCGCTTTGCCTGGTCGCCAGCCCGGGTCATCCCAGCACCTTCACCGGCACATTGCTCCAGCCGGCCACATTCTGCATGTGGACGCGTTGCAACCCGTCCCAGTCCACCTCGTAGCGCGGCATGAACTCGACCAACTTCTCCAACGCGATTCGGCTTTCCATCCGGGCCAGCGCCGCGCCCAGACAACTGTGGATGCCGTAGCCGAGACCCAGGTGCTGCGCCTCGGTCTGGTCGCGGTTGATGTCGAAGGCATCGGCGTCGGTGAACGCTTCGGGATCCCGGTTGGCCGCGGCGCCGATCAAAAACACCGCCTTGCCGGGCGGAATTGTGCCGCCACTGACCTGCGCCTCCTTCAGGGTGTAGCGGACGTTGTATTGCACGGGGCCTTCGTAGCGAAGCAGTTCTTCGACCGCGGCCGGGACCTTGCTGGGGTCGTCGACCAGTTGTTGCCACTGGTCGGGATGGCGGGCGAACAGCACCGCCGCCGTGCCGACCAGCTTGGTCACCGTCTCGGCGCCGGCGCCGCCCAGGAGCGTTGCGAAGCCGGTGATTTCGATGTCGTCGAGGCGGCGCATCTGACCGTCGTCGCCGGGGATCTCGGCGGCGATCAGCCTGCTGATCATGTCGTCCTGCGGGTTGGCGCGCCGTTCCTGGATCAGGCCGTAGTAGTAGGTCGCGGTTTCGATGGTGGCCTTCATACCGGCCTCGTCCATTTCCGGTTGCCCCGGTTCGCGATGCAGCGAGTCGTCGATCCAGTGCCGCACCTGCTGCCGGTACTCCTCGGGCACCCCGGCCATCCGGGTGATGACTTCCACCGGGAACGGTCCGGAGAAGTCCTGCACCACGTCGAACCGGTCCGGATCGGCTGCGCCGAGGAACCTCTCGATCTGCTCGACCACGGTCTCCCGCTGGGCTTGGATCGCGCGCGGGGTGAACGCCTTGTTGAGCAGGCTGCGCATATGCCGGTGGTCGGGCGGATCCATGAAGATGATCGACTTCTGCGGCGCCTGACCCGAGCGCACCATGGACAGGTCGCAGCCGCGGGCCGAGGAGTAGGTCTCGAAGTCCTTGAACGCGGCCGCGACATCCACGTGCCGGGTCAGCGCGTAAAAGTCCTCGGCCTCGTTGTAGTACAGCGGCGCTTCCTCACGCATCCGTCGGTAGATGTCGAACGGATTAGTGAAATATTCCTCCGAGAACGGATCGAATACGAGCTTCGGTTTAGTCACTTGGGATCCTCCTCAGCGGCGCGGCGCGGGCTGGTAACTACCGACCGGACATGGGACCGTAGACCCAACTGTAAGGGATACCGGGCGGTTCTGGAAGGAGAATTCGACCGCAGCGGGTGCGCGTTTCACGCGGTGGTGGCGGCGTTGATCGCGTCATCCAGAACACCGAGGTCACCGCCCAGGTCGGCGGCGATCGCCCGCACCACCGCCACGTCCTTGCCGATGAAATCGCCGACCGCCTCGACAAAGGACGCCACCGAGCCGCGCCCGGCCACCACACCGGTGACCCGGGAGGCGCCGCTGCCGTGCACCAGCGCCTCCAGCAGCGTCGACTCGGCCACCCCGAGGCGTTCACCGAGCCGACTGGCCTCCGACAGCAGGCCGATCTGCGCGGCGAACAGCGCGTTGTTGACGAGTTTGACCCGCTGCCCGGCCCCGGTCGGGCCGACGTGGCACACCGGGTCGCCGTAGCAGCCCAACACCGGTGCAACGGTCGCCAACGCCCGATCGGAGCCGCCGGCGAACAGCGTCAGCCGGCCTGCGGCCGCGTCGTGCGGGCCGCCGCTGACCGGGGCGTCGACGACGTCGACGGGACCGGCGGCCGCGGCGATGGCGTCCATCGTGCGCGGGCTGGCGGTGGTGTGCACCACCAGCACCGATCCCGGTCGCATCGCGGTCAGCAGACCGCTGTGCAGGCACACCTCGGCCACCTGCTCGTCGGTGAACACGCACACCACCACCACGTCGGCGCCGGTGGCCACGCCGGCCAGCTCCGCGGTGGGCTGCGCGCCCAACACGGCGATGTCATCGCGCTTTTCGGCGCTGCGCCCCAACGCCCGCACCACGTGTCCGGCGTCGATCAGGCGGGCGACCATCGGGCGTCCCATCCGCCCCGCGCCGACGAAGCCGACGTTCATCGCGGGTGTTTCATCAACGCCAGCGCGGCGTCGGCGGCGTCTAACACCGCGCCCGGTGCGGCCGCGGCCCGGTCGGCCAGGTCGGCCACCAACCGGACATCCTTTTGCAGCAGCGCGCCGGCGAGCCCGGCCAGCCGGTCCAGGGTGCCGCCCGAGCCCTGGATGCTGTTCAGCGCGAAGCTGTTTGCGCTGCCGCGGGACACCACCTCGGCGAGCCGCTCGGCGGAGACCCCGAGGGCTTCGCCGAGCGCCAGCGCCGTCGCGGCGGTGCCCAGGTTGGCGGTGAACAACAGATTGTTGAGCAACTTGGTGACCTGCCCGGAGCCGAGTCCGCCCAAGTGCACGACGGGATCGGCGTAGGTCTCGAACACCGGACGGCAGCGCTCCACGACGTCGTCGTCGCCGCCGACCATCACCAGCAGCCGCCCCGCGGCGGCCGCCGGGCCACCGCCGCTGACCGGGGCGTCGAGCACCGAAACGTTATGCGCGGCTGCGGTTTCCGCCAGCTGGCGGCAGGTGTTGGGGTGCACCGTGCTGTGCACGGCGATGACACCGCCGACGGCCAGGCCGGCCAGCACCCCGTTGTCGCCGGTGACCACCTCCTCGACATCGGCGTCGCCCACCACGCACAGACAGACCAGATCACTGGCTGCGGCGAGTTCGGCCGGTGAACCGGCGACCTTGGCGGCGGTGTCGGCGAACGGTTCGACCGACGCGGGCCGCCGCGCCCACAGCGTCGTCGGGTGGCCCGCCTCGACGATCCGGCGCGCCATGGGCCCGCCCTGACTGCCCAGTCCGATGAATCCAACCCGCATCAACCGGCCTCCAAATCCGCATCGGGGGTGGTGCTGGCCACCACTTCTTCGACGAATGACAACACCGACAGGTGGTATGCCGCCGCGGTCCAGCCGAGGCTGAGATTGTGTCCGGCGTCGGACTGCTCGTTGACCGCGAACCGGGGCGCGGCGGTGAACAGGGCGCGGATCTCATCCCGCGCGGCGGCATCGGATCGCCACACCTTCTCGTGCTCGGCGAAACTGAACCGCACCGGAACCCGGACCTGGCCGGCCAGCGCCGGGAAGTCGCGGCGGGGCCAGTCGGACACCATCGCGGCTTCATAGGGCGCCCCGGTGGCCGCTTTGGTGACTCCGCTCAGCACCTCGGTCGGGTACAGCCGGGCCGGCTCCCACAGCAGCTCACGCAGCCCGGCGGGCCGGTGGTCGGGGCGGGCGGTGCGCAACACCTCGGCGGCCGCCGGATGGTAGTGCAGCCCGGTGCCGGCCAGTTCCAAACCCAGCAGGTCGGTGCCGCGGTCGTCGGCGGCCATCCGCAGCGCCAGTTCGCAGCCGTTGGAATGGGCCAGCACGAACACCCCGGCGCCGCGCGGCCGATCGCCGAGCACCTTCTCAATTGCGGTGTAGGCCAGCGCCACCCGCTGTTCGGGGTTGCTCATCGCCTCCGGATACGGCGCGGAGCTGCCGTAGCCGGGCCGATCCAGCGCGATGACCGTGTAGCCCAGCGCCGCGCCGCTCCGCAGCAGGGACAGCCGGGGCTGGCCCGGGCAGTCGAAGTACGCCGACGTGGTGCCCCCGCCGTGCAGGGCGACCACTACCGCGCGCGGCTCCGCCGCGTCGGCGAGTAGCGCCGACAGCGGCACGCCGCCGGCGTTGACGACCCGCGGCTGCGGTGCGGTCATGTGTCGGTCCGCAGCAGAAGCACCCCGCTGGGCGTCAGCCCGCCGCTGCTGGCCACCGCGACCCGGGCGTCGGTGACCTGGCGCTCGCCGGCCTCACCGCGCAACTGGGTGACGGCTTCGTGGATCAGCCCCATGCCGTGGGTGCGGCCGTGGGACAGCTGTCCGCCGTGGGTGTTCAACGGCAGCACCCCGTCCCGGGCGATATTGGCCCCGCCGTCCAGGAAACTCTTGGCCTCCCCGATGCCGCAAAAGCCCAGCGCCTCAATCCAGGACAGGCAGTTGAAGGTGAACCCGTCGTAGAGTTCGGCGACGTCGACGTCGGCCGGCCGCAGCGACGTGCGCGACCACAGGTGCGCGGCCTGGCCCAGCACCTGCGGTTCGTGGGTCAGCGTGCTCTGATCCCAGTCGATGCGCTCGACGATCTGGGTGCCCACCGCCTCCACCAGCACCGGCGGCTTGGCCAGGTCGCGGGCGGCGTCGACGGCCGACACGATCACCGCCACCGCACCGTCGCAGGGCACGTCGCAGTCGTACAGCCCGAACGGGGTGGTGATCGGGCGCGCGGACAGGTAGTCGTCCATGGTCATCGGATTGCGGTAGATCGCCGTCGGATTCAGTGCGGCGTTGGCCCGTTGGTTCAACGCGATCCAGCCCAGCGTTTCCCGGGAGGTGCCGTAGCGGTGGAAATGCCGCTGCGCGTTGAGAGCCAGGGTGTGCGCCGCGGAGGTGGCCCCGAACGGCATCTGCCAGCTGGTGGTGCGGCCGCCCTGCGGGACGATCTTGCCCTGCTTCATCAGCTCGGTGTGGGTGGCCTCCCACAGGGTGCGGAAGCACAACACGTGGCGGGCCAGCCCGCCGGCCACCGCCAGCATGGCCGCGATCACCGACCCGCCCGGCCCGAAGGTCTCCATCCCGCCGTTGTGCCAGGTCGGTCGGATGCCCAGCGCCGATTCCAGCGCGGTCACCCCGCCCTCACCGAACGGGCCCGGTAGGCCGGCACCGGGATAGGTGGACAGGCCGTCGATGTCGTCGAGGCTCAGCCCGGCGTCGGCGACCGCCTGCTGGCAGGCCTGCAGGGTCAGCGACAGCGGCGGCACCATCAGCCGCCGGCCCAGCGCCGACATCCCGATGCCGGTCAGCGCCACCTTGTCTTCGAATTTGTCGGTGGACACCATCGGCCGGATGTGCGCGGCGAAATCCTCCGGCGCGATCTCGTCCTCGGGCAACGGTGCGGAGGCCGAACTTTCGGGCACCGGCCGGAACAACGGCAGCCACACGTCCTCGACGTGGTCGAAGACGACCTCGAGCTGTTGGCCCAGCTGCAGCTGGTCGGGGTCGCAGTCGACGACGTTGGTGGTCAGCCGGACGCGGGGGTCTTCGTTGATGGCGACCTGGGCCACCACGTAGGGCGCCGGCAGTCCGGGCAGGCTGAACCGGTGGTTGACGGTGAACCCAATCAGGGTGGCCCGCCCGGAGACGCCACGCACCCCCAGCTGGGTTCCGCGGCAGTACCGGCAGATCGGTTGCGGCGGGTGGATGAGCGCCGCGCAATCGCGGCATTCCTGCAGCCGCAGCGTGTCGTCGGCGCCGGCGGTCCAAAAGAACTCGTTCTCGCTGGTGATCGCGGGAAGCGGCCGTCCTGTTGCGCTCAAACCGGGTCACCGTCTTCCTTGATCTCGATGATGGCGTGCACCGGGCAGTCCAACAGCGCCCGCAGCACGTCGTGTTCGTCGGACTCGGCGACGGTGCCGTCGCCGGTCAGCGACGCGTACCCCCAGTCGTCGAGGGAGAAGTACTCGGGCGCGTGTTTGGCGCAGTAGCCGAACCCGTCGCACTGCGTGCGGTCCAGGCGGATTCTCATGACGTGGCCTCCTCGACCGCGTATGGGCGCGCTGCGGCGAAGGGCGCCGAAGCGCAAGCCGCGCAGTCATTGTCGAGATGACGGGCCACCAGCTGCGGGAACTGCGCGAGCAGGCTGGCCGCCACGTTCGCGGCGCCGTCCAGGGTGCCGCAGGCGCCGCGCCCGCGCAGCTGAACCGACCAGCGACGCAGCCGGGCGAGGTCCTCGTCGGTGGCGACCCCGTCCCGTAACGCGCCGGCCACCACCGCCATCGCCGCGGTGCCGTTGAAACACGACCCGCACTGGCCGGCGTTTTCCCGGTCGAAGTACGCCAACACCGCGGCCGCCACCGCGACCGGGCAGTCGTCGGTGAGCACGGCGATGGCCCCACAACCCAAACCGCTGCCCAGCGCGCGCACCGTTTCGTGATCCAGGGTGGCATCGAGGACGTCCCGGTTCAGCAGCCCGGCGAAGTAGCCGCCCATCAGTGCGCCCCGCACCCGGTCGGATGGCACCTGGTGCAGCGCAAGCAGTTCGGTGACCGGTGCGCCGTGCGGTACCTCGTAGAGGGCGGCCGGTCGTCCGGCGCCGGTGACGGTCGCCAGGAAGGTGCCCGGCGAGGCGGGGGTGCCCACCGAGCGGAACGCGGTCGCGCCGTGCCGGTGCACATACGGCAGATTGGCCAGCGTCTCGACATTGCTGACCACCGTCGGCAGCCCGGCGATCCCGTGCTGGTAGGGCCGCGGCGGTTTGTCGGTCGGTTTGGCCGGTCCGCCGTTGATCGCGCGCAGCGCGGCGGTCTCCTCGCCGGCGACGTAGCCGGGGGCGACGGTGAACACGGTGATGTCCAGCCCGCCCAGGGTTTCGGCGTCGAGGTGGTTCACCGCGTCCTCGACGCTGCGCGCCGCCTGCGGGTCGGAGACATACACGTAGGCGCGCTCGGCGGCCACCGTGTGCGCGGCCAGCCGCAGCCCGTCCAGCACCAGGTGCGGCCGGTTGCGCAGCAGCCAACGGTCTTTGATCGACGCCGGCTCGCCCTCTTCGCCGTTGGCGACGACGACGGTGTCACGCCCGGCGTCACGCACCGAGCGCAACTTGACCGCCAGCGGGAACGCCGCCCCGCCGCGACCCAGCAACCCGCTGCGCTCGACCTCGTCGAGAAAATCACCGGCCGCCGGCAACGGCTGGTAGCCGCCACCGGCCCGATAGCTCGAATAGTCCTCGACACCGGGCTGCTCCCGCAGCAGCCGCGGTGCGCAGCCCGGCCAGGCCGCGGTGGTGAAATCCGCGGGCGCCGCGGCGGTTGTCGTCATGGCCACCTCTTTTGGCTAGGGAGCGCACGGGTGTGGCTAAGCTCGCAGGGGTGAGAACGGCGGTGGTGCGGGTCGACGTCGACCCAACGGGTCGGCTGACCCCCGAGCAGTTGGCCACGGGCATGGCGGCGCTGCGCGACCATGCCGCAAGCCAGGGCGTCGAGGTGATCGACACCGATGTCGCGGCGATGCCGGTCGGGCGACGTCACGTGCAGCTGCTGATCGGCGGCACCAGCGCCGAGGAGGTAACCCGGGCCGGGGTCCAGCTGTGCGCCAAGGCGTTTGACACCACACCGGCGGCGGGTGTGGTCACCTACGTGAGCCGGGGCACCGACGACGACGTGCATGGGGTGCTGGCCGGGTTCGGGTTGACCGGCGACATCCGTCGCGCGCCGGGGGCGGACGGCTTCGACGTGGTGCATGTGACGTTGGCCGACGCGGACCTGCAGCGCGTCGGCGAGAGCCGCATCCACACCGCGTTGGAGGCGTCGCTGAACTGCGAGGTCCACATCCACTCCAGCTGACACCATCAGCGTCCCAGGAATTCCAGGATGGCCGGGGCGGCCTGCACCCAGGTGTCGAACATGTTGAAGTGCTTCACCTTTCCGGCCGCGCGGTCCTCGGACGCCCGCTCCCAGGCGTCCTCCGGCCACGGCGGGTCGATCAGCTGCGATCCCTTGATCAGGCAGCTGACCTCCAGCGAGGTCCGCTTGGGGTGGTCCAGATCATTCTCGCCGCCCCGGATGATCAGGGTGGGAACGGTGATGCGGTCGAACATTTCGTCGTCGACGCCGGGGATGGTCTGTCCGGGCTTGGACACGAAGGCGTTCAGCCAGCGCAGCATCACCTTGAGGAACTCGTCACCGTCGAAGTCGAGGAACCGCTGCTTGTTGTCCGGGTTCTCCTCGATGCGTTCGCGCCATTCCTGGACTTTGATCACCGCATCCATCCCGGCACCGCGCACCGCCAGAATGCTGGGCACGATGTAGTAGGAGCCGAGCACGAAGGTGCCGTAGATACCGCCGACGATGTTCCATACCACCAGCTTGGTGACCAGCTCGGGGTAGAGCATGGTCGTGAGCATGGAATCCCGTGCGCCACCGGAGCCGCCGGCCAGAATGCACGGACCGGTGTCGAGCGCGGTGAGCAGCCCGTGCAGGGTCTCGGCCCGCATATGCGATTCGGACTGCCCGTAGAACTGCACGTCGGAGGCCCCGCAGTTGGGCCGGTCCCACAGCAGCACCCGGTAGCCGCCGGCGACCAGGGCGTCGGCCAGCGGACGCAACCCGGGGATCTCCTTGGAGAACCGGCCCCCGGGGGTCAGCACGATCAGATCGCCGGACTTGCCGAGGATTTCGTAGACGACGTTGCCGCCGTTGATTTCCACAGAGGCCACCAATACTCCTGCGTGCTAGGCCTGGACCAGGACGTCGTTACCGACCACCCGGACCGGGTAGGTGCGGATACTCCACTCGGGTTTCACCGCGGTGGTGCCGGTGGCGAGTTCGAAACCCCATTGATGCCACGGACAGTAGATGTATTCCAGATCCCGCACCATCACCGCATCCCCGGGTGCGGTCTCGTCGACGACGGTGCGTCCGCGCAGCCGCCCGGAACACAGCGGACCGCCCTGGTGCGGGCAGAAGTTCGCGATGGCGTAGAAGGTTCCGTTGATGTTGTACACCCCGACACCGTGATGCCCGATCGGCACCAGTTTGTGGGTGCCGGGCGGGATTTCGTCGACGGTCGCAACGACGTGCTCGCGGCCCTGGGCCAGCCGGGGCCGTTTGGTTTCTTCGGTCATTCAGAACACCCGCACCTGACCCTCAAGGGCCGGGACCGTGTCGGGCAGGTGGTAGGTGGCCAGGCCGTTGCGGAACATCACCGCTTCGCGGGCCGCCTTGGGCAGGTGCTTGACCAGCCAGCGGGGGTCGTCGAAGGTCCAGTGCGGATAGTCCGAGGAGTACAGCAGGATCTTCTCGCACTCCATCCACTCGAACGCCCGGGTCAACTCGGTCTTGTCCTCCGGGTAGTCCAGCGGCTGGGTGGTGAACTTGATGTGGTCCTTGACGTAGTCGCTGGGTTTGCGCTTGATGTCCAGCCACGGCTTGCGCGCCTCGTAGATGGCGTCCATCCGCCACATCAGCGGCAGAATCCAGGTGAAGGCGTGCTCGACGAGCACGATTCGCAGCGTCGGGAACCGGTCGAAGACACCGTCGAACACCAGGCTCATCACCTGGTTGGCCGCCAGCAGCGAGTAGGTGACCATGAAGTCGTGGTTGTAGCTGGGCAGGCCCACCGGCGGCATCGGCAGTTCCTCGTGGTGGCTGCGGGACAGGTGGCAGCTCACGGTGATGTCGTGCTTGGTGGCCGCCGCCCAGATCGGGTCGTATTTGGGGTCACCCCAGGACGGCCGCGGCTCGGCCTTGATCAGGATCTGCGCCATGTAGGGATGGCCCGCCCACCGCTCGATCTCGGCGACCGACCCGGCGGGATCTTCGATCGCCAGGCAGATCGACCCGCGCCACCGCTGGTGCCAGTTGTTGTGGCTGTCCAGCCAGTGATTGGCCTGCCAGTCGTTGAGCGCGCACGACATCGCGTGCTGCGCTTCGGGGATCCGGGCCGGGTAGGCGGCGGGTTCTAGGACCGCGTAATCGGCGCCCGCCTCCATGATCAGCTGTTTGAACGCGAGCTCCGGGCTGCTGCCGGGGAACTCGCCGTCGGCGGGGAAGGCGTCGACGCGCATCGCGTAGGCGTGCGCATAGTCGGGGGCGTCGTAGTAGATCTGTTCGCCGACCCGGCGGGTCAGAAAGTACTTGCTGCGCCACGGCTCCGGGATGTATTGGGTCAGTTCACCGCGCCGCGGCACCGGGTGGACGTCGGAATCGACGCAGCGCACGGCGACCCGCTCGGCCGCCGGCTTGCGCTCTGTGGCTGTCACGGTCATCGTGATCTCCCTTGATCGCAACTCTTCATCAGTGTGCGCCCACCGCGGCCGGAACGTCTATGCCGTACAGCTCGCTGGCGGTGCGCCAGCACAGCTTGTCGCGCTGTTCGGCGGTGAAGGCGCGGGGCACCTGCAGCTGGTTGCACTGCCAGTGCGGATAGCTGGAGCCGAACATCACCATGTCCTGTTTGCCGGTGAACCCGAACCACTCCCCGGCGAAGTCGGTGTTCCCGGGACCGTCCAAGCTGCCCTGCACGAAATACACGTGGTCGGGCAGGTAGTCGCTGGGCATCTTGGGCGCCCACGGCGTCTGCTCCAGGTGCGGGCGGCCGAACGTGTCCATCCGCCAGATAAACGGGGTCAGCAGGTCCGCGGCGCCGTCGGCCCAGACGAACTTGAGCGCGGGCATCCGTTCGAATACCCCTTCGGCGATCATGTTCATCAGGTGGTACAGGTAGTTGCACGCCATGAAGCTGACGTACTGCTCGTAGGTGCGGGTGTTGCCCGACGGCGTCGGCGAGGCGGCGATCCCCGCGCCCACCTCGATGTGCGCGGCCACCGGCAAGTTGGCGTCGATGGCGGCCTCCCACAGCGGCCAGAACTGCGGCTTGCCGAACAGCTCGCGGGATTGCAGCGGCACCCCGATCTGCACCACCCGGGGGTGGTCTTTCCACTTGTCGATTTCCCGCAGGGCTCCGGCCATGTCATCCGGGTTGACCCGGATGGTGCCGCGGAAGCGGTCGCCGAATTCGCCGTGCTCCAGCCAACGGGACACCAAGATCTCGTTGTGCGCGGCCGCGATCGCCGAGCCCAGATGCCGGTCCGGCATGACCCCGCGGGTCATCGGGTGCAGCACTGCCACGTCGACGCCGCGCTCGCTAAACAGCTGCTGGGCAACGACATCGGGATCCGACCCCGGGTACTGCCCGTCGGGTCCGGTGGTGCCCGGCGCGTATTCGCCGCCCGGTGCGCCATACCAGTCCATCTCGTAATCGGGGAAACCGCGGCTCTTGTAGGGCTCCCGCAGGAAGCTGCGCAGGTCCTTGTTGGACTTGGCGAAGATGTGCACGCTGGCGTCGATGACCGGCGTGCGGGTGCCGTCCGGGTGTTCTCTCATTCACGCCGCCCTTCGCCGTGTCGCCGACCCACCGGGTCGCGCGTTGCAGCCTCGCCGCAGACTGCCATCCAGTGTATAGCTCTGTTCTTGGTTTGCAAGAATACTGTTCTCTTCTTGGGGTGTCCGCGACGTCGCTGGCAGCGGCGCTCCGGAGCCCGGCACGGTCCGGACGTGCCGTGGCAGCACGCTATCTCACGGCGAGATCGTTACATCCGCTAATGAGAATGTTATTCTCCTAGCGAGCCGTGAAGGAGGTGACCGCGATGCTGCTGGAGTTCGACGCCGATCAGCGACTATGGCAGGACACGGTGCGGGACGTGGTGGGCAAGCAGTGCCCGCCCTCGCTGGTGCGCAGTGTGGCTGAAGAGGGTGCTGACACGAGCCCGCTGTGGAAGGTCTACGTGGACCTGGGCTGGCTGGAGTTGAACGAGCCGGCCAACGCCGTGGAGTTGGCGATCGTGCTCGAAGAATTGGGCCGCGCCACCGACCCGACACCGCTGCTGGCCACCATGACCCAGTTCGCCCCGCTGGCCGGCGAGCACTACGAGGCCTCCGGCGAGGTCGGCACCGCCGTGTTCGGCGGGGTCGCCGCACACCGCGACGCCGACGGCTGGGTGTTGGACGGAACCGCGCTGCACGTCCTGGACGGCGACCGCGCCGACCGGTTGGCGGTGGTCACCGAATCCGGGGTGTTCCTGGTCGACGCGGCCGCGGTGGCGGCGCGGCGCAACTCGGTCTTCGACCCGACGCTGCACGTCGCCGACGTGTCATTCGCCGGGGTGCGCATCCCCGACAGCGCGCGGGTGGCGGTTGACGTCGAACGGGCCCGGCACGTTGCGCTGACCGGTATGGCGATCACCATGGTCGGCGCCTGCCAGCGGATCCTCGACCTGGCGCTGGAGCATGTGCGCAGCCGCCAGCAATTCGGGGTGCCGATCGGGTCGTTCCAGGCCGTGCAGCACAAAGCGGCGGATATGCACGTGGCCATCGAGCGGGCCCGGGCGCTGGCGTATTTTGCGGCGCTGACGATTTCCGCCGACGACCCGCGGCGGCGGATGGCCGCCGCGATGGCCAAGGCGGCCGCCGGGGAGTGCCAGTCGGTGGTGTTCCGGCACGGCTTGCAGCTGTTCGGGGCGATGGGGTTCACCTGGGAGAACGATCTGCAGTTCGCGCTCAAGCGCGCCAAGGCCGGCGAGCTGATGCTCGGCGGCGCGGCCGAACATCGCGCCATGATTGCCGAGGAACACCTTGCAGCTCACGTTTGATCCCGACGTCGAAGCCTTCCGCGCGGAGTTCATCGCCTTCCTCGACGAACACCTGCCCGCCGAGGCCGACACCCTGGAACGGCCCCGGTCGGTCTCGCACATGCCGGACTGGGCGCGCCGCTGGCAGCGGCTGCTGTTCGACAACGGCTGGCTGCTGCCCGGTAACCCGCCGGAGTTCGGCGGCCGCAACGCCACCCTGCTGCAGCAGTTTGTGCACCTGGAGGAGCTGTGCCGGCGCCGCATCTACCACAGCTTTAACCCGCAGGGCGTCAACATCATTGCGGCCTCGTTGCTGTCGTTTGGGAGCGAGGAGCAAAAGCAGCGTTGGGCGGTGCCGATCCTGCGCGCCGAGATGACGGCGTCGTTGGGCATGAGCGAGCCCAGCGCCGGCTCCGATTTGGCGTCGTTGCGGACCCGGGCGGTGCAAGAGGGCGACGAGTTCGTCGTCAACGGGCAGAAGGTCTGGACCTCGGGCGCGCACGACGCCGATGTGCTGCTCACGTTTGTCCGCACCGACCCCGACGCCCCAAAACACCGGGGCATCAGCGTGTTGCTGATCCCCACCGACACCCCCGGGGTGGTGTGCCGGCCGTTCCCCACCATCTGCGGTATCGACGACAAAGACTTCAACGAGGTGTTCTTCACCGATGTGCGGGTGCCGGCGGAGAACCTGGTCGGCCCGCTGCACGGCGGCTGGCGGGTGGCCAACGGGTCGCTGGGGCACGAGCGCACCATGATGTGGCTGGGCTTCGCCGACCGGCTGGACAACATCATCGCCGACTTCCGCCCGCACGGCGCGTTGGAGCGCGATCAGTACGCCACCGCGATCATGGACTATCAGGCGCTGCGCCTGCTCGGATCGAAGGCGTTGGCCCGGGCGGCGCGCGGCGACGAGGACGTCGCCGCGCTGTCGGTGCTCAAGCTGCTGGGTTCGGAAGCGGAGATGTTCGCCTCGCAGCACGCGCTGTCGGCCGCCGGAGTCGACGGCCTGATCCACCCGGCGATGTCGGGACCGTATGCGCCGATGAACTTAGACAGCTACTTCGCCAGCTGGTTTGAGCGGCATGCCCGCAGCTTCTCGGGCACCATCGCCGGCGGCACGTCGGAGATCCACCGCAATATCATCGCCCAACAAGTGCTGGGCCTGCCGCGCGGCTAGCCGCGTTTGCGGCGAGGCCCGCCGCGGTGGGGCCTCGCCGCGGCGGCGGCCTCACCGCCGCGAACGTGCGCAGAATGCCAGGTTTTTGGCGTGTGGGCGTGCAACTGCGCACGCTCGCGAGGCCAGGCCCCGCATGCCGTGGGCGTATTCGTGCGATTTGTGTCGTCTCGCGGTGGGAGCGGTGCACCTGGCATAGCCGGGAGGCGCTGAACGCATAGCAGTGCGAGCACGGCATAGGCGTCGACGACGGTCACGTCCGCTTGCGCCGCATGGCTGTGGCGTCATCGGCCCGAGTCGTGCGGCGGGCCCCATCGCTGCTTGGACGTCGCGGATACTTATCCGGTGAGGTCGCCAACCGGGTCCTCGGGCAGCGGGCGCATCACCAGTCGGTCGCCCAGGTCCACCACGACGACCCGGTCGGTCTGCCAACGAGCGCGAGCACCCGCAGGATCGAGACCTGGCCGTTCCTCGACACCTTCATTACGTAGCTCGGCATGCGTAGCCTCCGCTGTATAGAACGGCGACTTATTGTATGTGCCATCGGTACGACATGCCGGTTTGGGTGAAACGCCAAGGTCGGCGGCGTCGCCGAGGCTGAGTGTCCGCGAGTGGCAATCTGACGACGCAACACGCCGGCGGGGCGTCGTCAGATTCCCACTCGCGGACACATTCTCATCATCCACCGCGGGGCAAAGCTCCTGGACAGCTGCTCGCGCTGGAAGTGGTTCGCGCTGAGGGGCGAGGCGCGCTAAATGACCACAGCGTCCTTGTACTCGGTGATCGGGCGGGCGCACTGCTGCTCATCGCAGATGCGCTGCAGCTTCGCCAACGTCTCGTCCAGGCCGGGGCCCAGCCGCGGGCCCGGGGTGAAGGTCGCCGGCAGGTGCCGCATGCCCTGGATGACGCCGATGGTGTCGTAGTGCACGGTGCCCTCGGGATCGCAGCGGTAGTCCGGCATCCGGTCTAACACCGCGGTCAGCATCGCCTTGAACACCGTGCGCGCCACATTGGAGCCGACGCAGCGGTGCACGCCGATGCCGAAACTAAAGTGTCGGTTCCCCTTGCGGTCGAGGATGATTCGGTTGGGTTCGTCGAAGACCTCCGGGTCGCGGTTGGCCATTGCCCACGAGATCCACAGTCGCTCACCCTCCTTGAACTGGGTGCCTTCGACCTCGACATCCGCCGAGAGGGTGCGCCCATCACCCGGAGCGGGCGTGAAGTAGCGCAGGAATTCCTCGGTGGCGGGATTGAGCAGGGTGTCGCGCTGGCGGCTGAGCAGCTTACGCTCGTCGGGATGCTCGGACAGCCATTCCAGCGAGTGGGCGGTCAGCGCCGTGGTGGTGTCGAAACCCCCACCGATGACCAGGCCGAGGTTGCCCAAGATCTCCAGGTCGGGGGCGGGCTCACCGTCGATCCGGGCCTGCAGCAGCCCGTTGACAATCCCGGGTCGCGGATTCTCCCGGATCTCGTTCATGTGGGTGATCAGGTCGATGCCCATCTGGCGGTGCATCTCGGCGACCCGTGCTGCGTCGGGGGAGTGCTCGGGGGTGTAGACCGCGGCGTGCGTCGGCTCGCTGTAGATCGCCCACTTCTCGAGCGGGATTCCCATCATGGCCAGGGTGAGCACGGCGGGCACGATGTTGGCCAGGTCGTCGACGAAGTCGATCTGGCCGGTTTCGATCTTCTCATCGAGGCTGGCGCGAACGATCTCGTGGATGAACGGCTCCCACCGCTTGACCGCGGCCGGTGACAGGTACGGGTTGAGCACGTTGCGGTAGGTCCGGTGTTCCGGGTCGTCCATTTCCAGGATGCCACCCCGGACGTAGCTGGCCCGTTGTGCGGTGGGGATCGAAATCCCCTTGTACCCGTTGCGTTCCCCGGTGAGGTCGTGATCGTTGGACACGTGCGGACAGCGCGCCAGCTCGAAGACCTCTTTGCTGCCGGCGGCCACCCAATGCCCGTCATAGGTGTCCGTCCACGCCATCGGACACCGGGCGTGCATCTCCTCGGTGATCTTTTCGAACTGCAGCCGGTACTCCGAGGTGTGCCGATCGAAGTAGTAGCGCTGTTTTTTCCGGTCGTTGTCGGCGACGATGTCGTCAACACTCACGGTGCGTCCTCCTCGAGATTGATCGCCTGCTCCGGGCAGGACTGTGCGGCCTCGCGCACCGCCGCTTCCTGATCCGCCGGAACGACTTCGTTCACGGCCGACGAGTGGCCGTCGATGTCGTCGAGCACAAAGGACTCGGGGGCGATCATCGAGCACAGGGTGTGCCCTTGGCACCGCTCCGCGTCAACCCACACCTTCATGTGCCGCTCCTCCTCATCACTGCGTTCTGCATCGTCGCCGGCACGCCTTCATAACTGGCGCTCCTCCTCAGACGTGGTAGTCGTACCACTTCAAATAGCCACCGGCGTCGACCCGCAACTGCATCCCGGTCACATACCGGGCTTCCTCGGAGGCCAGCCACAGCACGGCGTTGGAGATGTCCTCGGGCTCGATGAACGGCACCTTCATCGCCTGCTGCACGTAGAACACCGGCTCGGCGTCGGCGCGGGTCGGGTTCTCCAGGTCCGGGCGGAACGACCGGTACATCGGTGCGCTTTGCAGCATGTCGGTGTTGCAGTTGGTCGGGTGGATGACGTTGGCCCGGATCCCGCGCACCGCCAACTCGGTGGCCAGGTCGTGCACGTACTGTGCGATCAGCCGCTTGGAGGTCATGTAGGCCATCCCGCCCGGGTCGCTGCCGGGGTTGGCCTTCTGGTGGGCGTCCATCAACGCGGCCGCCGACGAGGTGGCGATGATCGACGCCCCCTCACCCAGGTGCGGCAGCGCGACCTGGATGCCGTTGATGGTGCCGACCAGGTTGGTGTTGATGACGTCGGTCCAGGCCTGCAGCGGCGGGTTGCCCTTCATGCCGGCCACCCCGGCCTGGGCGACGACGATGTCGAGCTTGCCGAACTCGGCCAGACCGGTCTCTAGGGCGGTTTTCAGCGCCGCCGCGTCGCGCACATCGGCCTGCGCGGTGACGATGCCCTGCCCGGTCTTTTCGACCAGCTTGGCGGTCTCTTCCAAGTCCTCCGGCCGCGCCATCGGATAACCGATGGTCTCGATGTCCTGGCACAGGTCGACGGCGATGATGTCGGCACCCTCTTCGGCCAGCCGCACCGCATGGCTGCGGCCCTGACCACGCGCCGCCCCCGTGATGAATGCGACCTTCCCCGCAACGCGTCCCACAGCTGTTCCTTTCGTTAGTGCACCGTTGGTGTGTTGTCAGGTGTTGCGGCCGCCGTTGACGCCCAGGATCTGGCCGGTGATGTAGCCGGCCTCCTCGGACGCCAGGAAGGCGCACGCCGCGGCGATATCTTCCGGCTTGCCGATGCGGCGCACCGGGGTTTTCGCGATGTTGGCTTCGACGTCGCCGAGAAAGCCGCGGCTCTCGGCGGTGCGCAACATCGGGGTGTCGATGAAGCCCGGTGGTACCGCGTTGACCGTGATGCCGGCAGGCCCGTACTCCAGGGCGAGCGTCTTGGTGAGTCCGTTGACGGCCGATTTGGCGGCGACATAGTGCGCCATATAGGGGACGCCGGAGTGCGTGCTCGACGACGAGATATTGACGATGCGGCCCCAGCCGGCCTCCACCATGTCGGGCAGCACCGCCTGGATGGTGTGGAAAACCCCGTTGAGGTTGACGTCGATGACCCGCTGCCAATCCTCGAAGGTGATGTGGCTGAACTTCTTGAAACCGTCCAGCCCGGCGGCGTTGACCAAGATGGTCACCGGTCCCAGCTGCTCCCGGATGTCGGCCAACGCCAGGTCCACCGCAGCACGGTCGGTGACGTCGGCGGCAAACGACAGCTCGGCGTCGCCGGGTTTGAGGTCGATGGTGGCCACCCGGTGGCCGTCGGCGCGCAATCGGTTGGCGACGGCTTCGCCGATGCCCGAGGCGCCCCCCGTCACGACAGCTGTCCTCACGCGCGGGCCGTCTCAGTCACAAAGAATCTCCCTTCCGAATATGAGAACAGTACTCTCATAGTTGTGGTTCTGGCAAGGTTCGAGCGGAACCGCTCCCAGCTGCAGAAAAGTTGACCCAGGGGTCAATTCTCTCCCGGATGCGCAGGTCAGACGGTTTTGCGATTTGTCTTGTGTTCTCGTTGTCGGTATGTAAGATTCGCCGGAGATGAGAACGCGATTATCCAAACCGAGGGGAGACTGAATGGGTGCGCAGGGCACGGCGGCGACCATCGCAGGTGGTCAACAGCGGGCGGACGGAGCGCCCGCCGCCGAGCAAGCTGTGGACCGGCGGTTGCTGATCGATGGCCGGCTGGTCACCGCGGATGCGGTGTTCGCGTCGCTCAACCCCGCGACCGGCGAGGTGCTGGGGTACGCGCCCGACGCCGGGGTCGACGCGGCCCACGCCGCGATCACGGCGGCGCGCCGCGCGTTCGACACCACCAGTTGGTCGACCGACGTCGACCTTCGGATCCGGTGCCTCGAGCAGCTGCACCAGGCGCTGGTCGCCCAGCGTGACGAACTGGCCGCGCTGACGATCGCCGAGGTCGGTGCCACTCCGGCACTGACCCAGGGTGCCCAGCTGGACCAGCCGATCGACATCGTGCGCTTCTACGCCGAACTGCTCAAGAGCTACCCGATGACCGAGGACCTCGGAAACATCGAAAGCCGCGGCATGCAACACCACCGGTGGGTGGAAAAAGAGGCCGCCGGCGTCGTCGCGGCGATCATCGCCTACAACTACCCCAACCAGTTGGCGCTGGCCAAGCTGGCTCCGGCGCTGGCCGCCGGCTGCACGGTGGTACTCAAGGGCGCCCCGGACACCCCGCTGGTCACGTTGGCGCTCGGCGAAATCATCGCCAACCACACCGACATCCCCGCCGGGGTGGTCAACGTGCTCAGCTCCTCGGATCCGGCCGTCGGCGCCGCGCTGACCACCAGCGCCGACGTGGACATGGTCACCTTCACCGGCTCCACCCCGACCGGGCGCGCGATCATGGCCGCCGCCAGCGACACCCTCAAGCGGGTCTTTTTAGAATTGGGCGGCAAGTCGGCGGCGATCGTGCTGGACGACGCCGACTTCAACACCGCCGCCGTGTTTTCGGCGTTCTCGATGGTCACCCACGCCGGGCAGGGCTGCGCGCTGACGTCGCGGCTGTTGGTGCCCAACAGCCACCACGACGAGATCGTCGAACTGATCAAAACCAACTTCTCCCATGTGCGCTACGGCGACCCGACCGACCCCAAGACCTACATGGGCCCGCTGATCAGTGAGAAGCAGCGCGACAAGGTCGACGCCATGGTGAAACGGGCCGTCGCCGCCGGGGCCAGCTTGGTCACCGGCGGCGAGAAGGTCGACCCCGGCTACTTCTATACGCCGACGCTGCTGACCAACGTCGACCCGGACAGCGAGATCGCCCAGGAAGAAGTGTTCGGGCCGGTGCTGACGGTGATCGGCTACGACGATGACGACGACGCGGTGCGGATCGCCAACAACTCGATCTACGGGCTGTCCGGCGCCATCTTCGGCAGCCAAGACCGGGCGGTGGCGATGGCCCGGCGGATCCGGACCGGAACGTTCTCCATCAACGGTGGCAACTACTTTTCCCCCGACGCCCCGTTCGGCGGCTACAAGCAGTCCGGCATCGGCCGGGAGATGGGGGTGGCCGGGTTGGAGGAGTTCCTGGAGCGCAAGACGTTCGCGGTGGTCGCCGGATGAAGCCGCTGGACGGTATCCGCGTCCTGGAAGTCGCGATGTACGGGTTCGTCCCGTCGGCCGGTGCGGTGCTGGCCGAATGGGGCGCCGACGTCGTCAAGGTCGAGCACGCGGTGACCGGTGATCCGCAACGCGGGCTGCGGCAGACCGGCATGCTGCGGGTCGAGGGCGACCCGAACCCGAACATCGAGCACGCCAACCGCGCCAAGCGCAGCATCGGCCTGGACATGTCGGTGCCGGAGGGTCGGGAGGTGCTCTACGAGCTGGCGCGGCGCTCCGATGTGTTCCTGACGAGTTTCCTGCCCGCCCACCGGAAGAAGTTCGGCATCGACGTCGACGACATCCGGGCGGTCAACCCGTCGATCGTCTACGCCCGGGGCAGCGCCCTGGGGCCGCGCGGCGCCGAAGCCGAAAAGGGTGGCTACGACATGACCGCGTTCTGGTGTCGCGCCGGAACCGCCGCCACCATCACCCCGCCCGGCACCGACGGCATGATCGGACCGCCCGGACCGGCCTACGGCGACACCATCTCCGGCACCAACCTGGCCGGCGGGATCGCGGCGGCGCTGCTGAAACGGGAACGCACCGGCGAACCGTCGGTGGTCGACGTCTCGTTGCTGGGCAGTGGGCTGTGGGCGATGGGGCACACGGTGGCGCTGACCACGCACTTGGGTGAGCGGCTGGAAGCGCCCGCCCCGGGCGTGCACGGCTCCCCGATCAACCCGCTGGTGGGGCTGTACCCTACCTCCGATGGCCGATACATCTCGCTGGTGATGATGCAGCCGACCAAGTTCTGGGCCGACGTCTGCCGGCACATGGACCTCGACGATCTCGCCGACGACCCGCGGTTCGGCACCGCCGAAGACATCGCCGCCAACACCGCCGAGGCGGTGGAGATCCTCACCACCGCGATGGGCAAGCGCACCCTGGCCGAGTGGAGCGAACGGTTCGCGACGCTGTCCGGGCCGTGGGCGCCGGTGCAGGACACCCTGCAAGCCGCCGACGACGCCCAGATCCGCGCCAACGAATACCTGGTGCAGGCCGGCGAACTCGAACTCGTCGCCAACCCGGTGCAGTTCGACGTGGCCGCCCCGGCCACCGCGGCGGCCCCCGGCTTCGCCGAGCAGACCGAGGAGATCCTGACCGAACTCGGCCTGGACTGGGACCGCATCATCGAACTCAAAGCCGCCGGCGCGGTCACCTGAGGCAGGAACCCGATGCCCTACGTCGCCGCCGTTGGCACTTACCTGCCGTGTTGGGGAACCCCCCGGCACCGGCAGGTAGGTGACGACGAGGACGCCATCACGCTGGCCGTGGAGGCCGGCCGCGCCGCGCTGAGCGGCGGCGGCGCGGTGGAACGCGTGGTGGTGGTCAGCCGCGATCTGCCGCTGACCGACAGCAGCAACGCCGCGGTGCTGCTGGCGGGCCTGGGCCTGGATCCCGAACTCGAGGTCGACGAGCGGCTGGGCGGCGCGCCGGCCACGTTGGACGCGCTCAGCTCGGCCCGGCCGCGCACCCTGATCCTCGGGGTTGACCTGGATCCGGCCGGGGCCGCTGCCGTGCTGACCGCCGAGGACGGGCTGCGGGTGCGGACCGCGGCCCGGATCGCCCGCAGCCTGCCGGTGCGCACCCGCAATGCCGTTGGCGTGGTGCACGATTACGGCGACCCGCGGCTGCTGCACGAACGGGGTGTGGTGGCGTCGTTGGACGCGGCGTGGGTGGACACGCCGCTGGCGGTGGCCGGGGTGGAACACGAGCAGGCGGTGGAGCTGTGTACCGGCGAGCCGCCGCGGCTGCCGACCCTGGGCGCCAGCTCGGGATTGTTCGCGCTGGCCGAACTGGCGCAGGCGCAGAGGACCGGGCGGCTGGTGGCCGTCGAGCAGGCCAGCCTGTCCGGGCTCACGGTGGTCGGCGGGGTGGCGCAGATCTGTCGGCGCGAGCCCAACGCGCGGGCGCTGCCGGACACCGCGGTCGCCGCCGGGGCCGAGATCCCGATTTCGCTGGCCGCCTACGAACGGGCCTTCGAAGCCAAGGTCCGATGGGAGGCCGGCACGTTCGGCGAGGACGACCAACTGGACTTCCCGCCGCGGTACCGGGTCGGCGAGGACGGCTCGCTGGCGACCGACTACGAGCTGGTGCCGCTGCCGCGCACCGGCACCGTCTACACCGAAGCCACCGTGCACATCCCGGTGCCGGGGTTGCGGACCCCTTACTCGCTGGTGATCGTCGAACTCGACGACGTCGCGGTGCGGGCCCTGGTGAAGGTGACCGGCGCCCAGCCGGGCTCGGTGGCGATCGGCGACCGCGGCCGGCTGGTGCTGCGCCGGATCGCGGTGCGCTCGGGTGTCCCGGACTATGGGTATGCCTTCCAACCCGAAGGGGCCGCCGCGTGAGACGGGTCGCCGTCGTCGGGGCCGGCATGACCCCGTTCGCCGAGCACTTCGCCTTGGGGATCAAGGATCTGCTACCGATGGCGTTCGCCGACTGCGCCGCCAGCGTCGACAAGGGCATCGCCAAGTCCGATCTGCAGGCCGCCTGGTTCGGCGCGATGGGCACCACCGACGGGTTCCCGTCCGGCATCCTCGCCGACGCGCTCGGGCTGCCCGAGCTGCCGGTCACCCGGGTGGAGAACTCCTGTGCCACCGGCAATGACGCGGTGCGCAACGCGGTGTTCGGGATCGCCTCCGGCGCCTTCGACGTCGCGCTGGTGATGGGTGCGGACAAGCTGCGCGAGACCGCGTGCAAGGACCTGCTGTGGGAGTGGGAAGCGATGGCGCGCGATATGGCGTGGGACTACCCGCTGGGGTTGGTCGCGCCGGCCGGGTTCGCGCTGCATGTGCAGCGGTATCTGCACGAGTCACCGGCCACCAAGGAACACATGGCCATGGTGGCGGTCAAAAACCACCGGCACGGGGTGTCCAACCCCAAGGCGCGGCTGCGGTTCGAGATTACCGTCGAGCAGGCGCTGGCCGCGCCCACCGTGGTCACCCCGTTCAGCGTGTACGACTGCGCGCCGCAAAGTGACGGCGCCGCCGCGCTGGTGCTGGCCGCCGAGGACGCGGTGGACCGCTTCACCGACCGCCCGGTGTGGATCCGCGGTGTCGGCCTCGGACTGGATTCGGTGATGCACCAGCACAAGTCGGATATGACGACGTTTCCGGCCACGGTCCGCGCCGCCCAGCGCGCGTTCGCGATGGCCGGGTTGACGCCGGCCGACGTCGACGTCGCCGAGGTGCACGACTACTTCACCGCGATCGAACTGATCAGCTACGAGGACCTCGGCTTCGCCGACCGGTTCGGTGCGCACAAGCTCATCGAGACCGAGGCCACCACCGTCGGCGGCGCGCTGCCGGTGAATCCGAGTGGGGGCCTGAAGTCCAAGGGCCATCCGCCGGGGGCGACCGGCGTGGCGCAGTGTGTGGAGCTGTTCGCGCAGCTGCGCGGCCACGCCGCCAACCAGGTCGACGGCGCGCGGATCGGCTTGGCGCACAATATCGGCGGCCCCACCGCGGTCGCGGCGGTCACCATCCTAGAAGGGCCCGGAGCCGATGGGGTTTAGGACAGCGGTGGATCGCTGGTCACCGGGAATCGGGGTTCCCCGCAATCTGTCCGGGCCGATGCAAGCGGTCGGGGGACTGTTCGCCATGTCCGCCGACGCGGTGCGGTTCATCTTCCGGCGGCCGTTTTATTGGCGGGAGTTCTTGGACCAGTGCTGGTTCATCGCCCGGGTGGCGTTGGCACCGACGCTGCTGGTCGCGATCCCGTTCACGGTGCTGGTCAGCTTCACCCTCAACATCCTGTTGCGCGAACTTGGTGCGGCCGACTTGTCCGGTGCCGGTGCGGCGTTCGGCGCGGTCACCCAGATCGGCCCGATGGTGACCGTGCTCATCGTCGCCGGGGCGGGCTCGACGGCGATGTGCGCCGACCTCGGCTCGCGCACCATCCGCGAAGAGATCGATGCCATGGAGGTGTTGGGCATCAACCCGGTCCAGCGGTTGGTGGCGCCGCGGATGCTGGCCGCCGGTCTGGTGGCGCTGCTGCTCAACAGCCTGGTCGTCATCATCGGCATCCTGGGCGGCTACACGTTCTCGGTGTTCATCCAGGATGTCAACCCGGGTGCGTTCGCCGCCGGCATCACCTTGTTGACCGGGGTGCCCGAGCTGATCATCTCCTGCGTCAAGGCGGCACTGTTCGGTCTGATCGCCGGCATGGTGGCCTGCTATCGCGGCCTGACGATTTCCGGGGGCGGCGCCAAAGCGGTGGGCAATGCGGTCAACGAAACCGTGGTGTATGCGTTCATGGCGTTGATGGTCATCAACGTGCTGGTGACCGCCATCGGTATCCGGATGACGGCCCGGTAGATCATGGGAAACCGCGTCACACTCAAGGCGACCTATCCGCGCATCGCGCGGGAGATTCGTCGCCCGGTCGGCGTCCTGGGCCGGCTCGGCGATCACACCTTGTTCTACGGCAAGGCGCTCGGCGGGGCGCCGTTTGCCGCCACCCGGTACCGGCACGAAATCATTCGGCTGATCGCCGAAATCAGCATGGGTACCGGGACCTTGGCGATGATCGGCGGCACCGTCGTCATCGTCGGGTTTATGACGCTGGCCGCGGGCGGCACCCTGGCCGTGCAGGGCTACAGCTCGCTGGGCAACATCGGCATCGAGGCGCTGACCGGGTTTTTGGCGGCGTTCATCAACGTGCGGATCGCGGCCCCGGTGATCGCGGGCATCGGATTGGCCGCCACCTTCGGCGCGGGTGCCACCGCGCAATTGGGGGCGATGCGGATCAACGAGGAAATCGACGCGCTGGAGTCGATGGCGATCCGCCCGGTGTCGTATCTGGTGTCCACCCGCATCGTGGCGGGCATGATCGCGATCACTCCGCTGTATTCGATCGCGGTCATCTTGTCGTTCGTGGCCAGCCGCTTCACCACGGTGGCGCTGTTCGGCCAATCCGCCGGCCTGTACGACCACTATTTCCAAACGTTTCTGAACCCGATCGACTTGCTGTGGTCGTTTTTGCAGGCCGTGCTGATGGCGCTGACGATCCTGTTGATCCACACCTACTTCGGCTATTTCGCCTCCGGCGGGCCGTCCGGGGTCGGGGTGGCGGTCGGTAACGCGGTGCGCACCTCGCTGGTGTTGGTGGTCTCGGTGACGTTGCTGGTCCAGTTGTCCATCTATGGCTCCAACGGCAACTTCAACCTGTCGGGGTAGAGGACGTGACGCGAACCTTGACACACGAGCAGGAACCCACCGGCCAGCACCGCGTCGCGGCGCCGCTGAAGCCACGCCGGCGCCACGACGCCCCGAGCTATGTGCGCCCGCTGCTGGGGCTGGTGACCGTCCTGCTGGTCCTCGCGGCGGTCGCGGTGACCGCCGGGTTGTTCCGGGGCAGTTTCACCACCACCGTGCCGGTGACCGTCATCTCCAGCCGCGCCGGTTTGGTGATGAACCCGGACGCCAAAGTGAAAATGCGTGGCGTGCAGGTGGGCACGGTCGGCGCGATCGAGACCCGACCGGACGGCAGCGCCGCGCTGCGGCTGCAGATGGATCCCGCTCAGCTGCGGCTGATCCCGGCCGACGTGCGCGCCAGCATCACTTCCTCGACGGTTTTCGGTGCCAAGTTCGTCGAGCTGGTGCCGCCGCCGAATCCGTCGCCCAAGCGGATGTATGCCGGTCAGATCCTGGACGGCGAGCACGTCACCGTCGAAATCAACACGGTCTTCCAGCAGCTCACCCGGGTGCTGAACAAGATCGATCCGATGAAGCTCAACGAGACCCTCGGCGCCATCTCGACGGCCTTCAACGGCCGCGGACAGCAGATCGGCCAAGCGCTCACCGATTTCGACAAATTCCTGGCCGCTATCGAGCCGAGCCTGCCCCAGTTGGAGACCGAGACGGCGACCATGCCCCCGGTGTTCTCCGCCTACGCCGACGCCGCGGCGGACCTGACCACCACGGTGGCCAACAGCACCACGCTGAGCAACAGCATTGTTGAGGAGCAAGGCAATCTCGACGGCTTCTTGCTCAGCTCCATCGGGCTCGCCGACGTCAGCAACGACGTGCTGGGCGGCAACCGGCCCGGCCTGACCACCCTGGCCCAGACCTTGCTGCCGACCGCCGAGTTGCTCGACAAGTACCACGAGCACCTGGGTTGTGGGGTCGGCGGGCTGGTGCCGTTCGCGAAGACGCCGCCGTTCCCGGTCCCCGGCATCATCATCGCCGCCAGCTTCACCTTGGGCTCGGAACGCTACCGGTATCCCAACGACCTGCCGAAGGTCGCGGCCAAGGCCGACCGGTCCTACTGCCACGAACTCGGGTTGCCCGACGTGCCCCCGGAGTACCGGGTGCCCTGGATGGTCGCCGATACCGGCGCCAACCCCAACCAGTACGGCAACCAGGGCATCCTGTTCAACTCCGACGCGCTCAAGCAGGCCCTGTTCGGGCCGTTGGGCGGACCTCCCCGCAACAGCGACCAGACGGGGATGCCCGGATGACCGGCTCGTATAAGACGCTGCTCAAGTTCGGCGTCTTCGCCGCGGTGATGGTGCTGATGACGGTGCTGCTGTTCGCGATCTTCGGTGAGGTGCGCACCGGGTCGACCGTCGGCTACAGCGCCGTGTTCAAAGACGCCTCCCGGCTGCGCGCCGGCGACAGCGTTCGGGTCGCCGGGGTCCGGGTCGGCACCGTCGGTGATGTGGCGTTGCGCGGCGACGGCACCGTGCTGGTCAAGTTCGATGCGGACCGCAATGTTGGGTTGACCACCGGTACCCGGGCTGCGGTGCGCTACCTGAACCTCGTCGGTGATCGCTACCTGGAACTGGTGGACGGACCGGGGTCGACGCGGCTGCTGACGGCCGGTGCGCAAATCCCGCTCGACAAGACCGCGCCGGCCTTAGACCTCGATCTGCTGCTCAGCGGCCTCAAACCGGTCATTCAGGGCCTCAACCCGCAGGACGTCAACGCGCTCACCGCGTCCCTGATCCAGATCATGCAGGGCCAGGGCGGCACCATCGAATCGCTGCTGTCCAACACGTCGTCGTTCTCCACCGCACTGGCCGACAACAACCAGGTCATCGAATCACTCATCGAGCGTCTGCAACAGGTGTTGCACACGTTGTCCGCCGACGGTGACCGGTTCGCCGGGGCGATCGATCGGCTCCATACGCTGATGGACGGTTTGGCGGCCGACCGCGACCCGATCGGCACCGCGGTGACCGCACTCGACAACGGCACCGCGTCGCTGGCCGATCTGCTCGGCAACGCGCGCGATCCGCTGAAAAACACCATCGCCCAAGTCAACCGGTTGGTGACCAACATCAACGCCGACCAGTCCCAGCTGGACGTGTCCCTGCAGAAGGCGCCGGAGAACTACCGCAAGGCCATCCGGCTGGGTGCCTACGGCGGCTTCATCCAGTACTACATCTGCGGTGTCGCCATCCGGGCCAGCGACCTGCAGGGCCGCACGGTGGTATTCCCCTGGATCAAACAGGAGGAGGGGCGATGCAAAGACACCGATTGATCGCCCCCGCCGGAAGGGGCCGGGGCTGATGCTCAAATACCGCGGATCCGGGCTCATCCGGGCGGGCGTGATCGGCGTCGTGCTGATCCTGTGCATCGTGGCCGTCGGGCTGCAGCCGGAACGGCTGACCGAGTGGGCGACCTCGGTGCGCTATCAGGCCCGGTTCACCGAGGCCGGCGGCCTGAGTACCGGCAACGACGTCACCCTGTCGGGCATCAAGGTCGGCACCGTCTCCGACATCGCGCTGGACAACGGCGAGGCGCTGGTGACCTTCACCCTGGCCGGCAAATACCCGCTGGGCTCGCAGACCACCGCGCACATCCGCACCGGCTCGCTGCTGGGCGAGCGGGTGCTGGCGCTGGAACCGGCGGGCAGCGCCCGGATGCGTCCGCGCGAGGTCATCCCGACAACCCGGACCTCCTCGCCGTATTCGCTGACCGACATGGTCGGCGAGCTGACCAGCAACACCAAGGGCACCGACACCCAATCGCTGAACACCTCGCTGGACACCCTGTCGGCGACGATCGACCAGATCACCCCGCAGCTGGGCCCGACCTTCGACGGCTTGAGCCGCTTGTCAAAGTCGCTGAACAGCCGCAACGAAAGCCTCGCCGACCTGCTCAAATCCGCGGCCGACGTGACCGGCATCCTGTCCGAGCGCAGCCAGCAGGTCAATGCGCTGATCCTCAACGCCAACGATCTGGTCGGGGTGCTCAACGCCCGCCGGCAGGCGATCGTCAACCTGTTGGCGAACACCTCCGCGGTGTCGCGGGAGCTGTCGGGCCTCGTCGCCGACAACGAAGCCCAGCTCAAACCGGCCCTGGACCAAATCAATTCGCTGAACGTGGTGTTGGAGCGCAACCGCGACAACATCGCCAAGGCGCTGCCCGGCCTGGCCAAATACGAACTGACCCAGGGTGAGACGGTGTCCAACGGGTTCTACTACAGCGCCTTCATCCCCAACATCACGCTGCCGCAGTTGCTGCAGCCGTTCCTCGACTACGCGTTCGGCTTCCGGCGCGGCGTCGACGCCGGTCAGCCGCCGGACAACGCCGGGCCGCGCGCCGAAATTCCGTTCCCGGTCAACGGTATTCCCCAGCCAGGAGATCTTCCGCCACGATGACGACACGGAATTCGCTACGGATCGGGGCCGCGGTGCTGCTGATCGCGCTGCTGGGCGCCGGGGTGCTGGTGCACCACCTGGCGGTCAAACCGGCCACGATCACGGCCTACTTTTCCAGCGCGACCGCGATCTACCCCGGCGACGAGGTGCGGGTGGCCGGCGTCAAAGTCGGCACCATCGAGCGCATCGAACCGCAGGGAACCCAAACCAAATTCACCCTGCGGGTCGGTCACGGGATACCGATCCCGGCGGGCGCCAAGGCGATCATCGTCGCGCCCAACCTGGTGGCGGCGCGGTTTGTCCAACTGACCCCGGCGTACCACAAGGGGGACGGCCCCACCCTGTCCGACGGCGCGGTGATCCCGCGGGAGCACACCGCGGTACCGGTGGAATGGGACGAGGTCAAAACCCAGCTGAACCGGCTGGCCACCGAATTGGGCGAGCACGGCACGATGTCGGGCACCTCGGCCGCCCGGTTCATCGACAGCGCCGCGGGCGCCATGGCCGGTAACGGGACCAAGCTGCGCGAGACGCTGGCTCAACTGTCCGGGGTGGCACGGGTCTTCGCCCAAGGCAGCGGCAACATCGTCGACATCATCGAGGGCCTGCAGACCTTCGTCACCGCGCTGCGCGACAGCAACCAGCAGATCGTGGTGTTCGAGGACCGGCTCGCCACGCTGACCAGCGTGGTGGACGACAGCCGGTCCAATTTGGATGCGGCGCTGACCGACCTGTCCACCTCGATCGGTGAAGTGCAACGGTTCGTGGCGGGCAGTCGCAACGAAACCACCGAGTCGGTGGCGCGGTTGGCCAACGTCACGCAGACGCTGGCCGACGCCAAGAACTCGCTGCGCAACATTCTGCACATCACCCCGAACGCCATCTCCAATACGCTCAACATGCTCAACCCGACCAGCGGCACCCCGATCGGGTCGATCGGGTTCGTGAACATGGCCAACCCGGTGAACCTGATCTGCGGCATGGTCGGCGGTGTCGAGAACGTGACCGCGCCGGAGACGGCCAAACTCTGCGAGCAGTACCTGGGCCCGGGGCTGCGGCTGCTGAACTTCAACGGATTCCCGCTGCCGATCAACCCCTATCTGGGCAAGTCCGGCAGCCCGGACAAGCTGATCTACACCGACCCCGCGTTGATGCCGGGCGCCGGGGGCATCCCGTCGCCGCCCGAACCGGCGCCCATGATCTCGGCCTATACCGGGTTGCGCGGGGATGTGCCGCCGCCACCGGGCTGGGACGCGCCGACCGGACCGCACGGCGCCTACGTCCCGGACGGGCTGCCCGCCCCGCTGACGCCGCCGGTCTACCCGGGCGCACCGCCGCCGGGTGCGGTCACCTTCGACGGAATGATGCTGCCGGACGGACCGGCACCGGGACCTCAACCCAGCCTGCCCGCGGAAGGGACGCCACCATGATCGGTTTGCGCGCCGCCCGGCGCACCCTGACCGTCGGTACCGCGGTGGCGTGCACCGCCACCGGCTGCGCGTTCGGGGGGCTGAACTCGGTGCCGCTGCCCGGCGCTCAAGGACACGGCGCCGGGGCGCAGCGCTTCCACGTCGAACTCGCCAATGTCGGGACGCTGGAATCCAATTCCCCGGTGATGATCTCCAATGTGGTGGTCGGCAGCGTCGGCAAGATGACCGTCGACAACTGGCATGCCAACGTCGAGGTGTCGGTCAACCCAGGTGTGGTGGTGCCGAGCAACGCGGTCGCGACCGTCGGGCAGACCAGCCTGCTGGGCTCGATGCACCTGGCGCTGGACCCGCCGGTGGGCCAGGCCCCGTCCGGACACCTGGCGCCGGGGGCCACCATTGGGGTCGGTTCGTCGTCGAGCTACCCGTCCACCGAGCAGACCCTGTCCTCGCTGGCGGTGCTGGTCAACGGCGGCGGGCTCGGGCAGATCGGCGACATCATCCACAACTTCAGCGCCTCGATGGCCGGGCGCGAATCCGACGTCCGCGACCTGATCACCCGGCTGGACCGGTTCACCGCGGTGCTCGACCGGCAGCGCGACAACATCGTGGCGTCCATCGAGCAGCTCAACCGGGTGGCCGAGACCTTCGCCGACCAGCGCCCGGTGCTGCAACGCGCGCTGCGCGAAATCCCCCCGGCGATCGACGTTTTGATCAAGGAACGGCCGACGCTCACCACCGCGTTGGAGAAGCTGGGACGCTTCGGCGACACCTCCACCGCCTTGGTCCACGACGCCGGTGACCAGTTGGTGGGCGACCTGAGACATCTCGAGCCGGCGATTAAGGCGCTGGCCGACGTCGGTCCCGATTTGAACGCCGCCTTGGCGTACGGCTCGGCGTTCCCGTACGGCGCCAACGCGATCGAACGCGCCGTCCGCGGGGACTACCTGAACCTGTTCGCGGTGTTCGACCTGACCTACTCGCGGCTCAAGCGGTCGTTGTTCGCGGGCACCCGCTGGGGTGACGAGAACGCGAAACTCGTTCCGGCGCCCGGCGATCCGTGGTACCTGAACTACTCCTACGATCCGCTGATGAGCCCGCTGAGCGCGCCCGCCCAGACACCTCCCGCACCCGACGCACCGGCCGCGGCTCCGGCGCCAGCGCCAGCGCCGGCACCGGGCGGGCCGGTACTGCCGGTCACGCCGCCCGAACAAGCTCCGGCTCCCGCACCAACACTTTTCGCCGGCCCCTACCCGGCGGCTGCACCGGGAGGCGGTGGCTAGATGCTGACCCGTTTTGTTCGGACCCAATTGATCCTGTTCACCATCGCCTCGGTGATCGGTGTGGCGGTGATGCTGTTCAGCTACATGCAGGTGCCGACCCTGCTCGGGATCGGCAAGCTGACCGTCAAGCTGGATCTGCCGAAAACCGGGGGACTGTACCGATTTTCCAACGTCACCTACAACGGCGTGCAGATCGGTCGGGTCACCGACGTCGCCTTGACCGAGACCGGCGCACGGGCCACGTTGTCGCTGGACCGTTCGCCGCGGATCCCGGCCGACCTGCGCGCCGCGGTGCGCAGCGTGTCGGCCATCGGGGAGCAGTACGTCGATCTGCTGCCCAACTCCGATGGCGGACCGTACCTGCAGAACGGCTCGGTGATCCCGGCGTCGAACACGGTGGTCCCGCAAGAGGTGGGGCCGATGCTCGATCACCTCAGCGCGCTGCTGGACACCATTCCGAAGCAGAAGATCAGCGACCTGCTCGACGAAACCTTTCTGGCGTTCAACGGCGCCGGATTCGACCTGCAGTCGCTGCTGGATTCGACGGCCACCATCAGCGGGGACGCCAACCGGGTCTCCGAGCGGCTGCGCGCCCTGATCAACGACAGCGGCCCGCTGCTGGACTCCCAGGCCCAGAGCACGACCGCCATCCGGACCTGGGCGCGCAGCCTGGCCGGGATCAGCGACCAATTGGTCGCCAATGACCCGCAGATCCGCACCGTGCTGCAGCGCTTCCCCGGCTTCGCCGACGAAGTGTCCGGGCTGCTCAACGGCATCAAGCCGACCTTGCCGATCCTGCTGGCGAACATGACCACCGTCAGCCAGGTGCTGATGGTGTACAACCCGGCCATCGAGCAATTGCTGGTGCTGTTGCCCGCGTACATCGCCCAACAACAGTCGTTCGGTGTGCCCAAGAACAACCCGACCGGGTTGCCGCAGGGGGATTTCAGCCTCACTGTCGGCGACCCGAACCCCTGTACGGTGGGCTTTACCCCGGCCTCGCAGCGTCGGTCGCCGGCCGATACCACCACCATCGACACCCCCGAGGGCATGTACTGCAAGCTGCCCCAGGATTCGCCGATCTCGGTGCGCGGCGCCCGCAACTTCCCGTGCATCGAGCATCCGGGTAAGCGGGCCCCGACCGTCGAACTCTGCGACGACCCCCGCGGATTCGTGCCGATCGCGATGCGCCAGCATTTGACCGGGCCGGGTGCCTTCGATCCGAACCTGATCAAGCAGGGCATCCCGGTCGATGACCGCGTCGACTTCCAAGACCGGATCTTCGGTCCGGTCGAGGGCACGCCGCTGCCGCCGGGGGTCGCGCCGCCGGGAGCGCCCGTGCCGCCGGAGGCGCCGGAGGCCGCGGCGCCGGAGGCCCCCGGTCCGGGCCCGGAAGCGCCCGCGCCGGGCCCGCCGGAAGCCCCGGGGGCAGCGCCGTCCGCGTTTAGCGGCGGCGGCCCGTCGGTGGCGGTGCTGCCCTACGACCCGCGCACCGGCAAGTACCTGACCCCCGATGGGCGATTCGAACAGCAGAGGCTGCCCGGGACGCCCAAATCGTGGACGGATTTGATGCCGACTTAGCGGTGGGGAATGCGGAGGAGATGCAATGCGAGGACTGGTATCGACCTTGGCCACGGCGCTGCTGGGACTGGGCGCTGCGGCGACACCCGCGCAGGCCGCGCCGCTGGGGTTCGAACTCAACGGCAGCTACCGGGTCACCTCAAACGGCGACTGGGCCAAGACCAACGAGGTGTTCATGGATGAAGCCACCGTGGTGTCGGTGTGGACGATCAGCTCAAGTTGCGAGAACGCGCACGTCTGCACCGGCCAGGTCAGCAGTGATCAGGGTTGGACGGCTCCGCTGGAGTGGCGCAGCACCCGGTGGATCGTCGACCGGTACCACGAGACCTGGGAGAGGTGTGCGGACGGCACCACCTCGCCGGGCCGGCAGCGCTACCAGTTCCAGGGCAGCGACGTCAACGGGCAGTACACCAAGTCGAACACCGACTTGCTGATGGGCTACGACCGGACCATCGGTCTCAGCGGCGCCTGCGGGCGCAACCAGCCCTTGGTGATTCAGTTGCCGTTGACACTGGTCCGGCTGTAGCGGGAGGTGAAGTCGCCCATGGGAAATCGTCGGAACACGCTGGCCGGGCTGGCGGCGGTGCCGGTCGTCGCCATCGCGGTACTGACCGCCGCGACGCCGGCGGCCGCGGACCCGCCGGCGGCCTGTGACTATCCGGCGTGCACACCGGGCATCGTGCCGCACGTGGTGCTGGGGGCGCCGTGTGACAGCACCACCTACTACGTGTTCGGGGTGACCGACTGGGGCCGGATGGTGTTCTGCGGCTCGCCGCGGCGGTACGACCCGCGCTGGTTCCGATCGCCGGAGATGCACGGCATCAAGGACGAGAACTCCGACTGCGCCGGCTACGACGGTGACGTCGCGCAGGCACCGGACGGACTGTTTTTGAGCTGTAACCCCCGAGACGGCGCGGCCCTGTGGCGCCGCGGGGACACCTAGCCCACCCGAGAGGAGTCCCCGTGCACAAGATTCTTGGTGTGCTGGCCGCGCCGGTGTGCGTCGCCACGATGCTGGCGTCGCCCGCCGGCGCGGACATGCGCTTCGGCAACTACGAGGTTTTGAGCGACCGCTGGACGGACGCCTCCTGGGTGTGGGCGGTGTACCCGTGCGAGACGCCGGGTCAGTTCGACCAGATGCCCTCGGGCTGCGTGTTGGTGAGCGCACTGCCCCGGCCACAGTTTGGTGCCTATTACGGCGGTACGGCCAAACTGGTGGACGGCCACTATTCGTTTACCTCCGACGTGCCCGACGGGCTGCGGTGCCCGGGCGCCGCGCTGCCGACCCGCGACACCTACACCTGGGATGCGAACACGTTGGCCGGCAGCGTCGACTCGCACTTCGACGTGGGCTGCTTCAACGGCCCGCCCGGGGTGAACACCTGGGCGTTCTCCTTGACCCGCATGTAGCGTGCCGGGCCCGGCTCAGACCGGATCGAACGACGCGATCAGCCAGTGGCCGTTGTGCTTTTCGAGCCCGATCTTGACGCTGCTCATCGAGAAGGCGCCGTCCGGGTTGGATTTGCTGATCGTCGTCTGGTTGAGGAAGACCAACACCTCGGCCGAGTCGGGGGTAATGCTCATGATGCCCTTGCGCACCACCGCGGCCGAGGTTTGCACCTCCTTCTGCTTGGCCGCGGGGGTGACCACCTTTTGGGTGAAATCCGTGTAGTAGGACAGGAAGTCACCGGTCAAATGGGATTTGGCGGAGGCGAAATCCTTGTCGAGGGTGTTCGGCGCGTAGCTGAGCACGGCCACCGCCCCGTCCGCGGCGGCCGTCAACGCCGCCTGTTCGGCGTCGGAGCCGAGCTGGCGATCCGGTTGGTACCGGGCGAAATACAACCACGAGGCCACGCCGATCGAGGCGATCAGCAGCACGGCGAGCACAATCGCGGCCCACCACGCCGGTGCGACCGCGCGGGCTCGCCGATCGCTGTCGCCCGGTGGGTCCACCGATTCGGTGGTGGTGTCGTCGGCGTCCAGCGCCACCGCACCGCTTTCGGGCTCTTCGGCGTCGGGTTCGGTGCCCGCGTCGGTGTTCTCCTCGGCCTTGCTCACGGCACGAACTCCACACTCGACATTTTCACCTGGCCCCCCTCCCGGACGACCTTCACCGCGAGCCGCCAGTTGCGCGGCTCGTCTTTGGCGCCGCCGGAATTGCTGACCTTGGTGTTCGCCGCCACCAGCACCGTCGCGTCGTGGTCGGTCATCGAGTCGATGGCGGCGAAGGTCGCGGTGGCCTCGGTGACCGCCTTCGATTCTTTGGCCATCTTGACGAAGTCGCCGGCCTGCTTCTCGAAGTCCTTCTTGAACTCGCCGGTGGAATTGTCGAGGATGCGCTTGACATCGTCGTCGACCGTGTTGAAGTTCAGCGACATCAACGTGACCACGCCTTGTCGCGCCGCGGCCATGTATTCGCCGGCCTGCCGCTGACGGTGCTGAACATCGCGATCCTGCAGCACCATCAGCACGCTGGCGGCGATGAGCCCACCGACCGCCAGCACGGCCAGCGTTGCGGCCACCCAGCGCACCGGCGTCCAGATCCGCCGGGGTTGCCGGGTGCGGCCGGCCGCGTCGGCCGTCGCTGCGGTGTCATCTTCGGATTCGCTGGGCTCCGGCTCAGCGACCGTCTCGTCCTCAGGTGTCTCGGGTGTCTCGTCCTCGGCCGGCGGGGTCGGCTCTTCGGCACGGGTCTGCTGCAACCGCAGCACTTCCGCGCGCGCCCGGGCGGCCGCCGCGGTGGCCTCGGCGGCTTCGGCCTCCGCCAGCGCCAGCGCCAGCGCATCGGATTCCGTCGCAGCCTCGGACGCGACGGTGGTGTCGTTGTCGGTGGCATCCGACGTCGCGGGTTTACGCGACGGCATACCGCCTCCTGTCCTTGGCTCCGGCCTGCGCAAGGCCACTCACGGTAGCACCGGGGTGTGGCCCTGCACCGAGGTCGTCGTCCGCATCGAGCCAGCTCACCAGGTACGCAGCGAGCACAGCACGCCCTTGGTGCCGGCGTCGGTGCTGACCACGACGTCGTCGACGCGAAGTTCGCACACGAACCCGGGTGCCTGCAACTCCTGCTGGTGGGCGGGTTTCTGCGCGACCACCAGGGCCCAGTCCTCCGGGTCGGCCAGCGTCGTCTCGAATATCCACGGGCGGTTCGGTCCGACGTCGGCGTCGGCGCGGGGGCTGTACAGGTACGGGTCGTGGCTGTATTCGGCGAAGTTCGGCGGCTGGACTTCCCGGTAGTAGATGACGGCACGGGTGGGCTGGGTGGCGCTCAGGGTGTAGCGGACCCGGTGCTGCGGCGGGTCCGCTGCCGCCGGCATCGCGGCCACCAGCGCGCCCGCGGCGCCCACGCCGAACGCGATGCCCAGCACCGCGCTGCGCGTCACCACCGCTTTCACCGCTACCTCCACGGGTACCCACTACGAGATTCACATTCTCGTGCTGGGAGAATAGCATCCCCGGTTAACCGGATGAAGAGGTCGACGGTGCCGAACCCGCAACCGGGCGGGCGGCCGGTGGGAAGGAGCTGACAGCTGCTATGCAGCTGCTTAGCATGGCGGAGGTGCACAGGGTGGCGATGGTGCGGGACGGCGGGCATGGCCCACTCAGTTAAGCCGCCCCGCCGCATTGGCGCACCCGACGCGAAGAATCGCACGCTGCTGCTCGACGCGGCCGAGCAGCTGATGTTGGAAGAGGGTTACGCGGCGGTCAGCTCCCGTCGGGTGGCGGAAAAGGCCGGCCTCAAGCACCAACTCGTCCACTACTACTTCCGCACCATGGACGATCTGTTCTTGGCGGCGTTCCGTCGCCGCGGCGATCAAGGCCTGCAAGAGCAGGCTCGGGCATTGAAATCGGCGCAGCCACTGTGGGCACTGTGGCGATTCAGCACCGACCCGGCGGGGACGGCGTTGACCACCCAGTTCATTGCACTCGCCCACCACCGCAAGGAGCTGAAGGCGGAAATCGCGCGATACGCCGAGCAATTGCGGGCCGAACAGTGCCAGGCGGTCGCGGAGATCATCGAGCGCTCCGACCTCGATACCGACGAATGCCCGGCGGTGGTGATGATGGTGCTGATGACCAGCGTCTCGCGGGTGCTCGTGATGGAGCAGGAGGCGCTCGGCATGACCGCGGGGCACGCCGAAACGGTCGCGTTCGTCGAGCACTGGCTGCGCCGGCTCGAGGGTGAACCGCAATCAAGCTAAGGGGTCGGTCCCCGGGACCGCGACAAGGAGACGTGATGCCCGACGATGCTGGCAGCCCGGACGGGGACGCGAGTGGGTCGACGACCCAGGATGCGGAACCGGTGCAGGCGCCGCAGCCGGCGGATACGCCACCGGTCACGGAGGATGCCGGGGGAGACGCCGCTGCCGAACCGGAAGTCGTTGTGGCCGAAGAGGAAACCGCCGCGCCGATGCGGGCGCGCTGGCGCCCGCGGCCGGCCCTCGTCGCCGGGCTGATCGGGGTGGTGGCATTGTCCGGTCTGGTCGGTTGGCTCGGTTTGCGGACCTACCAGTCCCGCAGCGCTCAGGCCGACGTCAATCTGTTCCTCGACGGGGGCCGGCAGGGGGCGGCGGATCTGACCACGGTCGACTACGCGCACGTCGACGCCGACGTGCAACGGATCCTGGCGGCGACGACGGGCACCTTCCACGACAATTTCGCGAAGCGATCCCAGATTTACATCGCCGCGGTGAAAGACGCACAGTCGAAATCGGTGGGCACCGTGTCGGCGGCCGGGCTGGAATCCCGCAGCGGCGACGAGGCGCAGGTGGTGGTGGCGGTGACGGTGACCACCTCGAGCGCTGCGCTGCCCGAGCAGCCACCGCAGGCCTGGCGGATGCGCCTGACCGTGCAGAAGGTGGGCGACGCGACGAAAGTCGCGAAGGTGGAGTTCGTGCAATGAGCAAAGGGCGACACCGCAAAGCGGGCACCGACAACGGCGCCGAGCCGCCCACCGCGGCGCAGGCCACCGAGCCGGCGGTGGCCGTGGACGAGCCGCCCGCCGAGGATGCTCGGGATGCCGAGGACGGTGAGACGCCGGGCGCCGAACCGGTGCAACAGGCCGAAAGCGCCCCGGCCACACGGCGGGTCGACTGGTCGCGGCTGGTGGACTACGGCGTGCTACCCGGTCTGGCTTTGGTGCTTGCGCTGGCGGCGGGACTGCTTAAGGGGCTGGATTCGTCGGCCCGCGACGCCGCCGACACCCGCGTCGAATCCGTCCAGGTGGCCAAGGACGCCGCGACCGCGATGTTGTCGTATCAGTCGGACACCGTGGACCAGGACCTAGCGGCGGCGGGGGACCGGTTGACCGGCGGCTTCCGTGATTCGTTTGCACAGTTCACCCGTGACGTGATCGTCCCGCGCGCGAAAGAACAGCGGGTCACGGCCAAAGCGCAGGTCTCGGCGGCGGGGTCGGTGTCGGCCACCGCGGGCCACGCCGTGGTGGTGCTGTTCGTCGACCAGATCGTCACCGTCGGGGAGGACGTGCCCGCCAAGACCCCCTCGACGTATCGGGTGACGCTCGACAAGGTCGGCGGACGCTGGCTGATCTCCGCATTCGACCCGATCTGACCGCAGCACAATCGGCGCTGGCGCCCCGCCACCCTGGCCCGGACCGGGCCAGCCCGTTGCGACATCCGCCAAAAGAGAATAACCTTCTCCTGAACTGAAAAGGAGCATCTCATGGGTCAACTGTCGCATCGGGTCGACATACCGTTTCCGCTGTTCGATGCGGACAACCACCTCTATGAGCCGCCGGAGGCGCTGACCAAGTACCTGCCCGAGGAGTACAAGGGCATCGTCCAGTACGTCGAGGTCAACGGGCGTACCAAGATCGCCATCCGTGGTCAGATCAGCGAGTACATCCCCAACCCGACGTTCTCGGTGGTGGCCAAACCTGGCGCCTGGGAGGAGTACTTCAAGTTCGGCAATCCCGACGGCAAAAGCAAGCGTGAGCTGTTCGGTGAGCCGATGAAGGCGATCCCGGCGTTCTTCGAGCCCGCCCCCCGTCTGGAGCTGATGAATGAGCTGGGTATCGACCGCACGCTGATGTTCCCGACCCTGGCCAGCCTGATCGAAGAGCGGCTGCGCGACGATCCGGTCGCCATCCACGTCATCATCCACGCACTGAACCAGTGGCTGGACGAGGTGTGGGGCTTCAACTACCAGAACCGCATCTTCACCACGCCGGTGATCACCCTGCCGATCGTGGAGAAGGCGATCGAGGAACTGGAGTGGGCCGTCAAGCGCGGTGCCCGGGCCATCCTGATCCGTCCGGCGCCGGTGCCCGGGTTCCGCGGCCCGCGGTCCTTCGCGCTGCCCGAATTCGATCCGTTCTGGGAGAAGTGCGTCGAATACGACGTGTTCATCGGGATGCACTCCTCGGACAGCGGCTACTCCCGCTACACCTCCGAGTGGGACGGTGCCACCCAGGAGATGCTGCCGTTCCAGACCAATGCCATGGGGATCCTGAACGAGTGGCGCCCGATCCAGGACGCGGTCGCCTCCTGGGTGATCCACGGCGCGTTGTTCCGCCACCCGAAGCTCAAGGTGGGCATCGTCGAGGCCGGGTCCAAGTGGATGTTCCCGCTGCTGGACTCGATGGCCGAGGTCTACCGGAAGGCGCCGGAGGCGTTCCTGGGCAACCCGATGGAAGAGATCAAGAACCGCATCTACGTCAGCCCGTTCTACGAGGACGGTATCGATGACCTGATCAACCTGATCGGGGTGGACCAGGTGCTCTACGGCTCCGACTGGCCGCACCCGGAGGGCCTGGGCGAGCCGACGCACTACGTGACGGCGCTGGAGCATCTCTCGGTCGAGGACCAGGCCAAAATCATGGGCGGCAACCTCGGTCGACTCGTCACCGTCTAGGGTGCCGCGCTGGCAGACCATCCCCGAGATGGTCTTGAGTGTCGGCGACCGTTTCGGCGATGCCGAAGCGGTCGTCGACGGCCCACTGCGGCTGAGTTTCATCGAACTCGCCGACAAGGTGCGGTGCGCCGCAGGGGCATTCGCGGCCGCCGGGGTGGACAAGGGCGACCGGGTCGCGATCTGGGCGCCCAACTGCGCCGAATGGATCATCGCTGCGTTCGGTGTGCTGAGCGCCGGCGGGGTGCTGGTCCCGGTCAACACCCGGTTCAAGCAGTCCGAGGCCGACGACGTGATCCGCCGCAGCGGAGCCAAGCTGGTGCTGGTCGAGAAGGGCTTTCTGGGACTGGATTTCACCGCCCCCGCCGGGGTTCCGGTGATCGACCTGAAATCGGATTTCCTGTCCAGCGGCGCGCCGCTGCACCGGCCGGTGGACGGCACCGACATCGCCGACATCATCTTCACCTCGGGCACCACCGGGCGGCCCAAGGGCGTGATGATGAACCATCGACAAAACCTGCGCGGCTACACCGACTGGTGCGACCTGGCCGACCTGCGTGAAGGCGACCGCTACCTGATCGTCAACCCGTTCTTTCACACGTTCGGCTACAAAGCCGGCGCCATCGCGTCCTGCATCCGCGGCGCCACCATGTTGCCGGTGCGGGTGTTCGATGTCGACGCGGTAGCCGAACTCATTGAGGCCGAACGGATCAGCATGCTGCCCGGGCCGCCGACGCTGTACCACTCGCTGCTGGCGGCCCGCGGGCACCATGACCTGTCGTCGCTGCGGGCGGCGGTCACCGGCTCCGCCGACATCCCGGTGGAACTGGTCCGCCGGATCCGTAACGAGCTGCCGTTTGAGTCCATCATGACCGGCTACGGGCTCACCGAAGCCGGCACGGTGACCGCGTCCCGGCGCGGCGACTCGTTCGAAGACATCGCCACCACGGTCGGCACGCCGTGCGACGATGTGCAGGTGCGCATTGCCGATGACGGTGAGCTGCTGGTTCGCGGCTACAACGTGATGCAGGGCTATCTCGACGATCCGGTGGCCACCGCCGCGGCGATCGACGAGGACGGTTGGCTGCACACCGGCGATATCGGCACGATGGACGCGGCCGGCCGGGTGCGCATCGTCGGGCGCAAGAAGGACATGTTCATCGTCGGCGGGTTCAACGCCTACCCCGCCGAGATCGAAGGGTTCCTGCTGGAGCACCCGGCCGTCGCGCAGGCGGCGGTGATCGGTGTGCCCGACGAGCGGCTCGGCCAGGTGGGCAAGGCCTTCGTGGTCACCAAAGCGCCGGTTTCCGAAGCGGATCTGATCGCCTGGAGTCGCGACCGGATGGCCGGGTTCAAGGTGCCGCGGCTGGTGCAGTTCCTCGACCAGTTACCGCTGAACGCCACCGGCAAGGTGGACAAGGGGCAACTGCGGTGAGCCCCGCCGAGGCGTTCAGCCATTCGCTGCTGATCGCCTCGGATTACCGGGTGCCCGACCCGAGCCGGGTGTGGCCGCTGCTGCAGCGGCGCAAGGCGGGGTTGGCCGACATCGGTGCGCATCACGTCGGGGTGTACCTCTCGACGACCGATCCCGGCCGGGTGCTGGTCACCATCGGTGTGCACAACCGGGAACCCATCGTGGACCTGCTGCGCTCCCGGATCTTCTTCGACTGGTTCGACGCGGTGGGCGTGCACGACATCCCGGCCGTGTTCGCCGGGGAGAAGGCCGCGAAATTCGACGTGACCGCCACCGCGGCCGCGCCGGACATCGTGTTGGCCGCGATCGCCGCCGTCGACGACGTTCCGGCGCTGGTCGCGGCGGTCCGGCGCGACCTGGCCGGGTTCCGGGCGGCGGGCGTTCGGAATATGTGGATATTTCAGGCCTTTGACGACGAGCACGAGGTGTTGGTGTTGCACGAGCTCGCCGACGAGGCCAGCGCTCGGGCCTGGATCGAGGATCCGGCCCCGGCCGCGGTGTGGATGCACCGGGCCGGCCGCGGGGCCTACCCGCCGCTGTTCGTGGGCAAGTTCGCGCACATGATGCGGATCGAGGCCTGAGCGGCCCGGACATCATCCCGCGAAAGTGCGCTCACGCAGGCGGTCACTCGCGCATTGTCAAGTGGTTAGTGCAACGTGGGGAGGTTCTGGCAAATCTTGGGGCGGTGGTGTCTGGTGAGCGCCGCGCG